>JBCFBD010000013.1:0-24028 GCA_038562455.1 Anaerolineaceae bacterium | reverse complement strand
CAGTACAGCGACCAGAGCAGGGAGGGCAGTCCTTTCTCCACCTGCCGCTGCTCCCAGGCGATCTGGCGCAGCGCCCGAAATGCGCGCGGGATATCCACGCCGCGCGGGCAGGTTGCCTGGCATTGCCCGCAGGTGGTGCAAAGCCACAGGTCCGGTGTGGTATGTTCGATGCCGAGCTGCGCCCGGCGCAGGATGAGGCGCACGGGCAGACCGTTCTTGCGCACCAGCCCCCACGGGCAGGCTGCAGAGCACTCTCCACATTGATAGCATAGGGCAGCATCACCAGCGGTCAGATCAAGCAGGCGCTCCCAAAGCTCGTCGTTGAGCTGCAGGCTCTGGTCACTCATGATTTTCTCCGAACTTCCTCACCACTTCATCCATTTCGCTGATCTTTTCCGCGAATTCCTTGCCCTCCGCCGCCGAGATCCAGCGCAATTGCAGACGCTCCGGCGCGACACCCTTGCCCTGGAACTTGCGCTGCCAGTTCTTAAAGCGCTTTTCGGTGAGGCGGTTGGCATAGTTGTAATGGCAGTCTGAGCCGGTCTCGGTAAGCCGACAGCCGGTGACCAGCACCGCCCCGGCGCCCTGGTCGAACGCACGCGCAACGAACTCCTCCTCGAAGCGGGCGGAGCACATGGTGCGGATGACGCGGGCAGAGGCGGGGTACTGGCGTTTTTCGATGCCCGCCAGGTCAGCGCCGGCGTAAGAGCACCAGTTGCAGGTAAAGACCAGGCATTTGTCGGCCGGGTTATGCGCCAGGGCGGCATCCACCTGGGCGAGGATCTGCTCGCGGGTGAAATAGGGCATCTCAATGGCGTGGAAACTGCACTCGGCGGCACAGGTGCCGCAGCCCATGCAGGCGGCTTCCATGATCCTCACGGTGCCGCCTTTGCCGGGTGCGCCGATCTGTTCAATGGCGTTGTAGGGGCATACGCGCACGCAGCGCATGCAGCCCATGCAAAGCTCAGGAATCAGCCTGGCAGTAAGCGGCTCCTTTTCGATTTCGCCGTGGGCGAGGAGGGCACCGGCTTTACCGGCAGTGGCCAGTGCACCGGCGATCGACTCGCGAATATCCTTGGCGCCCTGGCTGGTACCGGCCAGGTAAACGCCCTGGATGGCGGTCTCCACTGGGCCAAGCTTGGGGTGCAACTCCATGTAAAAGCCGTCTTCACTGCGCGAGAGCTTTAACTGGTCGGAAAGGTGATCTTCGACTGGCACGAGTCCGATCACCAGTACCAGCAGGTCGCTGGAAATGCGCAGTTGCTGCGCGAGCAATTCATCGTGGAAGATCAACTGCCCATCCTGCCAGGTGATGGCGTCCTGCGGGGGAGCGTCGCCGTAGCGGAAGAATTGCACACCGGCTTGCATTGCCTGTTGATAAAGCTCTTCAGCATTGCGGCTGTAGGTGCGGATATCCTTGCTCAGCACGCGCACGTGCTTGCCCATGCGCCGCAGCTCCAGCGCCTGGTGGATCATGGAGGTGCAGCAATAACGCGAACATCCCACGCTGCCCTGTCGCGACCCGATGCAGGAGATGAAAGTGACACGTTTAGCGGTGAGGTTGCCGTTGCGAATGAATTTTTCGAGCTCCAGGTTGGTGATGACACGCGGGTCATGCTGATATTCAAATTCAGATGGCGCATAGGGTGCAGCACCGGTGGCGACGACCACCGCGCCAACCCGCAGATCCTCCCCGCTGGTAAGGTGGGCGGAGAAATCACCGACAAGGCCGCCGATGGTTTCGACTTCCGTATTGAGGTGCACTTGTACGTGGCTCATGTCCACTTCGCGTGCCTTGGCGGCGATCATGTCGGCAGTACTGATGCCAACGGGCGCGAAGGTTTCGAGGTGGTTCAACAAACCGCCGAGTTTGGATTCCTTTTCAACCAGGTGGGTGGTGAACCCTTGTTCCGCCAGCGCGGACGCGGCAGTCATGCCCGCGATACCCCCGCCGATCACCAGGGCACTCTGCTGCACTTCGAGGTGGGATGCGGTCAGCGGGGTAAGCAGGCGGGCTTTTTCGACCGCCATGGCGACCATTTCCATGGCTTTGACGGTAGCTTCTTCCTTCTGGTGTTTGTGCACCCAGGAATCCATGTTGCGGATGTTGGACATTTCGAGCAGGTAGGGGTTCAACCCGGCGCGGGTGAGCACGTCGCGGAAAATCTGCTCGTGGGTCTTGGGTGAACAGGCAGCCACCACCACGCGGGTGAGACCCTCGCGGCGGATGATCTCTTCGATCTCTGCCTGGGTGTTGCCCGCGCAGGAGAACATCTGGTGACCGGCGTAGACTACATCAGGCAGTGTTTTGGCATACTCGGATACTCTCTCCACATCGACCACGCCGGCGATGTTGCTGCCGCAATGGCAGACGAACACGCCGACGCGCGGAATCTCAATGTTGGGGATGGGATCGACATCGGGCGGATGCGGCCAATGGCGCGCGCTCAGGTGGCGCATGGATAAGCCTGCCGCACCGCTACCCTCCGCCACGCTGTCGGGAATATCCTTGGGACCGGAGACGCAGCCGGCGGTGTAGACGCCCTGGCGCGTGGTCATCACCAGCCCGCCGGAAGTCTCGTTGGAGTGGATGAAGCCGTCAGGGTCGACGGTGATGCCTAATCTGCCCGCGAGTTCATCCAGACCGGCGGGCGGCGTAACGGCGTTGGCCAGCACAACCAGGTCAAACTCATCTGTAGCGCGGGCGTTCTGTCCGATATCCTCGTAAGTTACCGACACTTTTCCGTCCGCGGCGCTCTTGATGCGCGCAGGCCGCCCGTGGATGAAATGCGCGCCCTGCCCGCTGGTGCGCTGCCAGAATCCGTCAAAGCCTTTGCCATAGGCGCGCACGTCCATGTAGAGCACGGTAACGTCCTCGATGCTATGGTCGATCGCCTGGTAGGCGTGCTTGATGGAATACATGCAGCAGAAACGTGAGCAGTGATACGCGTGCTGTTGGTCGCGCGAACCAACGCAGAGCACGAATAGAACACGCTGCGCGTGACCACCGTCCGAGGGGCGGATGATCTCACCTCCGGTCGGGCCGGCGGAATTGACCAAGCGCTCAAATTCGAGTGCGGTAAGGATATCGGGGTGCGTACCGTAACCGTACTCCTGCAGCGCACGCGGGTCGAGCATTTCATAGCCGGTGGCCAGAATGACTGCGCCAACCTTACGCTCGAGGGTTTCAATGCGTGGCAGCAGGAAATCCACGGCCTTGGGAGGGCAAGCCTGCTGGCAATGGTCGCAGGGCAGGTAGTTGGGTGGATCATTGAGGCAGTGGTCAATATCAACCAGGTAGGCGCCGGGTACCGACTGGGGGATGGGCGTGTAAATAGCTTTACGGAAAGCCATGCCGGAATCGTATTCGTTGGGCAGCACCACCGGGCAGGCGTTGCTGCAATCCCCGCAACGAGTGCAGGCGTCGGTAACGAAACGCGTTTGCTGCTGTATAGTGACCGTGAAGTTACCGGGTTCGCCTTCCAGCTTCATCACTTCAGCCAGCGAGAGCACCTCGATGTTGGGGTGCAGCCCGACCTCTGACATCTTCGGCGCTTCGATGCAAATGGAGCAGTCGAGGGTGGGGAAGTTCTTGTCAAGCACCGCCATCACCCCGCCGATGGTGGGGGCGCGTTCCACAAGCACCACCTTCGCGCCGCCTTTTGCCAGGTCGAGTGAAGCCTGGATGCCGGCGATGCCGCCGCCGATTACGAGTACGCTGTCACTCATGGTGCTCTCCGGCCGTGCGCGTAATCGTGGGGTGATTGAAGCCGACCTCGAAGGCTATGAGGTTAAGGGGCAGGGTCTTGGATCTAACGGTGTCGGCGATAGCCTTTTCCACCGCCTCGCGGGAGACCAGGCGGGTGACGGCGGTGAAGTACCCCACCATGACCACGTTGGTCACTACCCGCCGCCCAAGTTCTTCAGCCAGGCGGGTGGCGGGGATGCAATAGGGAGTGTCGCCATTGTTTGGAATGACCAAGTCTTCATCGATGAGCAGCAGCCCATCAGCGCATGCGTCGGGTCGATATAGGGCGTAGGCTTCCTGCGAGAGGGCGACCAGGATATCCGGCTTGAGTACGAACGGGTAGTCGATCGGTTCGTCGGAAAGGATCAGGTTAGCGCTGGATGCACCACCGCGTGCCTCGGGTCCATAGGACTGGGTCATCACGGCTTCGTAGTCGCTGTAGATCGCCATCGCCTTACCGAGGATGACCCCGGCGAGTGCAACGCCCTGCCCACCAAAACCCGCGATGCGAATCTCGCGCTTCATGACCGCGGCTCCATTGAAAGATCTGAAAGGTTCATGCTGCGCTCCTTTGTGGAGGGCGGAACGCTGGCCGGTCGCGGTCGACGAACTTACCGATGATGATGGGCTGGTCCTCGCGCAGGTCGATACCCAGCTCCTCGGTATGCACGTCACCCTCCTTCGCCAGCACGCAGCGCTCACGGTAAAGCTCCATCTCCTCGAGTCCGTCGGCAATGTTGTTGGATTTGCCGAAGCCGATTGGGCAGGGAGCGAGTACTTCGATGAACGTAAAACCAGGTTTGCTGAAAGATTCGAGGATGGACTTTTTCAATTGACGGGCATGCAGCGTGGTCCAGCGGGCGATGTAATTAGCGCCGGCGGCTGCCAACAGATTGGGCAGGTTAAAGGGTAATTCGGTGTTGCCGTAAGGTGAGGTGGTGGCAATAGCCCCGCGCGGCGTGGTGGGGCCGTACTGACCGCCAGTCATGCCAAAGTTGAAATTGTTAATGCAGATTACTTTTAAGTCGACGTTGCGCCGCGCGGCATGGATGAGATGGTTACCTCCGATCGAGACCAGGTCGCCGTCGCCGCTGAACACGGTGACCATCAATTGCGGCTTGGCCAGTTTCACTCCCATGGCAAAGGGGATGGCCCGACCATGGGTGGTGTGGTAGGAGTCGAGGTTCATGTAACCAGCCACGCGCCCCGAGCAGCCAATACCGGAGACCACAATGTGGTCATCTACTGGCAGACCGGAATCGAGGATGGCTTGCGCGTAACAACGCATGGCGATGCCAATGCCGCAACCCGGGCACCAGATGTGCGGCATGCGGTCGGCGCGGATCAGGTCATCCAGGGGATGGCGGTCAGTGAAGGTCAGTGTGTTCAAGCGGCTGCCTCCTGAATGGCGTGCAGGATGGGGTCAGGCGGGATCATGGCTCCGCCAGCATGGAAGACGCCGCGCACCGATCGGTGAATGCAGCGTTCCACCTCGCGGCTGACCTGCCCGAGGTTCATCTCGGCGACAATCACAGATTTCGCTTGCTCAGCCAGATTGGCGACCTGTTCCTCGGGGAAAGGCCAGAGCGAGATCAAACGCAGCAAGCCAGCACGGATGCCTGCCTGACGCGCTTCACGCACCGCGCGGCGCGCAGAGCGGGCGGTGCAGCCGTAGGAAATGACCAGGATTTCCGCATCCTCGAGATCGTAGCCCTCGGTGCGGATAATCTGGTCGCGGTTGACGCGCACTTTTTCCACCAGGCGGGTGACCAGCTCGTGGTGGGTGGGGGCGGTCATGTCCGGGTAGCCGCGGGGGTCGTGGGTCAGCCCAGTGTAATGGATGTGATAGCCCTCGCCGGCATGCACGATGGGAGGAACCAGGTCGGCATCCTCGATTTGGAAAGGATTGAAGCGATCGCCGGGAGGGGCCAGCGCGTGCTTGCGCTCCCAGCGGTCAATACTCTCAGCAGGTGGGATGACCACGCGTTCGACCATGTGTCCGGCCACCTCATCGGCGAGCAGGAAGACCGGTACGCGGTAGCGGTCAGCAACGTTGAAGCAATGGATGGTCAGGTCAAACATTTCCTGCGGCGACCAGGGGGAAAAGGCGACGCTTTCGTAATCGCCGTGCGAGCCCCAGCGCGCCTGCATCACATCCGATTGGCCGGGCATGGTGGGCAGCCCTGTAGAGGGGGAACCGCGCATCACATCGACCACTACACAGGGCAGTTCGAGCATGATGCCCAGCCCGATGTTTTCCATCATCAAGCTAAAGCCGGGGCCGGATGTGGCGGTCATGGCCCGCGCACCGCCCGCTGACGCCCCGAGGATGATCGCCATGCTGGCGAGTTCATCCTCCATCTGTACGAAAACACCGTCCACCTCAGGCAGGCGGCGTGCGAGGTGCTCAGCGATCTCGGTGGAAGGGGTGATGGGGTAACCGCCGAAGAAACGGCAGCCGGCTGCGATGGCGCCTTCCGCGCAGGCTTCGTCGCCGTTCATGAAGTGCCGACCGGTGAGTGCGTGTTCAGAAGCCATTTTCTTCTTCCTCAACTGCGAGTGTGAAGATCGCGAATTCCGAGCACACCAGCGCGCAGAACTCGCAGTGTACACAGGTGGTCTCTTTACCTTTGATGATCGAAGGGTAATGGTAGCCTTTGGCGTTCATCTCGCTGGAGGTTTCCAGCACGTTTTCAGGGCAGAAATGAATGCACAACTCGCATCCTTTGCAGCGATCCGGGATCAGGTAGACCTGGCCCCGTGGGATGCGGACTTTATCCATGTTGAGAGGCTTGCGATCGAAAACTTTCACTGACGCAGTCCTGTCGATCTGTTTTCCTCTACTTCGGCTTAATCATTATACATGAGCGCTTGAAAAGGGCAACTGGCTTGACGACTGGTTTGACAATAATGTTGCATCGCAACTGCCATTATTCCTGATTTACGTGATAAATCTCCCGTCATGCTTGCTTACCGGTTGATTTTTGGTTACCATATAGAGTAGAAGAATATCGCTGTTTTTCCAAACTCTGATCAAAACTACTGGTAAAGGAGCAAGGAATGAAGTTCAAATACCTCGGTAAAAGTTACAATCGGCCAGACGCGATCAGCAAAGTGACCGGGAAAGCGGTCTACCTGGATGATATCCGCATCCCGGGGATGCTGCACGCGGCCATCCTGCGACCCGAGTACGCCCACGCGGAAATCGTAAGCATCGACACCGCGGAAGCGGAGCAGATGCCCGGCGTGGTGAAGGTGGTCACTGGCAAGGGGTGTCATTATCACTATGGCGACAACATTAAAGACCTGGTGCCGATGGCGATCAATAAAGTGCGTTATATTGGCGAACCTGTCGCGGCAGTGATCGCAGATACTTTGCCGCATGCGGAAGCCGCGCTTACGAAGATCAGGGTGGAATACAAACCGCTGCCAGTTTATGTGGATGCGCGCGACGCGATGAAACCAGACGCAGTGTTGATTCATGCAGAGAACGGAGACTATTGGCACCTACCCACGCTCAAGCCAACACCCGGAACCAACATCGCGCACACTTACCACTTGAAGAAGGGCAAGGGCGCTGAAGGTTTCAAGGATGCGGAAGTGATCGTGGAAGCGGAATTCAATTATCCACACGGCTCTTGTACCGCCATTGAGCCGCACGGGTCGATCGTGTGGTTTAAGGAGGACAACACCATCGAGGTATGGTCATCCTCAATCTGCCCGTTCATCATCCGCGAAGACCTGGCGCATTCCTATGAGATTCCGGTTTCCGACGTGCGCGTGCGCATTCCGGATATTGGCGGCTGCTTCGGTTACAAATCGGACATCACAGTGGAGCAGACCGTGGCATGGATTGCCAGCTTTGTGCCCGGTCACCCGGTGAAATGGGTGGCGACCAGGCAGGAGGATTTCACTTCGACTTTGATCGCGCACGGCATCCGCTCACGTATGAAGATCGGGGCGCGTAAGGATGGAAAGCTGGTGGCGATCCAGAATGAAGTGCTGCACTCGGGCGGCGCGTACGCCGACACCGCAGTGAACATCACCATTGCCGCCACGCATAACTCTGCTGGACCGTATGAATTCGAACACTGCGACCTCATCGGCTACACGGTTTACACCAACACGCCGGCGGTGGGAGCTTACCGCGGCTACGGCCACCAGGAAGCCCAGATCGCGACCGAGCGCATGATGGACCTGCTGGCGCGCAAGCTGAACATGGATCCCATCAAGCTGCGCGAAATGAATTACCTGGTGGAGGGCAAGGTCAATGCGCTGGGTGAAAAGATGTGGAAATCACACGGCGATATTGTCACTTGCTCGAACATGGTCAAGGAAAAGGTGTTCAGCAAAGTCAAGCCGAAAGAGGACGAGAATTTCTATTATGGTCGCGGTTTTGCCGCGGCGATGAAATCGCCCAAAGGCGCGCCATTCTCCACCAAGGGCTGCTATATGAAGTTGAATAACGATGGCAGCGTGAGCGTGAGCATGGGCGGCGCGGAGGTCGGACAGGGGCTGCGCACCGTTGTGCGCCAGGTGGCGGCTGAAGCCCTGCAGATCCCGCCGGAGAAAATCCGCGTGTACACCGAGATTGACACGCAATACAGCCCATACGAGTGGCAGACGATTGGCTCGATGTTCACCACCCAGGGCGGGCGCGCTATCATCCGCGCAGCGGATAAACTGATCGCGGTGGTGAAGAATACTGCTGCCCAGGTGCTCAAAACGGATGTGGATTACCTGGATTACAACGGAGAATACGTCTACCTGCGCAACGACCCGGATATCCGTGTAGCGGTGGCTGACCTGAGCCGCGGCTACATCACCTCTGACGGCATCACCGTCGGCGAGTACGCGCATGCGGTATCAGATGCGCGCCTGCCGCGCTACGCCAACCCGGATGAGAACGGGCAGGGCAGCTTGGGTGTGAATTACACCTTCGGCGCCACCGCTGCCGAGATCCGCATCGAGAAAAAGACCGGCAAGATCATCGTGGATAACTTCACCTCGGTGTTTGATGTGGGGCAGGTGATCAATCCGCGCCAGATCCGCGGATCGGTGCTGGGCGGTGTGACCATGGCAATCGGCGCAACACTGTACGAAAAGCTGGATATCGACCAGGATGGCAGGATCAAGAATCCGCACATGTTCAAATATCACATTCCGACCTACAAAGAAGCCGTGCCGATGGATATCAATTTTATTGAAACTCCCGACGCGGTCGGACCATTCGGCGCGCGCGGCATCGGCGAGCATTCGGTAATCGGTCCCGCCCCCGCGATCATGAACGCGATCTATGATGCGGTCGGTGTCGACTTCTTTGAAATCCCCATTACACCTGACGTGATGAAGAAAGCCCTGGAAGCCAGGCAGGAGAATTAAGAATGGTAGAGAAGTTCAATTTTACGATCAATGGTAAACCTGTCACCGTCGAGGTGGAACCGGAAATGATGGTGCTGGACGTGATCCGCGAGGTGCTTAACCTCACTGGCACCAAGCACGGCTGTGATAACTCAACCTGCGGCACCTGTACCATTTTGGTGAACGGAAAGGCGGTCAAGAGCTGCAACTTGCCCGTCAAACGCATTGAAGGCGCTGAAGTGATCACGGTGGAGGGCCTGGCAAAGGGCACCGAACTGCACCCGGTCCAGAAAGCAATCTCTGAATCCGGCGCTGTTCAGTGCGGGTTCTGCACGCCGGGAATCGTGATGGAGTTGTATGGCTTGTTGGAAGAAAAGCCGGATGCCACGCAGACAGAAATGGAAACAGCGCTCAACAAACACCTTTGCCGTTGCACAGGATACGAACCGATCCGCGACGGCGCATTAATGGCGCAAAAGCTGATCCAGGAACGCAAGTAACCGGTAATTGACACACTAAGAGACCCTTCGTAAAGAGGGGTCTCGATTTTTTTAACCAAACCTGCCAGTCACGTAATCAGAGGTGCGCTGGTCTTTTGGTACGGTGAAGAGGTCAATCCCGCTTCCGTATTCGATCAGCTCACCCATAAGGAAGAACGCGGCGTAATCCGCCACGCGGGCTGATTGCTGCACGTTGTGCGGAGCGATGATAATGGTGAATTGTTTTTTTAACTCGCGCAGCATTTCCTCGATACTCGCGGTAACGATCGGGTCGAGCGCTGAGGTCGGCTCATCAAGCAGGATGACCTCGGGTTCGAGCGCCAGCACCCTTGCCAGGCAGACGCGCTGCTGCTGCCCGCCGGAGAGGCTGTAGGCGGAATCTTTGAGCCGGTCATTCACTTCATCCCACAAGAAAGCCTGTTTGAGTGCTTTTTCCACTCCCTCGTCCAGCTTTTGTTTATTGTGCTCACCAGCCATTACCAACCCGTATGCCACGTTATCGTAGATTGACATGGGCAAGGGCACCGGGCGCGAGAAGACCATGCCGATCTTGCGGCGCAGGTTGATCACGTCAGTTTGCGGATCGAGTATGTTCTGACCTTGGAAGAGCACCTCTCCGCGCATTTCCTTGAGGTCCGCCAGGTCGTTGAGCCGGTTCAACACACGTAGGAAGGTTGATTTACCGCCGCCGGCTGGACCGAACAACACGGTGATTGCGCGGGCTTCGATCTCGATGGAGACGTTCTTGAGGCTTTCGTTATCGTCGGAATATTTGACCGACAGGTTGCGGATGAGGAATTCTTTCATCGTCTCACCACTGCCTGTTCTTGCGTGCACGGTTGCGGATAAGCGTCGCAATGAGATTCATGCCCAGCGCGAAGACGAGCAGCACCACCACCGTACCGTATTGGATCTCGATGGGCATGCCCGGGATCTGCGTGGAGATGATGAAGATGTGATAGGGCAGCGCCATCGTGGCATCCAACGGGGAGTGAGGGAGCTGCGGGAGGAAGAAGGTGGCACCGGTAAAGAGAATGGGGGCAGTCTCACCCGCGGCGCGTTCCAAACCGAGAATGACGCCGGTGATGATACCAGGCAGTCCCTGGGGAAGGGTGATGCGGCGCACGGTCTGCCATTTGCTGGCACCCAACGAGGTTGATACGACGCGGAACGAATTAGGTACACTGCGCAGTGCTTCTTCGGTGGTGCTGATGATGGTAGGCAGGGTCATGATGGAGAGCGTGAGCGAAGCGGCAAGGATGCTGGTGCCCAGCTTGAGGAAAAGCACGAACAAACCCAAGCCGAACAAGCCGTACACCACCGAGGGAATACCTGCGAGATTGATGATGGCGATGCGAATCAGGCGGGTGAGTAAGGTCTCTTTGGCGTATTCTGCCAGGTAGATGCCCGCCAGCACACCCAGTGGAACTGCAAAGACCGCGGTGCCTAGTGTGAGGTAAAGCGTGCCGATGATGGCGGGCAGAATGCCACCCTCGCGCATGCCGTTGGAAGGCATGGCACTGAGGAACTCCCAGCTGATGGCGGGCGCGCCTTTCACCACGATGTAGAGCACCAATCCAATGATGGGGATGGCGGTGATCGCGGTGACCAGCCCCAGGAAATTGAACCCGATGCGCTGCAGTGTTTTTGCCTTGCCGATGCCCGCGCTGCTCATCAGGACAATAACCTTTCTGCGCGGCCGCGCGAACGCGTGCTGACCAGGCTGGCGCTGATGTTGATCACCAGCGAGAGCAGGAAGAGCACGATGCCGATGAAGAAAAGCACCTCATAATGCTGGCTGCCAGCGGCGACTTCGCCCATTTCTGAGGCGATGGTGGCGGTCATGGTTCTCACCGGTCGGAAAAGCGAATTGAGCTGCTGGGGCATCACCGGCGCGTTTCCGGTAACCATCATCACCGCCATAGTCTCGCCCATTGACCGTCCGATGCCGAGCATCACTGCGGTGAGCACGCCGCTCTTTGCCGCGGGCAGGGTGACGTTCCAAATGGTTTGCCATTCAGTGGCGCCAAGTGCCAGCGCTGCCTGGCGGTAGGAGTTCGGTACTGTGTTGAGTGCGTCCTCCGCCACTGAAACGATGGTCGGGATGGAGATTAGGCCAAGCAACACCGCACCGGTGAAGGCGGTGAGACCTGTGGGTAGATCGAGGAAGCGGCGGATGAATGGCGCAAAGACGAGAATGCCGATAAACCCGAGCACCACTGATGGAATGCCGGCCAGGATCTCGATGATCGGTTTGAGAATGTCACGCAGCCAGGGAGGTGCGACCTCGGAGAGGAAGACCGCGGTGCCGATACCGAAAGGCAGCGCGATGAGCGTCGCCGCGAAGGTGATGAGCAGGCTGCCGAGGATGAGCGGCAGGATGCCGTAGTACCCTTCGATGGGGTACCAGCGCACGCTGAAAAGGGTTTTCAGCGGGGTGCTGGCCAGTGCGGGTAGTCCCTCGCGCAATAAGAAGAACAGGATCAACAACACGAACAGGATACTTGAGTACCCTGTGATACGGATCACGCTGTTGACGACCTGGTCTCCTTTCAGATTCGATTTACCCATAAGGAATCCTTATTGTTGAATGATTGGGATAAAACCCAATTCACCCACGATCTGTTGCGCTTCGCTTGAGAGGATCCAGTCCATGTAATCCTTGACCGCACCAAAAGGGATGCCGGCGGTGTACATGTACAGGTTGCGCGAGATCAGGTAGGTGTTATTGCTCACCGTTTCAAGTGATGGGAGGATATACACATCCGGAGTTTCGAGGGAGGATACCGCCACCAGTTTTACTTCATCGGTGATGTAACCCAGGCTGTCGTAGCCGATGGCGTGCGGGTTATCTTTCACCTCAGCGATGATCCCCTCAGAGGAAGGCAGCAACAGTGCGGTCGCAGAAAATATTGACTCATCCTTGCTGTTTCCCATGCGGACAACAGATTCCAGGAAATAGACGTGTGTGCCTGAGTTGGTTTCGCGCGACAGGCATACGATCTCCAGGTCTTCGCCGCCAAGTTCACTCCAATTGGTGATTTCGCCTTTGAAGATCATGGAGAGTTGTTCTAGAGTCAGTTGGCCGACCGGGTTGGAGGGGTGAACGATAATGGCAATGGCATCACGGGCGATCACGAACTCCTGCGGATCATAACCGGCTGCTATCGCCGCATTAAGCTCTTCTGTCTTGATCTGGCGAGAAGCGTTGGCGATATCGACGGTGCCGTTGATCAGCGCAGTGATGCCAGTGCCCGACCCGCCGCCGGTAACCGAAATGCGCACCTGAGGCTTAACCGTTTGATAGCGCTCTGCCCAGGCTAGCGCCAGGTTGACGATTGTGTCAGATCCTTTGTTTTCAATATACTCAACAGAAGCAGGAGCGGGGGTTCCTCCAGCGGGAGATGCAATCGCGTTGCACCCGCTGGCGAGAATCACCATGCATATCAGGCTAATCATCAAAAATCGCCGCATGATAGTGATTATAAATGACTTTTCTCAACTCGTCGGTGGATATCTTAAAAAAACTGAAATACCGGGTATTAACTCACCTGTTTTGCGATCAAGCGATCCTGTTTTTATATCCAGTTTTTAGGAGCCTCAAATCGGGATGCGGTATAATCAAGCGGTTAATTATCGTGAGGAAGGTAAGTATGGATTTCGGGACAGTACAACAAGTAGATATCGATGAACAAATGCGGGCTGCTTATCTCGATTACGCGATGAGCGTGATCGTGGCGCGAGCTCTGCCGGATGCGCGGGATGGTCTCAAGCCGGTACACCGGCGCATTCTGTACGCTATGTTCGATATGGGTATGCGCTCGAACGCTTCGTACAAAAAATCCGCGCGTATCGTGGGTGAGGTGCTGGGCAAGTATCATCCGCACGGGGATATGGCGGTATACGATGCGATGGCGCGTATGGCGCAGGACTTCTCGATGCGTTACCCGCTCATTGACGGTCAGGGCAACTTCGGCTCGGTGGATGGCGACCCCCCTGCGGCGATGCGGTACACCGAAGCGCGGTTGGACGCCACTGCTGAGGAAATGCTGGCGGATATTGACAAAAACACAGTGGATTTCGTGGACAACTTCGATGGATCCCTGCAGGAACCGATGGTCTTGCCTTCGCGCCTGCCGAACCTGTTGCTCAACGGTTCGAGCGGGATCGCGGTGGGCATGGCGACGAGCATTCCCCCGCACAACCTGCGGGAACTGACTGCAGGCATTAACTACCTGATCGACCATCACGACACCATCGATGAGGTCTCGATTGAAGAATTGATGCGCCACATCCAGGGGCCGGATTTTCCGACCGGCGGTGTGATCGTGGGACGCGACAGCATTTTGCAAGCCTACACCACCGGGCGGGGCAGGTTGGTGGTGCGCGGCATGGCACACATCGAAGAGATGAAGGGCAACCGCTACCAGATCATCATCACCGAGATCCCATACCAGGTGAACAAGACCAGTTTGATCGAACGCATCGCCGAACTGGCGCGCGGTGGCAAGCTGGACGCTATCACCGACCTACGGGATGAATCGGATCAACGCGGCATGAGTATCGTGCTCGAACTGCGCCGCGGCGCGCAGCCCAAGCAGGTGCTGAACCAGCTGTACAAGTACACGCCGCTACAATCCACCTTTTCGGTGCACCTACTGGCGCTGGTCAACGGCGAGCCCAGGCTGCTTTCACTCAAACGCGCACTGCAAATTTATATCGAGCACCGCCAGGAGATCATCACCCGGCGTTCGCAATTTGAACTCGACAAAGCTAAAGCACGCGCGCACATCCTGGATGGATTGCTGATCGCTCTAGCGAACCTCGACGAGGTCATCAAGACCATCCGCGAATCGAAGGATGTGGATACGGCAAAAGAACGCCTGATGAGCCGCTTCAAATTATCCGAGATCCAGGCGCAGGCGATCCTTGACATGCAGCTGCGCAGACTGGCTGCTTTGGAACGCCAGAAAATTGAGGATGAACACCGCGAGTTGATGGAGCGCATTACTTACCTGGAGGATTTGCTCGCCAACCCGGTCAAGATCCTTGGGCTGATCAAAGAAGACTTGAGCGGATTGAGCGAAAAATTCGGTGATGAACGCCGCACCCGCATTGTCGGCGAAACGCATGAGGAACTCAAGGAAGAGGACCTGGTGCCCGATGAATCCGTGCTGATCACTTTCACACGTAAAGGCTACATTAAGCGCGTGGCGGCTAACCTGTACCGTGCCCAAGGGCGCGGCGGGCGCGGCGTCTCAGGGCAGACGGTGCGTGAGGAGGACCAGATTGAATTCCTGATCCCAGCGCGCACACTGCACACGATCCTCTTCTTCTCGGACCGCGGTAAAGTGTATTCGGAGAAGGTCTACCAGATCCCGGATGCCAACCGCACGGACCGCGGCATACCGATCGTGAACGTGCTTTCGTTGGACACGGGTGAGCGCATCACCGCGGCAGTTTCGGTGCCCAACTTTGACGCGGGATCGTTCTTCACCATGGCGACCTTATCCGGCAGAGTGAAACGCGTGGCGCTCGAAGAGTTTGCCAGCGTGAGACCTTCAGGACTGATCGCGATTTCGCTCGATGAAAAAGACGAATTGGGCTGGGTGCGCCTCACCAGCGGTAAGGATGAAATCATCCTGGTTACACGTAATGGGCAGGCATTACGTTTTGCTGAGGACGAGATCCGCAGCATGGGCAGGCAGGCGGCGGGCGTGGCAGGCATCAAGTTCAAGGGAAGCGACAGGCTGACTTCGATGGACGTGATAGAACCCAATGGTCAGCTCTTGGTGGTGAGCGAACAGGGCTATGGTAAACGCAGCAACCTAGATGAATACCCCGCCAAAGGGCGGGCGACCAGCGGGGTTGCTACTGCTGACCAGAAGAACCTGGCTAAGACCGGGCACGTTGCCTCGGCACGTGTGGTGCAGGAAGACGATGAGGTCTCAATAATTTCCAGTGCCGGTATTATGCTGCGGCTAAAGGTGAAAGACATCTCCGCCAGTGGGCGCGCGACACGCGGATTCAAGTTGATGGACCTGGGCACTGACGACAAAGTGGCGGCGATTGCGCGCATCAATAATACGGTAGTGCCCCGCGGCAATGGGGAGACCGAATAACAATCGACAGAAAACAGAAAATCCCGGGCTGATCCCGGGATTTTTTGTGTTTTCAAGTTCAGCCAATTGGCGGCATGATGCGTTGCGAAAGCACCAGCAGGATGAACCCAAGCACCGCCACCATAAGGAAGAAGATGAGCGAGAGGAAAAACCGTTGTATGGGGGTCATCCCCAGGAACGGCTTGCGGGGACGGTTGCGTTTTATCTCCTGAATCCTTTCCTCTTCAGCGAGTTCCTCTTCATAAGCGTCATTGACAGAATTGCGCAGATCGTCCAGCATGTTACCCTCCAGCGTTTGATTGCGTGCCCGGGCGCACGTGCACGTCGCCGATCTCGACGCGGGTTTCAGTCCCGACCGCATCGACCAGCACCAGGCGGCCTGATTCATCGATCCCGGTCACCTTACCCATTATAGATGCTTTTACAGAATGTTCAATCCTTACCCATTCACCTTTGAACGCCAGGTGCTCCTGCCAGTGGCGCATAAAAGCGGGTGAACCGACTTCAGCGCGCCAAAAGTCGATCGACCGGATGATTTCGCGCAGCAGCTCCAGGCGGTCAATCGGGCGGCCCAGGGCTTCTTCCAGATACGTGGCAGGGAAGGTCTGGAATTCCGGCTCTGGCACTGAACCCGGGCTGATGTTGATGCCGATGCCCATAACAATGCCCTGCAGATCTGAGCCGTGCCAGGCGGCTTCGACGAGAATGCCGCAGAATTTGCGGCGGTTGATGAGCACGTCGTTCGGCCACTTGATCTGCGCGTTGAGACCCAGCAGGTGCTGCACGGCAGTCTGCACCGCAATGCCTGCCAGGGGCGCGTACAGGGGGATGCGCAGCGGATCGTTGATGTCAGGGGTTGAGATGAGCGTAAAAGCCAGGGAGCTGCCTGGGCGCGTGACCCAGTGGCGGTCGAAGCGCCCGCGACCTTTGGTCTGTTCATCAGCAATCACGATTGAAAAATCCGGCGCGCCGCCGCCGATCCAGCGCAGTGCTTCATCGTTGGTGGAGCCAATGGTCTTGAAGTAGCGCAACTGGCTGATGCTCGTACCGGTGAGTGCGTTTTGCAGGCTTGTTTCCATACGCGCCTAATTCTACTCTTAAAAACAACAAAAGCGGCGCATGCCGCTTATGTTGTCAATCAAAGGTGATTTCCCCGTTTTACTTTGCGTTGATCTTGATGGTTTTGGGTTTAGCTTCTTCAGCTTTTGGAATGTGAATGGTGAGGATGCCGTCTTTCATACTGGCTTCGATGTTCTCCACCAACACAGGTTCCTTGATCTCGAGTGAGCGGCTGAAGCGCCCGACCGGAAACTCAGAGAAGTGGGACTGCCTGGCTTCTTCGCTGGTGGCGGTGTATTCGCCGTCGATGGTCAGCACACTGTCGTTGAACTGGATGCTGATCTCTTCAGCCGACAAACCGGGCAACATGG
Source organism: Anaerolineaceae bacterium (assembly GCA_038562455.1). Classification (GTDB taxonomy): domain Bacteria; phylum Chloroflexota; class Anaerolineae; order Anaerolineales; family Anaerolineaceae; genus UBA6107. The sequence continues at coordinate 6,867 of JBCFBD010000013.1, read as the reverse complement.
CCCTCAATGTGTAATCATTCTCGGTCGAATTCAACTCCAGCGGGAAGGTAAGCACGCGCTCTGGGCGGTAGGAATCTTCCATCAGCCTGCGCATCATCCTGCGGCGGTGTTCCGCCGTCATTTCCGGGTTCCTAAAATAAAGTGTCATCGTTTGCCTCCTGAACGGTTGTGTTTTTATTGTTGAGATGATTTTAGGTTTGGCATATAAGAGGAGGATAAGCACCGTATTAAAAACGTATTAATTCCCGCTCGGAACAAGCGGCGAATCAAGTTGTGGTATCATTTCCGCCTGAAGGGCAAAATGATGGAAGACAAGATCACGATCATAGAAGGACCACCGCCGATCTTTGAGCAAATCAATGATGGCTGGGCGCTGGGACTGAACGAAAGCCCGGCGAATTACAGCATGGCACTGACCCGGCTGCGCACGTTCAACGGGCCGGCGCTGGTTGAGCGCTGCCACCGCATGTGGAACCAGAACGAGCCGATCTACCTGCACTACCGCAACGAAATGGGGCTTGAACAGAAAGTGCCCATCCTGGCGGCGCGGGCGAGCGAGTTGGATGAAGGGCAGGTGCTCTTCCTGTGGGTGCGCACCTCACGTGCAGGTGATGAGAATTAGGCGAAGTAAGTGTGAGACCCGGTCGAAAGGCCGGGTTTTTGCTTAAAAAGTAAGAAACATCTGGGTGAGGGGGGCACCCAAATGTTTCTTGCCCTTATATTAACCGAGCGCGTAGAAAAATGCAAGGGTAAAATTATTAAATAGAAGTGCCCCGGGAGGGACTCGAACTCTCAACCTAAGCGTTAGGAGTGCTTTGCTCTGTCCTATTGAGCTACCGGGGCAGTGCTCAGATTATAACATCGTGGCATACCCCCTTCAAGGGTAAGCCGGGGAGTTGGATGAGATGACCGATGCAGATGAAACACTCACGATCGACCTGGATGTGCTGGATTTCACCTTTGGCGGTGCCGCATTCGGGCGCATGGCAGACGGCAAACCTGTGTTCGTGCCCTTCGCCATCCCCGGGGAGCGGGTACGCGTGCGCATCCCCAGGGAGCGCAAGGACTACAACATCGGCGAACTGGTGGAAGTGCTCACGCCGTCGCCCCAGCGCATAACGCCGCGCTGCCGGCACTTTGGCGAATGCGGGGGCTGCCATTACCAGCATCTCACGTACGCGCACCAGTTGGAGGTTAAGGAGAAGATCGTGCTCGACCAGATGCGGCGCATCGGCAAGATGGCGGAACCGCCGGTACGCCCGATCATCCCTTCGCCCGCCGGGTGGAACTACCGCAACACGATGCAATTTCACCTGTCGACTGACGGCAAACCCGGCTTTCGCGACGTGAGCGGGGCGCGGGTAATGGAAATACACGAGTGCCATCTGCCGCAGCCCGAGATCGATGAGACGTGGCCGAACCTGGATATCGACCCAGCCGCCGGCATTGACCGCGTGATGCTGCGCGCCGGTTCGGACGGTGAACTGCTGGCGGGGCTGGAGGGTAATCAGGAAAAACCACCCGAACTGGAACTCGACGCTCCGCTGTCGCTGCACTACCTGGGCCGCGGAGGGGATTACCTGATGGCGGGCGACGCGTACAGCATCATGCGCGTGAACGGTATGGATTTCGCGGTCTCGCCGCGCTCGTTCTTCCAGGTCAATTTACCGCAGGCTGAAGCGATGGTGCAGTACGTGCTGGCGAACTGCAACATAAACGCGGAAAGCACTGCGCTTGACTTGTATTGCGGGGTGGGGTTGTTCTCGGCTTTCCTAGCGCCAAAGGTGAAGCAGCTTGCGGGGGTAGAGCTTTCAGAGAGCGCGTGCAACGACTTTGCGCTCAACCTCGACGCGCACGATAACGTGTCGCTCTATGTGGGCAAGGTGGAGGAGGTGGTTACCTCACTGGAACTCAAACCCGATCTGGTCATCCTCGACCCGCCGCGGGCAGGGCTCGACCGGCGCGTGGTGGAATACTTGAAGAAAGTCAAACCGCAGCAGGTGATCTACGTGTCGTGCGACCCCTCCACGCTGGCGCGCGACTGCAAGCGGTTGATCGAAGGCGGGTTCACGGTGGAGAGCATCCAGCCGTTCGACCTCTTCCCGCACACGTATCATGTGGAATGCGTGGTGATGTTGTCAGAAAAATTCGATAGTGAGTCTTAAATACCAAGGTCATTGGTGAAGTAACACATGAGATTATTTCATGGTTCCACAACAGGTGGGTTAAACGTACTGGAACCGCGCTTGGCGGATCATGAACGACCTTACATTTATCTTTCAACCAATGAGGTCGTGGCGAGTTTTTACATCGTGAACGCTGTGGAGCGTCCCTACTATTGGTTTCCCTACGGGTTCAATCGGCATGGAATCCCGATTTATCACGAGCTATATCCTAAGGCATTGCAGGAAGTTGCTGAAAGGAAGAGTGGGTTTCTTTACGAGGTAGTAGCCGAAGAATCACACCTCCTGCCATTTCAACAGATCCCATGCGCCTGGTTGGGGACGTCATTGCTCGAAGTTGTAAACTGCACTGCAATACTGGACGCGTACCAATGGTTTCTGAAGTTGGAGGCCGATAACCGCCTGGTCATCTGGCGGTACGAGAATTGGAAGCCAGGGCAGTTGGAGTGGTGGCATAACGAATTGATCGCTTACATGACCAAAAAAGGTATGATCGAGACGCCTGATTGTTCGTATGCAAAGTTCATACAGGAAAAAATCCCGGCGGTCTGGGAGAGATTCCTAAAATCCTGCCTTGAGAAAAAATCGTAGATCTCTACGAGGTGAATGGGGAACTTTTGTCAATCTAATTCGTATAAATAATGCATCAAATAAACTGGCATACTGGTTTGATCAAGCCGTTTGGATTGGTAAAGGAGGATGTATGAAAAAGCCTATGAACCTGTTGATCATGATAGCGTTCATCGCGGTTTCTCTTGTCTCATGCAACTTGCCGGTGTATAACCCGCCGCAGGAAACCGATCCTGCCCCTAACCTGACGTTGACGGCGCTGTTCGAGATCATCGAACAAATCCCCGCCACGGTGACACCCGCCGCTCCCACCACGCAGCCCACTGAAATGCCGACTGTGGCACCAACTGCGATGCCCACTGCACAGCCCACCAACACGGCTGTGTACCTGTCACCCACACCGGAAGTCAAACAGCGCGGCGGTAGCTTGATGAAAGCTGTGTACCTTTCGACCCCGCCGGTGATGGATGGCACTTACGAGGAATGGGTGGAGAAAACCTACAAGTACGCCATTCCTTACGTGGTGTTCAAGCGGGAAAATTGGAAGGATGCGGCTGACCTTGAAGGCGCTTTTGCCGCGGCATGGGATGATGACTACCTGTACATTTCGGTGAAGGTCACCGATGACATTTTCGTACAGAACAAGAGCGGGGAGCAGCTTTACCTGGGCGACTCGGTTGAGATCCTGATCGACGCAAACCTGGACAATGACTTCTACTCCACCACGCTCAGCCAGGATGACTACCAGTTCGGCGTTTCGCCGGGCAACCCGGCCAAGAGCATCAGCAAAGAGGTTTACCTCTGGTACCCGATCGCCAAGAAGGGCACTCTGGATAAGGTGCTGGTGTCTTCGCTGTTTGAAATCAGCCCGATCTACCGCATTGAGATCGCCATCCCCTGGTCGCTGCTGGAGATCAAACCCACCAAGGGGCTGCACATCGGCTTTGCGGTATCCGTGAGCGACAACGACAAGACCGGCGAGAACGTACAGGACACGATGATCTCGACCGCGCGCAATCGAAATTTACAGGATCCGACCACTTGGGGGGAACTGGTACTGGTTAAAAGTAAATAACGAAAATTTAGGCTGCCAATCGGCAGCCCCTTGCTTTAGAAGAGAATGGAAGCCAGTTCCGCGCGGTACTGGCGGGTGAGGTCTGTGTTCTGGTCGAGCAGATCAAGCAGCGCGAGCAGCACGTTACGCGCGCGGTCTTTACGGTAACGCTTGTCCTGGCGCAGGATTTCGAGCAGACCGTCAATGCTGGCAAGTGTGTTGCCGCGGCTCGCCAGGCGGATGGAGTTGGTGAACGCGGCGTCGAGATCGCTTTCCGCCGGCAGATGGCTGGCGCGGTAATCCTCAAGTGCTTTAAGCAGGGGGACCAGTTTTTCAGCATTGTTGTACTCCGGCGAGGCCGGGAAGTTCCGGAAAACGGATTGCGCGTCGTTGGAATTGCCTTCCAGCAGCAGCACCTTCATGAGACCCAACATGCAGCCCGCGTGGCGTTCGTCAAGGTCGAGCCCCTGCAAAAACGCTTCGCGTGCGCCAACGACATCCTCCATGGCGAGCAGGCTGTTGCCTTTCTGAGCCAGCAGGTCTGACGGGCTGGGGGGAAGAATGTTGCGCAGGAATTCGATGATCTTGTGTTCGGGGATCAGTCCGGTGAAATCAGAAACCTTTCTACCCTGGCTGAACGCCATCACGGTGGGGATCGAGCGCACGCTGAAGCGCAGCGGCAGGTTGGGGTTGGCGTCAACATCAACCTTGGCCAGTCTGAAACCGCCTTCGGCTTCTTCCGCCATGCGTTCGAGTAGCGGCGAGAGCAATTTGCACGGTTTGCACCACTCCGCCCAAAAATCGACCACCACTGGCGTGTTCTGGGAATACGCGATCACGTCGTACTCAAAGCTGGATTCGGTCACCGTGATGATGTAATCAGACATTAGTTACCCTCTCCACTTTCATCGGGGGGCGCGGAAGGAAATTCGATTTTGGTGATCTCACCGTGGATATCGATCATCACCTTGAAACCCATCATGCCCAGATAGGCGCGGGTCTCTTCGGGAATGCCCATCTTAAGGACAGTTTCGTAGTGCTGGTCGAGGTTCTTCAGTTGGGATTCCAGGATCGCGTGCGTGAACAGGTCATCGCTGCCCATCATCTTGGTGGCTTGTTCGGCGAGCTGCTCCTCATTGCCTTCGATCTGCTGACCGAAGGATTTCAAGATCTGCAGGTCGATGGGGCGGGAGGGGATGTGGCGCAGGAAACCGGCGTCGTTGATGACGTAGCACGGTTCGCTGCCGACCAAGGCAGTCTCCACCGGGCGGTCGTATTCATCACTGATGAGTCCTTTAAACAAAGGTTCTACAGGCATAGGTCCTCTTTACCTGTATTATAAAGCATCCCTATGGTTTATTGTTTTGTATGAGAGAAAACCGTTAGAGCACGATGTCCACGCGCGTACCGCCGCGTTTATCAATGCGCTGTTCTTCAAATGGCACCAGGGGCGTGGTCCAGCGGTAAATCCACTTGGCATGCTCCGCCAGCAGGTTGATGCACCCGTGACTGCGTGGGCGACCGAAGTCATTATGCCAATACGCCCCGTGGAAGGCGATGCCCTCTTCGGTGATATAACAGATCCAGGGAACGCCGGGCAGGTCGTAACTGTAGGCGGATACCAGTCGGCTGTTGACCATGTGGCGCGATGGGCGCTTGTAATCGGTGCTGAAGGTGCCAGTGGGGGTGAGGTAACCGCGGTAAGCAGCCGTTCCGGCTGAGCAGCGCATCATCTGCACCTGCTGGCTGCCTTCGTACGCGATGACTAGCTGGTCGTTCAGGCGCACTTCCAAGCGCTTGTCAGCGGGGGGCACATCCGGCGATAGGAGGGAAACCTCCTCTGGCGGGATCACGCGAAGGTGGGCGGTGTTGACGTAGTATTTATACTGGTAAAAATCTTCGAGGACTTCGTACCATGAGACGCCGTCCTTATCCTCCACCAGACCGGTGATCCAATGGGTTGAGGTGTAGTAGAGACGGTAAGCCACGGTTGGCTTACCGAGCGGATCCCACACGGCGTCGGTGAAAGGCACGGTCACTTCAGCCAGCATGCCTTTCTGCGGGATACTGAACATGGGTTCGTTCTTGTCGATCTTCACCGGCTGGACACTGCCGGAGTGGACATATCCCTCATTTTCCAGCTGGTACCAGATGCGATTGTGAGCCGGTTCACCGCTGCCGATCTCGATCTTGGTGATGGGGAAAACCAGGTCTTTCCACAAGGTGCGCACTGATTTTGCGTCCAGACTGGGGGCATCGAACATTTCCACACGGTTGGCCGTGATGCGTCCGAGACCGAAGGTGATGGTGTCACCCATTGCAGCCTGCGCTAAAGATCGGCTGTCGATACCGGTGGTCAGAAGCGCAAGGAGACCCGCGCTGCCGAGCCTGAGGAACTCGCGTCTGGATAGATTAGGAAGTGAATCCGAGCCATTCATGGTTAATAGTGGACGTTCACCAGGGTGCCGACTGAAGCCCAATAGAAGAGCCATTCCGCTTCGCTGGTTCGCATATTGACGCAGCCATGGCTCATGGGCGTACCAAAGTTGTTGTGCCAGTACGTGCCGTGAATGCCGTACCCTTCGTAGAAATACATTGTGTAAGGCACATCGGGCAAGTAGTAATCTGCGCCCCGCATGTCGGTGTACCGGTATTTGACATAAATGTAATATTGCCCGGTCACAGTGGGGTGATAGTATGTACCGGTGGACACGAGGAAGGAATTCACCACCTCATCGCCGTCGTAAGCGTATAGCATCTGGTCGCTGAGGTTGATATCGATCCAGCGTCCTTCAGCGTCGATCGGGGCGGAGGGTGCGTTAGAGACGGCGGTGGGGGGCACCGGTGTGTTGGTGGGCTCCGGGGTGAAGGTGCTGGTAGGAGTCGGGGTATCTGTAGGTGTGGGTGTGGGCGTTGATGTTGGGATGGGTGTGAAGGTAGCCGTGGCAGTGGGTGTGAGGCTGGGTTTGACCAGCATGTCGCCAGGAATGGGGGCGGCTGCGCTGCGCGCCAGCGCCAGCCAGGCGGGCAATGCCATCCACACCACCACAGCGATCATCA
>JBCFBD010000012.1:0-55476 GCA_038562455.1 Anaerolineaceae bacterium | reverse complement strand
AATACGAGCCCCTGGTAAAGACCGGCGGTCTGCTGGTGGTCAACGAGTCAATGGTCGACCGCGAGCCGAAGCGCACGGATATTCGCGTGGTGAAACTGAAGGCGAACGAGATCGCCGAAGAGCTGGGTGACAGACGCATGTCCAACATGGTGCTGCTCGGCGCGCTGCTCGCCAACCTTCCGGTGCTGCCCCAGGCTGCCATCGAATCCGCGCTTGCCGGCCACCTGCCCGAGCGTCACAAGAAGCTGCTGCCGAAGAACTACCAGGCGCTGCGCGAGGGAGCGAAATTCAAAGCAGCCTGACCGACCCGCACCCAAACGATACAGGGAGGCCAAGAGCGGTCTCCCTGTTTTTGCCCGGCAGAGCGGCGCTAAAGCCGGACAGGGTGATCGATCGCCGCTTGGGGCACTACTTCAACCTGCCAGGATTTGAATAAAAGATTGAGTGGATATATAATCAGTCTGAATCTCACCATAAAATCACGGTTTACAAGGATGAGTTATGCGAAAGTATTAACTGGATAATGCACGCCCTCAGTCTGTAGGCTCACTATCAATTGAACTTAAAAAGGATATGGATATGAAATACGACCGAGTTTATAACTTCTCAGCTGGACCCAGCATGCTTCCCGAGCCTGTGCTCGAAGAAATCAGGGATGAATTGCTCAACTACCGCGGTTCTGGCATGTGCGTGATGGAAATGAGCCACCGCAGCAAGGTTTTCGAAGGTATATTGCACGAAGCCGAAGCAGACTTGCGCATACTGATGGGCATCCCGGAAAACTACAAGGTGCTGTTCATCCAGGGCGGTGCCACGCTGCAATTTGCGGCTATCCCGATGAACCTCATGGTCAACGGCGAAGCGGATTACATCGTCACTGGCGGCTGGTCAGAAAAAGCTTTTAAGGAAGCACAGCATTTCGGTAAGATCAACCTGGCGGCGTCGAGCAAAGACCGCAATTACAGCTACATCCCCGATGTCTCTGACCTGCCGATCAGCGAGAACTCAGATTATGTGTACATCTGCGAGAACGAGACCATCCACGGTACAACCTATCGCGACCTGCCCAACACCAAAGGGAAGACCCTGGTTTCCGACCAATCCTCGATGTTCCTCTCGAAACCCTGCAACGTGAGCGATTACGGCATGATCTACGGCGGCGTGCAGAAGAACGTCGGACCCGCTGGCATGGTCATCACCATCATTCGCGAGGATCTGATCCTCAAAGAGCTGCCGGAACGAACCCCTGTGTATATGCGCTACGATACACATTCCGAGAACGAATCCCTTTACAATACACCCAACTGTTGGGCGATCTACGTGTGCGGCAAAGTATTCAAGTACCTGCTGAATATGGGCGGGCTGGCTGAAATGCAAAAACGCAACGAGGAAAAAGCTGCCGTGCTGTACGAATACCTCGACAATAGCAAAATGTTCAAAGGCACGGTTGAAAAGCAGTTCCGCTCGGTAATGAATGTGCCCTTCATTACAGAAAGCAAGGAGCTGGATGCTGAGGTCGTGGCTGCCTCGGTTACCGCCGGTTTCGACAACCTCAAGGGACACAAGAGCGTTGGCGGGCTGCGCGCATCGATCTACAACGCCATGCCCAGGGAAGGCGTTGAAGCACTGGTGGCCTTCTTGAAAGATTTCGAGCTGAAACACGCTTGATCGCATGTTTTTAAATGGGTGATCTTAAGAAGGGTTGAACGTTGCATCCATTAACCCTTCTTTTTATTTTCAGTGCTCGATTAATGACAGAACTTCAACCAGACTTGAAAATTTATTTGCGATGGCCACCATTATTGTCTACCTGCTCTTAACACTTTTCATGTCCATGCTCACTTTTTTGATCTGGGGATGGGACAAATCCGCGGCTATGCACGAGCGTGGGCGCATCCCGGAACGCACTTTGCTGATGATGATCCTGCTGGGCGGCGCAGCCGGTGGTGCGCTGGGAATGTCCTTCTTCCACCATAAAACCCGCAAGCCGCTGTTTCGACCGGTGCTCTGGGCGGCGGGTGTCCTCCAGCTGATGTTCCTGCTGCTGCTTGTGTATCTCAAAGGCTGAACAGTATCCATAACCGTGATGCTCACAGCTCAGGTACAATTAACTCACACTCCACCTCCATGAACCACGAAGGATTACCATGACCGACACTGTGAACAAGAACAACGAACTGAAGGGCAAAGTCGAAACCTACATCGACAAGGACGGCAACCTGGTGGTATGGCGACCGCAGCCCAGCCTGGATTGGGACCGCCTGATGGAGCTGCCTGAGGAGATTGCGCTGGCGGAATTGTTTGCCTTCCAAACCGCGCACGGTTATGAATGGCTGATGCCCGTAGATTTCGGCGGGTTCATCTACTCTCCCATCCTGGGATGGCAAGTGACGCGCGATGTAAATGGCAAATACATTTCCGCCGAGCACATTTACCGCTTTTGCGGATTTCGTTTGGTCGATGGATTGCGCAAACTGCCCACCGGTCGCGGCATCATCTTCTACAAGGTGAAGTAAACCTTAACCCAATCACCCGTTACCTATCCATGATAGCATGATCGAAAAGACGCTCGATCTCCTGATCAAGAATATAGCTACAAACTTCAGCGCACTCCCACAGGTGCAGGCAGTGGGGATGGCTGGATCTCGGGTCAACCCATCCATGCCGCCCGACCCCACCTCTGACATCGACCTGTATGTGTTCACCAGCGCGGATATCCCGCTGGAAATCAGGTACGAGATTGTGGAGAAAATCGGTGGTGCATCGCGCGCAGAAATGGGACTGAACTACTGGGGACCCAACGATACCTGGTTCCACCTGCCCAGCGGGGTCGAAATCGACAACAACTTCTTTTCCGCCTCTTGGATGGAGGAGCAAATCGACCGCGTTTTGGTGCGCCACGCAGCCAGCCTGGGATACAGCACCTGTTTCTGGCACACCATTAAGTATATGAACGTCCTTGAGGATAAACACGGCTGGCTGAAGGAATTGCAATCGCGCTGTAATGTGGATTACCCGGAGGCTTTGCGCCAGAATATCATCCACTTCAACCACCCTGTGCTGCGCACGATCATCCCTGCTTACGCGCACCAGGCGGAGAAAGCCCTCCGGCGCGGCGACGTGGTCAGCGTGAATCATCGCCTGGCAGGGTTGTTAGCCAGTTACTTCGATATTCTCTTCGCGCTCAACCGCCTTACCCACCCTGGTGAAAAGCGGCTGCTTGAATTGGCGGCTGCCACCTGCCTGCTGCAGCCGGTGGATATGGACGCGGACGTTAGGGCATTGTTGCGTGCAGGCGCTGGTGAACTGGAGGAACTGGGAGTAAGTATGAAGCAACTGCTCGACCACTTGGATGAGCTGCTACGCCGCGAAGGACTGCTGGATTAACCCTGAATTTTTGCAACTTAGTGTTCGATCACTTCACTGGTCGTGCGCCAAAGATTGCCGTGCCCAGGCGCACCAGATTGGCTCCCTCTTCAATCGCTACCTCATAACTGTTGCTCATGCCCATCGAGAGCATGCGCATTTCCATGTTTAGAATTTGAAGGTTTGAGAGCCTTTCAAATATTCCGCGCGTTGTTTTAAAATAGGGGCGGCTCGCTTCGGGATCTCCAAACAGCGGTCCCATGGTCATCAGTCCCTGCACGCGGATGTGCGGCAGCGTGCTGAGATTTTCCACCAGCTCATCGACATCTTCCGGTAGTACGCCGGTCTTGTTCGATTCCCGCCCGCTGTTGATCTCCAGTAGTACGGGCATTGTTTTTTGCGTCTCTTCGCAGTATCGCTCAAGCGCCAGCGCGAGTTTGAAAGAATCAAGGGTTTCGACCAGGTCAAAGTTTTCCGCAACCGCCCTGGCTTTATTGCGCTGCAGGTGACCGATCATGTGCCAGGTCGCCTGGCTACCAACTGCCTGGATGATGGGCAGCGCTTCCTGCACATAGTTATAGCCTATATGAGTGACTCCCGCAGTGATGACAGCCTTGACCTCATCCAGTGACCTGGTCTTGGCGGCGGCTAGTAAAGTCACCCCTGGCGGCAAGGCCGCGAGGATTGAGCATACAGCGTCGTGGATCCGGTTTTCGTTATCTGTCATGTTCTGCCTCTTGTTCAGTGTAAGGGTGTAATTGGAGAATTCGTAGTGCAAGCATCAATCGCAATCTTATTTTACAGGCTACCAGCTATGAACGGGGGGTAAAACTTCAACTTGTTTTCATTAGTAACTCTCGCAAACCATAATAACGCCCATGCAAATCTGCTTCAGATTTGCTAAAATACAGTCATGTCCCTTTCCGAGATGGTCATAAAAAGCAAGTTGATACCGCCCCAGCCGCAAAGAGATGTTTATCACCGCGCAAGGCTGCAGGAAAAGTACAAAGCATCGTGCAGCTATCCGCTTACCTTTATTCACGCTGGCACCGGTTTCGGCAAGACCACCGCTTTGCTTGAACTTTCCAGTAATTACAAGCAGGTATTCTGGTATGACATCACCGAGCCCGACCGTGACCCGGCGCTTTTTCTGGCGCACCTGATCTCAGCGTTTTCCCCTTCCTCCGACCAGCTTCTGGAGCGTCTGCAAACCGGGGGTATGGTGGCTGCACCAGCCATCATGACCGCGCTCATCAACCAGCTCACGCTCGACCTTGAAGATGATGTGGTGCTGGTATTGGATGATTACCACCTCGTGAGCGATGTTGTCGATATCACCCGTTGGGTGGAACAGCTGATTGAGAATCACCCGCCGCGGCTGCACTTGGCGATCGCCAGCCGCACCATCCCTGAGTCCACGGCATTTGTGCGCTGGCGGGTCAAGGGAACGTTGCTGTTGATCGACCAGTCTGATCTGGCATTCACAGAGGATGAGATCAAGCTCCTGTTCACGGACCACTTCGGTTTTGCCATTACTCACGATCAGGCGCAATCGCTCTTCGCCTATACTGATGGCTGGATCATTGCGTTGCAGTTGATCTGGCAGCGCCTGCAATCCAGCCCCACCCGTCAGCTTGAGCGCATCCTCGCCGACCTTCCCACCTCATTCACTGAGGTATTCTACTTTCTCGCGCAAGAGGTGCTGCTGCGCCAGCCAAAGGGTATGCAAAAGTTCCTGCTTTCGAGCGCGGTGCTGCGCCAGCTGGATGTGAAAGCCTGCAACGAACTATTAGGAATCACCAACAGTGGTGAGATCTTGCAGCAATTGGTCGAACGTGGCTTGTTCACTTTTTCGGTGGATCAAAACACCTATCGCTATCAACGCTTATTCCAGGATTTTTTGCTCGACCAGGTGCGTAAGGATGCCGGGAGTCTGCCCGTGCTGCATCAAAAGGCAGCAGCATACTTTGAGCAAAACAATAATGCCGAAGAAGCCATCTTCCACCTGCTGGCGGCGGGCGACGCGGAGAAAGCCGCTGACCTGATCGAATCGACTGCGACCCACCTGCTTGAACTTGGCCGCCTGCGCACCATCGCAAAATGGCTCGAACAATTGACCGAGAGCCAGATGAACAAACACCCGCGCCTGTGGCTGGTCTCCGGCGAGGTGTACCGCTTGCGCGCCAACTTCGACCCCGCGCTCGCAGCCTACACCCGCGCGGAAAACGTGTACCGCCAACGCAAGGATATATTGGGGCGCAGCTTCGCGCTTCGCAGCCAGGCACAAGTCTACCTGGATACGATCCGCCCGCTCAAGGCTTCAAGCCTGCTGGAAGAAGCTGTTTCGCTTCTGGAACCCCAGGAACACCCGGCTGAGGTTGCCGCGCTGCTCGACCAGCTGGCGGAGAACAAGTTGAACCTCGGCAAGCCTGAGGAAGCGCGCGCCCTGCACAACGAAGCGGGGATGCTGCGCTCGGAGGTCGATCCTGACGCCATCTACCTTGAAGCGCGCTCGCTGCTGCGAACCGGCCGGCTGCAGCAGGCAGTAGATCTTTTTGAGCCCTACCAGGAGCAGATCAAACCCTCCTCCACGGAACAACGTGCGCAAAAATTTCACCGCGAGATGCCCCTGCTGCTCTCACTCATTCACCTGATGTTAGGCAACGTGGAGAAAGGCGAGCTTTACGCGCGTTCCGGGATCGAGATCGGGCGCCAGCTGGATTCGCCGTTCGTGGAGGCAGTCGGTTGGATGCGCCTGGGGCACACCTGCCAGCTTCACCCACATTTACCCTGGCGAACGGCGCGCCTGCAACAGGCTAAGGAGTGCTACGAGCGATCCATCGAACTTGTACGGCCTTTCAACGTAGTGAGGGTGCAAGTGGAACCCTTGTGGGGGCTCTGCCGCTACTACGGCTACCAGGGCCGTCTGGTTGAGGCAAAGCGTTTTGCCGACCAGGCGATCGAGATTGCTGATAACGCCGGAGACCAATGGTTCGTTGGGTTGATCCAATGCACCATGGGCACGGCATACGCGCTGACGGGTCATGCTGACGCGCCGGATTGGCTGCAACGCAGCGCGGAAAAGTTGCTCGAGGTGGGAGACGTCTTTAGCCGGTCTGCCGCCCTCGCCGCCCGATTGTATTATGAATGGTTTCATGGTTCCAGGCAGGAAGCCGTCACATCGTTCGCGTCGGTCGCGAGTGAATACAAAAGCAGTGATACGGGCAGTATACTCGTCCGCCCCACCCACATCGGCATGCAGGACACCCAGGTTTTTATCCCATTGCTGCTCGAAGCATACAACCAGGGCATCGAGCCAGTGTGGATAAGCCAGCTCCTGCCGATGATCGACCCAACGACAACCGACCATCACCCAGGGTACGGGTTAGCGGTGCGCACCCTCGGTCAATTCGAAGTATGGCGCGGCAGCGAACAGGCAAATCCGCATGAGTGGCAGCGCGAGAAAGCCCGACAATTATTCCAGTTCTTTATCAGCAACCAGGGCAAATGGTTTACCCGCGAACAATTGAGCGACGCGCTCTGGCCGAACCTTGATTTGGACGCTTCCAGCCAAAACCTGAAAGTCGCGTTGAACGCGCTCAATCGCGCTCTTGAACCCGCGCGTGTACCTGGGCAGAATCCTTTCTTCATCATCCGACAAAAGACGCTTTACGGATTGAATCCAGCTGCGCAGCTCCAACTCGATGCGGATGACTTTCTCGCCCTGGCTTCGTCAAAACTGGACGACGACCTGGAGACCGCGCTGCAGATCTATCGCGGTGATTACCTGCCTGACGCTACAGGGGAGAATTGGACGATAGAAAAACGCGAGCACTTGCGCGAAATCTATCTGCATACTGCCCACCAGCTCGCTGACAAGCGCCTGCAGGATGGACAATGTGACGAGGCAATGCGCATCTGCCATGAGATCCTGGCGGTCGACCCGTGCAACGAACCCGCTTATCGAGTGTTGATGCGCTGCCACGCCGCGCGGGGCAATCTTGCTGCCGTACACGCAGTATATCAACGCTGTATTACCCTGCTCAATGATGAGCTTGAGGTTCCGCCTTCTACAGAGACAACCTTGTTGTATGAACAATTGACCCAAAAATGAGGCGCAGTAGTTGGCTGCGCCTTACTCACACGTATCTCGAAAACTTCAATCCTTCTGATTGACTTTGAAATTTCCTAGCAATCGCTGCCAGCCCTGTTTCCAGGCTTGCCTCCAGCCTAGTTTTCTGATCATCCAGGTACCCACAATGCCATAGGGGATGAAGAGCACAAAGATCACGTACACAGCTCCCATGATGAAACTGGCGCCCTCACCGATGAACCGGCGCAAACCAAAATCCAGCAGTTTGTATACGAACGCGCCGATGATTGCGCCGCTCAGCGTGCCCACGCCGCCGATCAACACGATCAGCAGACCAGTGACGGTAAAGCCCAGGTCAGCGATACTGGGGATGATGGCGGGTTGATAGAGTGCATGCAGGGTACCAGCCAACGCTGCGGTGAATGAGGAGATGATCATCGCCAGGATCTTGAAATTTGAGGTGTTGAAGCCGAGCATTTTGGCACGCCCCTCGTTCTCGCGGATGGCAATGCACACCCTGCCAGTGGGAGATTTGACGAAGGTCTTGTACAGGATGTACATGACCACCAAGATGACCAATGCGATAATGTAGAAGCGTAGTTTCTCAGCCGATGCACTCAGGAAAGCCGGCACCGGGTAACCCTGCAAACCGACATCAGAACCAGTCCACTTTGACAGGTCAGTGGAGGTGACCACGATGTGAAAAACGGACGCCAGACCTAAAGTGACCAGTGCGAAGGTGATACCCTTGACCCGCGGCAGCACCATGCTGAAGAGCAGCGCTTGCAAAATCGAGATGACGAAGATCAGCACCGCCACCACCCAGAACGGGAAGGATGTGAACTTGAGCAGCATGCCTGTACCGTACGCGGCGCTGGCAAAGAACATGGCATGCCCAAAGGAGAGCAGCCCGGTGATACCAAAGAGCAGGTCGTAGCTCATGGCGAATAGGGCCAGGATGAAGATCTCGATCATCAAACCCTGGATGAACTTGGAATAAGTGCCCTGGTTATTCCACACCACCGCTGGGGCTGAACCCTCGAACAGACCAATGATGAACGGCAGCGCCAGCATCACCACCAAAAAGCCCAGGATCGTGCTGTTTTCGCGAAAGAAGGATACTTTTGGCTTGTTCATTGTTATTCCTTTTTACCCATGATACCGCCCGGAAGGAACAGCAGGACGATGACCATCAACAAAACAGTTGAGGCCGGCACCAGCGGGGGTGTAGGCTTGAAGATGAAATCTGTAAACGGAATCTCGATGCCGATCTGACCATATTTAATGATGAACTGCTGCACAAGCCCAACCAGCAGTGAACCAAGCGCTGCGCCAGGGTAGCTGGTGAGTCCTCCGATCGCCAACGCGATCAATGCCTGGGTGAGCAAACTTGCGCCCATGCCGGTATTGAGCCCGCTTGATGGAGCAGCCAGGATGCCACCGAAGGTTGCCAGACCCACGCCCAACGCGAAGACCAGAGTGAAGATGCGTCTTACATTGATGCCAAGCGCTTCCACCATAGCGCGATCCTGTACACCCGCGCGGATGATCATGCCAATGCGAGTGCGCTTGAGCAGGATCCACACGGCGATGAGCACAATTATGCCCAGCACGGGGATGATGACCTCGTCATATACCCTGATCCTGCCATCAAAAAACTGGATCGTGGCACATTTATGCTCCAACCAGGCAGCCAGGCTGGTCGCCGGGCAGCCTTCACCGCTACCTTTGGCGATCGAAGGACGCGGCATGATGAACCCCGGTCTGCCCCAAATCGCCTGCACCATTTCAATCCCGATGGCGCTCAAACCGAGGGTCAGCATCAACTGGTAGATCGGTCGACTGTAGAGTGGACGAATAAGCGTGATTTCCATCCCCGCACCCAGGCCAACACCGCTGGCAATCGCCACTATGATCGCCACCAGAAACAGCCAGGTGGAATCAATCTTCACCAGCCATTCGGTGAGTTGAGTGTTGAAGATAGTCACCAGCACCGCGCCCACAACCAGCAGCGCGAACGGTAAGAAGCTGCGCAAGTTCAGTTTGCGGTCAGCGCGCACCTCACCGCCCATCAGCGCGATGCCAGTGCCATAGAGCAGGCTGGCTATCAGCAAGCCAATCAACGCCAGGATGGGAGAGATCTCCTCAAATCCCAAGTGTTCAAGCGGCAACCGCATCCCCTGGTCAGCGAAAAAGGAGAAAGTGACCGGTCCCCTGGCGTAATTGTCGAGATCCCAAATCGCAATCGGGAAGCGATCAAGGATCATCACCGCCAGCACCACGCCGACTGCAATTAATCCCCACGAACTCAAGCGTCGTACAGTTGGGGTTAGGGTGAAGCGGGAAGTGAGTTTTTTAAGCGCGCCAGTGAGTGTCAAGCCGGTGAGCAGCAGCAAAGCCGGGGCAAGCAGGTCAACGAATGTATCCGGCCTTACGAAAACCGTCCAGCCGATATATGCGCCGATCATGTATAGCGTGCCGTGCGCCAGGTTGAGCACATCGAGCAAACCGAAGATGAGGGAGAAGCCCGCTGCTACTAAGAAGACTACTGATCCCGCTGAAAGGCTGCGCAGCAAGGTGATATAGAAATCCTGCGTGCTCATATCGCGCGAAGCGACGGTAAGGAATACCAGGATGGCCAGCAGCGTGATTAGGAGAGCCGAATTTTTTCTTAGAAATGTTTTCATTGGGTCTCCTTATGCCGCGCCCAGGTACTTGTGAATGGTCGCTTTGTCAGCGATCAGTTCCTGCATACTGCCATTTTTCACAGAGCGCCCCTCTTCGATGATGACGTAGTTTTCGGCGAGTTTGCTGGCGACCAGGAAGTTCTGTTCGACGAGCACCACCGTTGATTCCTTTGAAAGCTCACGAATGACCGCCATCATGTTCTCGATGATCACCGGGGCGAGACCTTCGCTTGGTTCATCGATAAGCAACAGCTTGTTATCTGCTACCAGGGCGCGGGCGATAGACAGCATTTGCTGCTGCCCACCGGAGAGCCGGGTGCCCGGGATTGCAAGAAATCGCTTGAGGTCGGGGAAGAGGTCGAAAATGAAATCGCGCTTGCGCAAGTACTCTCCTTTTACACGCTCGGCGATCTTAAGATTCTCCTCCACCGAGAGATCGCGGAAGATAGCGCGGTGCTCAGGCACAAACCCAATGCCGAGGGCAGCAACGTCATAGGGTGGCATGCCCTGCACCTCGCACCCATCGAAGATTACCTTCCCCTCGCGCACAGACGCCAACCCGAGGATGGATTTCAACGTTGTGGTCTTTCCGGCACCGTTCCTGCCTAGCAACGCGGTGATCGACCCCTGGGGCACGGTCACATCCACGCCTTGTAAAATATGGTACTGACCGATAAAGGTATGAATCTCGCTTACCTCAAGAATATTGCTCATCTGAACCTCTTACCATCAAATGGATTTTTCGAATGATTGCTAGAGTTCATACAATCCGCCCAGGTATGCGGTTTGCACTTCTTTGTTACGCGTGATCTCATCCGGTGTACCTTCGGCTAGCTTTTTGCCCAGGTTCATAACCGTGATCATGTCTGAAATGCTCATCACAACGTTCATGTTGTGCTCAACCAGCACAACAGTCTTATTACCTTCTGCCTGCACCTCGCGGATGAGGGCGATGAGTTCGGGCACCTGCTCTGAAGCCATGCCCGCAGTCGGTTCATCGAGCAGCAGTACTGCAGGATCGGGCGCTAGAATCATGCCTAACTCCAGCTTGCGCTGGTCGCCGTGGGGCAGCATACGCGCCGGTGCGAGGAGTTTTTCCTTCAGCCCGACTTTTTCAGCTACGGCCCAGGCGCGTGCTTCACAATTCTTCAAATGCGCTGCGTCGGTAAAGAAGCGGAAATTGCCTCTTTCCATCGCCTGCGACGCCAGGCGGATATTTTCGAATACCGTAAGATTGGGGAACACGTTGGTGATCTGAAATGACCTGCCTATTCCCAGGTGGATCATGCGGTGGATCGGCTGGCTGGTGATGTCCCTGCCTTCGTAATAGACCTTTCCACTAGTTGGTTTCATGTTGCCGCTCAGAAGGTTGAATAGGGTGGTTTTGCCGGCGCCATTCGGACCAATGATCGCGTGCAGCGTGTTCCTGCGGATCTGCAGGTCCACATCATCCACCGCGGCGAGAGCGCCGAAATGTTTGCTTAAGTTGACCGTTTCAAAAAGTATATCGTTAGCCATCATCCTTCCAACCTTTGTTCAAAAATTAACGTATCTTGATTTGTATATATGTATTCCCTAAAGGTCTTGCGACCTTTAGGGAATACGCAGTTACTTTATTTACTCACCGGCAAGCGTGCCATAGGGCAGCGCGCCGCAGCGGTCCTTCAAAGCCTCGGGCAGCAGGCACGGAGGCTCGGGGCGGGTGGTTTCTACGTAGGAGTAAAAATTGGCGGTGGGATCGGTGAGGTTCTCGAGCTTAAGGATGTACATATCCTGGATGGCTACGTGATCTTCAGGGCGGATGTAGATAGTACCCTTAGGTCCTTCGAACTCCATGCCTTCCATCGCAGCGACCAGCGCAGCACCGCTCACATCACCTTCGGTCTTCTTGAAGGCCTCAACTGCCATAATAGCAGCGTTCATCGCATCCGCGTCGAACAAGTCGGGATAGACACCGTAGCGGCTGGATAATTGCGCCACGAGAAAGTCGTTGACTTCATTCTTGGGAGCTGACCAGTGGTAGAGGATGCCATTGCTGGTGCCGATGGCGTTGGTGTACCACAAGGGCATTAACACGTTGTCGATGAAGGTGGCAGCAAGAACCATCTTGTCATTCAGACCGGAATCTACCGCAGCCTGCGCCAGCGCCGGGAAGCCAGACCCTGCCCAGGTGACGATGTAAGCTTCAGCGCCAGAGTTGATGAGGGGATCCATGTAAGGGGTGAAATCGGTGGTGGCGGCGGGAGCGAACACATCATCGGCGACAAATTCAGCACCCATCAGGGTGCAGGCATCGCGGAAGGCGGCGGCGGAACCTATACCGAACGCATAATCAGGGGCGATCTGCACTAGCTTGGTGTAATTCTTCACCAGGTAAGTGCATTCATTGATCGCATCCTGGTAGTTGTTGCGGCTGGTGCGGAAGGTGAACTCGTTGAAATCCTTGCCGGTGATGTCATTGGCAGCCGCGGGGGCAACGATCAGGGGGATCTGGTTCTGGGCGGCGATACCCTGCAGCACGGTAGTGTTGGCGGAAGAAGCGGTACCGACCAGCAGGTTCACTTTCTGAACTTCGATCAACTCATTGGCGACGGTAGTGGCGTTCTCAGCACTGCCGGCATCATCACGCACGTAGACGATGATTTCGCAGTTGTCGATTTTGAAGGTGTTTTCCTGGGCGACTGTCATGTCGAACTTTTCACCGGCAGAGCCAGCCGCACCGGTTGCCCATTCCATGCCCAGCATGAACGAGCGCGGGATCATAACTCCATAGATTGCCAGCGAGCCGGTCATGTCGGTGATGAGACCGATCTTAACAGGCTCGGCGCAGGTCAACCCAGCGGGAGCTTCGGTAACCACAGGGGCTTCGGTTGCCACAGGGGCTTCAGTCGCCACGGGGGCTTCGGTCACCACAGGCGCTTCAGTCGGCGCAGGTGTCGCGCAGGCTGCGAGCAGCATGGCGAGGACGACAATTACACTTACCAGTGTTGCGATCTTTTTCATTGCGTTTCTCCTCCAATTGGTTTGAATTATCCGATTGCCAGGTAATCTCATTATGATACTTTTTAGAAAATACTTCACCTCCTTTTTTGGCTTCTCACGGCAAGATGTGGTCCGGCACAAGCATAATAGCCTGTCCGGTAATAACCTGCTTCTTCTCCTGATTGAAACAATCGGTGCGGAATGTGGCCAGGTGTTTAACTTTGTTCAATTCAGTCATTTCGATAATCATTTCGATGCTCTCGCCGCAATAGACCGGGGCGAGGAACTCGTATTGCATAGTCACGCACTGCGATCCTTCTCCGGGGAGGTGTGAGCTCAGCAGTCCGCCGATGATGCCTACCAGGTACTCATGGTGCGCCGTAATGCGT
The DNA here is from genome assembly GCA_038562455.1 of Anaerolineaceae bacterium. Classification (GTDB taxonomy): domain Bacteria; phylum Chloroflexota; class Anaerolineae; order Anaerolineales; family Anaerolineaceae; genus UBA6107. The sequence continues at coordinate 41,959 of JBCFBD010000012.1, read as the reverse complement.
TCATCAGCCTGTTCGTCAGGCACCTGCTCAGCGTTGGTGCACGGAAGGTTACCTCCCACCAACCCGGCGTACAACGCTACTTCGCCCTCGGTGATCACCTTGGTAAAGGTCTCCTGGATGCCGGTGTAGAGTTGCAGCGGGATGTGGATGCTCAACCCACCACCTCGCCATGCTTCAGCACAAAGCCCATCACCGCGCTGTTGAAACCCGCCGGCTGCTCAATGCACGCCGCATGCCCGGCGTGCGGGATGATTGCCAGTTCTGCGCCGGGGATTTCTGCGGCGAGGATCTCCGCGTATTTTCGCGGCTTGAGGATATCCAGCTCGCCCACCAGCACCTGGGTTGGAACATTGATCTGTTTTAAGCGGTCAGTGAAGTTAATCTCCGAGAACGCGTTCATCAGGCGTTCCGCGGCTGCCAGATCCATCTGGTGATAGCGCTTGCGAGTGGCATCCAGAACGCCGGCGTTGGCCTTCAGCCAACCTTCCGAGAAATTCAACGGCAGCGAGGTCTCGAACAGGGCATCGGCGTTGCGGTCGCGCAGCGCACTGCTCCACAACGCGCCCATCGTGGCGAGCATCGTATCGATCTCACTCACTGCTGAAGAGACGATCAGGCTGCGCGTGCGCTCAGGGTACTTCAACGCAAACAGCATGCTGATCTCGCCACCATAGGAAATTCCACCGATATGCGCCTTCTCGATCCCCAGCGCGGCTAGCAATGCGGCAAGGTCCTCGACGTGCATGTCCATCGAGTAGGGGTCTTCCGGGTGATCGGATTGCCACATGCCGCGGCAATCATACACCAGCACTCGGAAGTGCTTCTTGAATTCCGCCACCTGGTACCCCCAACTGCTCGATGACATAAAAATCCCGTTAGATAGGACGATTACATCAGCCTGCTCAGGTCCATGCAGTTCGTAATAGAGATTGATCCCATTCACCCTTTGAAAAGGCATTCGAATTCCTTTATGCCGGCTCGAAAGCCAGCAAGGTCTTGCGTGTGTCTCCCTCGCCCTGGTCGATAAACTTGACCTTGAGCGGGGTGCCGATCTTGAGCGTCTGCGGGTTCGTACCGTTCAATCCCACCACCAGCGCGCTGATGCTTGGTCCTTCCGCGGTCTTCACAATGCCGACCACGCATGGGTTGCAGCGGTTATAACCGGCTTCGGTCATTAACGTGGAGTTGATGTAGATGCTGGTGAAGGTCTGCAGTTCGCCCTTGCCGCTGAATTCGATCCACTCCATGTCGGTGGAATAATCTTTTGGGTTCAATGGGCGCGGGGGCAGGAACATCTCACCGGAGGAGATGTCGCGCGAACCCATCAGGCGGTGCTCCTTCAGATAATTGGTGTAAGCGTGAATGGTGAATTGGTTCTCCATCTTCAGTCTCTCTTTTCAAAAATGTGCACTACACAGGTTTGCCCGGTGCCGCCCACGTTATGCGTGAGCCCATATTTCAACTTACCTGGTAGCTGGCGCTCGCCAGCTTCACCACGCAGCTGTTTCCATACCTCCACCACCTGGCCTACGCCTGAGGCTCCCACTGGATGCCCTTTCGATTTCAGCCCACCGGACAGGTTGATGGGTTTTGAGCCTTCCCGGCTGGTCTGGCCAGCTTCCGCCATCCTGCCGCCCTCGCCCGGTTTAAAGAAGCCCAGGTCTTCTGAGGCGATGATCTCGGCGATAGTGAAGCAATCGTGCACCTCTGCAAAGTCAATATCCTGAGGAGCGACCCCTGCCATTTTGTACGCCTGGTCGGCTGCCAGCCGGGCAGATTTGATGCTGGTGAGTGATTCGCGGTCGTGAAGCGCGCCATCGCTCGCCTGGCCCGTCCCCGCCACGTAGATTGGGTGATCGGAGAATTGCCGCGCAAGCTCCTCGCTGACCAGCAGTACCACCGCCGCACCATCAGAAACCGGCGAGCAGTCGTACAACCGCATCGGCCAAGCAATAATCGGATTGGCTTTGTCATCGTGCAGAAATTCCATCTCATCCGACCATTGCGGGATGGGCAGCCCTTTCTTCGCGGCGCTGGCTTTACGTGCTTCCATTAGCGTCGTGATCTTCGCGCCGAATTGGGCTTTCTCGTTGAGCGATCCGTGCTCGTGATTCTTGATGCCCACTTTCATGAAGGTTTCAGGTGTGGCGCTGTATTGATCCATGTAGGCGGTCGCCATCGAAGCATAAAACCCGGGAAAAGTGAAACCGGCTGACACTTCATACTGCACATCGGCGGCGGTCGCTAATGTATCGGTCACTTTCTCGGTGGGCAGGTCGGTCATTTTTTCAACGCCCGCCACCAGCACAATATCGTACATGCCCGAAGCGACCGCGAGGATACCCTCACGCAGTGCTACACCGGCGCTAGCGCAGGCATCTTCGATGCGGGTGGCTGGAATCGGGTTTAGCCCGGTCCAGCTCGCCAGGATCGGCGCCAGGTGACCCTGACCCTCGAACAGGTCACTGCTAAAGTTGCCCATGTAGAAGGCTTCGATCTTTTTCGGATCGATCCCTTTATCAACGGTGCCCAGCATTTCCACGAAAGCCTCAAAGAATAGATCGCGCGAGGTTTTACCCTTGAACGCGCCAAATTTGCTCATTCCCGCGCCAACCAGCGCGACACCTCTTGCCAGTTTTCCCATGTAAAAACAATCCCTTTCTAGATTTTCAAATAGAGCCGTGCTTTGCCCAGGTCCTCAGGAGCGGGTTCCCCCGGGTTGCCGAAAAGCAATTTCAACGTATCGCCCTCGATCGCGAAACGACCGGCGAACTTGCCCAGCAGACCGAATGTATGTGTGGTCTGGTCCATGTGGATCATGTCTCCGTCAACCTGGTAGGTTCCGGATGATACGATGCCCATCTCAGGGTATTGTGAATCGAAAGTGCCGTCGGCCTTGAATTCAAAGATCAATCCAGCGTACGCCTGTCCTTCCGGCTGCTTCCACTTCCCAATCAACGCATTCATGATTACTCCTTTCCGGTTTAAAAACGCGGCACGATACCCATTCGTGTAACTTCCTCTTTCAACTGGTCCCTGAAATTGGGGTGCGCGATATTGATCAGCGCTTTCGCGCGGTCACGTAGGCATAAGCCCTTCAGGTCAGCGATGCCGTATTCGGTCACCACTGTATCGATATCGTGGCTCGGCACGGTCACTTCAGCTCCCGGGGTGAGGGTCGGCACGATGGTGGAGATCTCATTATTGCGCGCCGTTGAACGCAGCGCGATGATGCCGCGTCCGCCAGGGGATAACTGCGCGCCGCGGTGGGTATCCAGCTGACCACCGGTACCTGAGAAATGCCTGTGCCCGATCGACTGCGAACACACCTGCCCCATCAGGTCTACCTGCAGGGCTGTGTTGATACTGATCATTTTGTAATTGCGTCCGATGATGTTAGGATCATTGGTCACCCGCCCCTGCTGAAACTCAACCCCCAGGTTGTTGTTGACGAAATCGTAGAGCTTTTGCGTGCCCAGCGCAAACGCGCCGACCATCTTACCCTTCCACTGGGTTTTACGGCGGTTAGTGATGACCCCGGCGTTGTAGAGGTCGACCATGCCATCGGTGAACATTTCGGTGTGAATGCCCAAGTCTTTGCGGTTCATGATGAACGGCGTGATTGCATTGGGAATGCCCCCAATGCCAAGCTGCAAGGTCGAGCCATCTTCAATGAGGTCCGCAATGTAGCCGCCTATCGCTTCTTCCGCCGCGGTTGGCGCTGTCGCCGGCAGAATGGGCAGCGGCACGTGATTTTCCACCACGTAATCGACTTCGGAGATGTGCACCTGTGTGTCCCCCAGCGTCCAGGGCAGGTTCTCGTTGATCTCCAGGATAACCAGATCAGCCTGTTCGATAAGCTGCTTTTCGATCACCAATCCCAATGAGAGCGACATATATCCGCGCTCATCTGGCGGTGTAGCTGTACCAAAGTACACGTTCACCCGGTTGCCTGCTGCGTAGAGCTTACGAGTAGCTGCCTGATGAAGATTATTGGGAATATAGGATTCGCGACCCTGGTCGTGCACCTTGCGGTCTGCCGTCCCGTAGAACCAATTCTCGACGAAGAAGTGCCCTTCCATGGCCGGATCGAGCACGAAGCTGTATGACCCCAACGGTAGACAGACCCACACATGCACGTCTTCCAGTCGGTCGCGGTGATTGCCCAGTTCATTCATCAGACCGGGCGGTTCCGAAGCAGCCATCGCCAACCCGAGCGTGCGGTGAGATTGTAGTTTGCCCACCGCCTCGGGGATGCTGATCAGCTTTTGCTTGTACAGGTCGCCTGGATTCATGGGAGCTTATGGCATAATGAACGCGGATCCAGCCTGGTTGTACCCCACGCCTGAACCCACAAAAGCAACCAGATCGCCGGAATGCACCTTGCCCTGCTCCACAGCGTCATTGAACGCCATCGGCAGGCAGGCGGAACCGGTGTACCCGAAACGGTCCATCACGTAATGTGCTTTTTCAAAGGGCAGCCCCAGGGTCTCCTGTACCAGTTTGATGCTTTTCAAGCGCACTTGTGTGTAAATAACAAGGTCAACATCCTGCAAGTCGAAATTACCATTCTGCGCCAGTTCGCGCATACGCGCTGGCCAGCCTTCGTGATTGACCTCGGGCGGAAAAGGCGTAACTAACTTGACCTTGGTCCTGCCGGCTTTCACGCTTTCTTCGGTCGCGGGTTCGTAGGTGCCACCGGAGTAGATGCCCCAGTGTTTGTGGTATGAGCCATCCGCAAAGAAAGTCGAGGAGACAAAACCGGGTTTGTCGCTGGCGGTCAGGATCGCCGCGCCCGCGCCATCGCCGTAGAAGAAAGACATCACGTCATTTTCCCAATCGGCGAGCTTGTGCATCATGTACGCGCCGATTACCAGCACATATTTCAGGTGCGGGTTCGAGGCGATCAATCCGGCCCCCAGGTTTAGTCCGGTCGGGAAGGAAGCGCAGGCGCAGCCCACGTCAAATGTGCCAGCCTTCTTCGCGCCTAGTTTATGCTGCGTCACTACCGATGTGGCGGGCGTGATGTAATCCGGGCTGTCGGTTCCCAAGATGATCAGGTCAATGTCTTCAGGTTTGAGCCCGGCGTTGGCTATTGCTTTCTTACCGGCTTCTACTCCCAGGTCGGAAGTTACCCAATCGTCGGGAGCGTAAAAACGCGTCTTGATGCCGGAGGAAGCCTCAAACTTATCTACGACCTCACCAAAGCGCTCCGCCATCACCGCGTTAGTTCGTTCGATCTCGGGCAGATAAGCCCCTGTGGAAATGATTGTCGCGTAACGATTCATGTTTGCCTCCTTGTTAGGTACCCAGAACGATGCCGCCATCCACGCTGATGGTGGTGCCGTGTACGTACGCGCCTTCATCTGAAGCGAGCCAGAGGTAGGTGTTGGCGATGTCTTCAGGTTCACCCAGCCTGCCGAGGGGGGTCTTGCCGCGCATGCCGGCGAGCACTTCCTCGGGCATCTTGGCGACCATTTCAGTCATGATGAACCCAGGCGCGACCGCGTTGACGCGGATGTTGTAGCGCCCGAGTTCGCGCGCCCACACCTTGGTCATACCGATCACAGCGGCTTTGGTAGCAACGTAATTGGTCTGTCCAAAGTTACCGTAAAGCCCCACCACCGATGAAGCATTGAGGATGACGCCTGACCCCTGCTTGACCATGTAAGGCGCCACCGCCTGTGTGCAGTTGAACACACCCTTGAGGTTGACCGAGATGACCAGGTCGAAAGCCTCTTCCGACATCTGCTTGACCAGTTCACCGTCCTTCATTTTGACAAACTGGGCGTCACGGGTGATACCGGCGTTGTTCACGAGGATATCCACACGGCCGTAACGGGCGACCACATCGTCCACCCATTTTTGCACGTCCTCACGGTTGGTCACATCCACTTTGTAGAAACTGGCGTCGGCGCCGAGGGTTTTCACCAGCTCGCCGCCTAATTCCTCTGACACATCACAAATAACTACCTTTGCGCCCTCGCGGGCAAATACCTGGGCAGTCGACTTGCCAATACCAGCCGCGCCGCCTGTCACTAGCGCCACCTTGCCTTCTAAACGCATACCTTCCTCCTGGAACTTAGAAGATGTATAAGAAACGGAAATCCATGCGGATAGATTGCCTCCGCATGGAAATATATTACACAATGCCGGTTACAAATTGGTTACAAATTTCAGTGTTTTTCGAATTTCCAGGTTTCGAACCCGTTAATGGTTTATAGAAATAGATTGAGTAGATAAAATGCGCCCGCACCTAATAAGCCTGTGGCTGGGATGGTAAGTACCCAGGCGGAGGCGATCTCCCCTGCCACCCCCCAGCGCACCTTGCTCACACGTTCGGCTGCGCCAACACCCATGATCGCTGAACTGACCACCTGGGTAGTGCTCACCGGGCCGCCCAACAAGGATGCCGTGATGATGACGATGGCGGAAGTCGCCTGGGCAGCGAACCCGTGCACCGGGCGGATCTTGTAGAACTTGGATCCCAGCGTCTTGATGAGCTGCCATCCGCCGACCGCGGTGCCAATCCCGATCGCTGAAGCGCAGATGAGGATCACCCAAAGAGGCACTGCAAAGGTTTTTTGCATGCCGGTGATGACCAACCCCAGGGTGATGATGCCCATTGTCTTTTGGGCATCGTTCGTGCCATGGCTCAATGCCAGCCCAATGGAGGTTACGATCTGCAGTTTCTTGAAAACCTCGTTGATCTTCGGAGTAGCCTTCCATGAAAACAGGAACACTAAATTCGCGATCAACATGCCGGCAATCAAACCGATGACAGGTGAGGCGAATAAGGCGATCAATACTTTGATAATACCCTTCATAATAATGACTTTAAATCCAGCCGCCATCACCACCGCACCGATCAATCCTCCTATCAGGGCGTGCGAGGAGCTGCTTGGGATCCCCAGCACCCAGGTGAGCACATTCCAGAAGATGGCGGCGAAACAAGCCGCAATCAACACCACCAGATTGATGTGTTCCGCCGAGACGATGTCCTGCCCAATGGTGGTCGCAACTGCCACACCAAAGATGAACGGGCCGACGAAGTTGGCGACAGCCGTCAGACCGAGCGCTGCCCTTGGGGAAATCGCCCTGGAGGAGATCATGGTCGCGACAACGTTGCTGGAATCATGCACGCCGTTCAGAAAATCGAACGCCACGGCAAAAATGATCAGTACGATCAGTAAGGGGGGCATCAAAAATCACCTGTTTTGAATTTAAGCCTATGTTTAAAAAATTTACAAATACAATTATCAGCTTTCCAATATCTCGAACTAAGAACCCGGGTTTTTGGCGCTTTCACAGCTCTGTTTGAAAAACTGGGTGCGCGTGACATAGAAGTTTTGAATTGTCTTATTGTGTAAGTTTACAGCAATCCGTAAGTTGAAACAAATGAATACTGAAGATCTATCTAAAGAGGTGAGGGAAAATCTGATAATTCCAAATTGGAGCTTGGCTGGATTAAATAAATTCTCAATTCCTGCCCAAGTTGACTGTTACTTCCGAAGGAGTGTTTTCTCACAAAAAAACCGATCCCCAAACCGCATCGCGTGTAAAATTACTACATTCCATCTCACCTAAAGCGAGGGAAAAATCAATGAACGCTGGAACGAAGATCCCAACCCTGACCAAAATCCTTTACGGCAGCGGAGATTTTGGCTACAGCATGAACAACTCCATCATCGCCGCGCTGTTCCCGATATTCATGATGGATGTAGTGGGGGTGACGCCCGCCCTAGCGGCTGCCGCGCTGTTCATCGGACGCAGCTGGGATTACATCAACGACCCATTGGTGGGCTATCTTTCAGACCGTACGCGTACGCGCTGGGGCCGCCGCCGCCCGTGGCTGCTCTTCGGTGCGCTGCCCTTCGCCCTGACTTTCGTCCTGTTATGGATCAAGCCAGCGTTCATCACCACGGATATCGGTCTGTTGATCTTCTTCGCAGCTGCGTACCTGATTTACGAAGCCAGCGCTACTACCGTCTACATGCCGTATTTCGCCCTTACACCTGAACTCACGCAGGATTACGACGAGCGCACCCAGCTCACCAGCTTTCGCATGCTCTTCAACATAATTGGCGGGCTGACCGCCTACACCCTTCCCATGCTGGTGATCGGTTCAATGATCCCTCAAAACGCTGACCGAGTGGTGCTGATGGCGGTCATTTTCGGCTTCCTGGCTGCCGCCCCGTACCTGGTGGTGTTCTTCAGCGTGCGCGAGAAGAAAGAGTATATCGAGCAGCAGCAGCCAAAGCTGCGCGACGCCCTGAAAGCGGTGCGCCATAACAAACCCTTCTTCTTCGCCGCCATGATCTACCTGTGCACCTGGATCGTGATCATCCTGGCAGAAACCAACCTCATGTTCTACATCAAGTACGTGCTCCAGCGTCCAAACCAAAGTTCTTTGATCATGGGAGTGATCTTTATCTCAGCCATCATCGCGCTGCCATTGTGGAACTGGGTATCCAAGAAGGGCAACAAACGCAGCGCATATATTCTGGGGGTCTCGTTTTGGGCGGTGACGATGTGCGGTCTGGCGCTGTTCAATGCGGCGACGCCATTGTGGCTGCTGCTCGGGGTGTGCGTGCTGATGGGTTTCGGTTTGAGCGCGGCACAGGTGCTTCCCTGGGCGATCATCCCAGATGCCATCGAATGGGATGAGTATCAGACCGGCGAACGCCACGAAGGTACCTTCTACAGCTTGATCACGTTGATGGGCAAGGTCGCCAATTCACTGGCGGTGCCGCTCTCGTTGCTGTTGCTGGAATTCACTGGATATGTCTCCAATGCCGCCGAACAACCTGCGAGCGCTCTGCTCGGCATTAAAATCGTAATCGGACCGATCCCCGCTGCGCTGCTCTTCGCCGGTATCCTGTTCGCCGTCTTCTATCCGCTCAGCCGCGAGAAGTACACCGAGGTAGTCAGCGAACTGGAAAAACGCCGCGCAGCGCGAAAATTGGCGCACGAAAAACCCGGCACTGAACCGGTGCAGGAGTAAACCTGCACCGAAGCCGCATTGTAAGCGCGGGATTACGATCGCACGATACTGAAGTTAGCGAATTGCAGCGTTGCTGGACTCGATTAGGTGGATCGCGGTGGACTTAAAAACCGCGACCACTTCTTTTCCAACCTGCAGGTCCATCTCTTTGGCTGAAGGACGCGTGACCAATGCAGTTAGTGGAAATCCTGCTTCGAGGTGAATGCGTGTGAGCGGTCCTTGGTTGACTAATTGCGTTATTCTGCAGGTCAACCTGTTACGGGCGGAGGAAGGCTTAACCTCCTCCGATACATTATAGAGGGTGATGTCTTCTGGCCGCAGGCAAATGAATACTGCCGCTGTGGGGGGCAGATCACTCACCACGTCAAATAATGACCCATTCGCCCGAACCTGTACCAGACCTTCCATGCGCTTTTCGACAATTCCCGGAATAATGTTTTCCACTCCAACAAATGCAGCGACCTCGGGGGTGTTAGGGCGAAAAAATACCTGCGAAATTCTGTCCAATTGATGCAGCTGTCCTTTAAATAAAACCGCCACCCGGTCGCCGATCGCCAGACCTTCTTCTAAATCATGCGTTACGTAGATGCAAGTCTGATTGGTGCGCGAGATGACCTCGCGCAGGTCGTTCAGTAATTCCTGTTGCGTTGGGGTATCTAACGCGCTGAATGGTTCATCCATCAAAATCAGTTCTGTCTCCAGACAGAAGGCACGCGCCAGGCTGACACGTTGGGCTTCGCCGCCTGATAATGAGTTCGACCTGCGCTGAGCCAGGTGGGTGATATGCAGCTGGTCCATCCAATACTCAACCCGCCGGCGAATTTCCTTTTCCTTGATCCCTCTAAACTTCAACCCGCTGGCGATATTACTCTCTACGGTTCCGCTCAGCAGCAAGGGGGATTGGTAAACTGTGCTGATCCTGCGGCGGTATGCCAGGTCAGCCAAACCCGGGTTGTCGGTAAATCTTACGCACCCGCGGTTAAACTTTCTCAAACCAGCGATCACCTGCAGCAATGTGCTCTTACCCGCTCCGTTGGGTCCCACGACGACCAGCACTTCGTCCTTTTCGACTGTTAGCTCGGGTAGGTCAAGGAGCGTACTGTCCTCCGCTTTTACTAAAAGATCTTTGATCACCAGGATGGGGGGCATGGGTTATTTCCTGCGCTGTTGAAGTATCGTCAGGGCAAAGTTGACCATGAATGCCAAGCCTAACAGAATGATACTCAACGCGATGGCCGAAGCGAATTCACCGCGGCTGGTTTCGAGCACAATGGCAGTGGTGAGCACGCGAGTGGAGGCTTTAAGATTGCCGCCAACCATCATTGAAGCACCCACTTCGGAAATCACGCTGCCAAAAGCTGCGATCAACGCAGCGACCAGCGCCAGCCGCGCCTCTTTCCATAAAGCGAGTATCATTTGAACCTTCGATGCGCCAAGTCCCAGAAGTTGAGCCCTTAGTCGAGGATCAAGCTGCTGGAGTGATGAGATGGTCAAACCGGCTGCCAATGGGAATGAGATGAGCACTTGTGCAATTACAATAGCCGTCGGTGTGTAGATAAGTTTCAACCCACCCAGCGGTCCACTTCGCCAAAGAAAGATCGATACCACCAACCCCACCACAACTGGCGGCAGCGCCATGCCAGTGTTGATCAGGCTAATCCAAAACTGTCGTGAACGAAACTGTACCAATGCCAGGAAAGTGCCTAGAGGCAGACCGATCAGAATGCTGATCAGGGTCGCAACACCTGATACTTCCAATGACAAGAGGGTGATCCGTACAACTTCCGGATCACCCTGCAGAAGTAGCTGAAACGCCTTGACGATGCCGTCAATGAGATTCTGCATACAGTACTACTGTACTAATACTCCGGATTCCCTGCATCTGGGAAGAATAAGGGCTGACCGAATTTTTCCACGCCAAAAGTCTCGATCATCTTTTGCACATCATCCTTCACTAACCAATCGGCGAATGCCTTCGCACCTTCATAGTTCATATTCGGCCAATTGTCTGGATTGACAGTAATGACGTGGTAGATATTTAGCAGTGCTGTATCGCCTTCGAAGAGGATTTCAAGATCCAGCGTATCCTTTAATGCCAGATAGGTCGCTCGATCAGTTAGCGTGTACGCGAATTTTTCCGAAGCGATCCGCAGTGTATCACCCATTCCCTGTCCGGTATTCAGGTACCATTCGCCCTCGGGTGTTATTTCAGCTGCACTCCACAACTTTACTTCCATTTTATGCGTACCTGAATCATCACCGCGGGTCGCAAACGGCGACTGGCTGTTGGCAATGGCAGTCAAAGCCGCCAAGGTATCCATACTGCCCTTGATCCCCGCTGGGTCATCTGCCGGGCCAACAATCACAAAGTCGTTGTGCATGATCAGGTAGCGATCTTTGCCAAATCCGCCTTCCATGAAAGTGATCTCTGAAGCCGGTGCGTGAACGAGAAGTACATCCGCGTTACCCTCCTCGCCCATCTTCAGGGCTTCGCCGGTTCCCACTGCCACCATCTTCACCACATAACCGGTCTCCTCCTGGAACAATGGCAGCAGGAAATCGAGCAACCCAGAATCCCGCGTGCTGGTTGTAGTCGCCAGGATTACTTCAGGATTTTCTGGTGCAGTAAGTTCCTCAGCCGGTTTTGCCGCACAAGAGGAAAGCAGCAAACTTACACTCAGGATAATACCCAGCACTACATACATCGTTTTCTTCATTTGTTTCTCCTTGGAATGAAATTGTCTACAGCATCACAAAAAACTTATGCCAATGAAAACAACGATCGAAAAATACTGTATAATTGTATAGCAACAGTTATACAATTAATGATAGCGCCAATCGATATTTACGTCAATAAAATGGCTGGAATGCTTTAATTTTGAAGGAAGATAGGGAACAAAAATGGGCGAGGAATTTTTATATTATCGCATTGCGGAGTCATTCCGGCGCGACATCAAAGGTGGAAAATTCTCACCAGGTGACGCATTGCCTTCGATAAGGGAAATTGCCAACGACTGGCAATGCACCATTGGTACAGTACAGCGCGCGATTCACGAATTGGAAACATCAGGGCTTGTAACCACACACGCGGGCAGACGCACCCGGGTCACCAGTTCGGCAGCCCCGGCGCCGGATGAATCATTGCACCAAGCCAATCTCATTCACCGCGCAGAGACCTACCTGTTGGAGGCAATGACCGCCGGGTTTACACCGCTGCAGGTCGAGGACGCACTACGGGTAGCGCTCAACCGTTGGCGCAGTGTGGTTCAAACACCTAACTCCAACAGCAACACTTTGCGTTTTGCAGGCTCTCACGACCTGGCAGTCGCCTGGATGGCAACCCATTTCAGCGAGATCATCTCTGGATATTCGTTCTCTCTCTCTTTCACAGGCAGCCTGGCCGGATTGGTCAGCCTGCAGAAAAATGATGCTGACATCGCCGGCATACACCTTTGGGATGTAGGCTCAAACACTTACAACACACCGTTTGTTCAAAGCCGCTTCCCAGGTGAGAAGCTCGCCCTGGTCACGCTTGCGCATCGCCGTCAGGGGTTCATCGTCAAACCAGGTAATCCCGCCAATATACACTCGATCGATGATCTTGCAGGACCAGGTATACGGATCATCAATCGCCAGGCTGGGTCAGGTACGCGCGTTTTTTTGGATGCTCAATTGAAAAAGCATCAGATCGACTCCTCAACAATTACCGGTTATCAAGATGAATATTCAACGCATGTCGAGGTCGCTGCTGCAGTGGCAGGCTCGCGTGCAGATACAGGCATCGGACTAGAAGCCGCAGCCAAAGCCTACGGGCTGGACTTCATCCCGCTTACCACTGAACGCTACGACCTGGTCATGCGGGAAAGCACTTTTGGTCAACTCCCCGTACAGCGGATGATCGAATGGCTGAAGAGTAGCGATTACCGCGCGCTACTCAACCGCCTGGGAGGTTACGAGGACAGCGAAAGCGGAACGGTGAGATGGGTTTCGTGAAAAACCGGTAAATTAAAAGACTGTGTATTTTCTCGCACAACCTTTATTTGTTGATTCGGCATCTACTCCACTGCCAGCATCACGTTGGAAGCTTTTATAACTGCATACACTTCCTGGCCCTCGAATAAGCCGAGGCTTGCGACAGATTCCTTCGTCACGATGGACACAATTGCCTCACCTGCAGTTGTGCGAATCACAACCTCTGCGTTGACTGATCCAAGGGTAATCTTTTCGACCTTTCCTTTTAACTGATTACGCGCACTGAGCTTCATTTTTCCTCCAAAAATATCCGATATTAATTAGTTTATCCTTCCCATCAGTTCCCAAAAGATTCATGGTTACCGCCGCGCATCATTTCCATCGCGTGCGCCATCACCGGCAGAAAGACTTCGATTGATTCAACGGCAGCCTTAGGGCTGCCTGGTAAATTGACGATTAGGGTATTCTTGCGGATGCCGGCCGTGGCGCGAGAGAGCATTGCGCGGGGGGTGATCTGCAGGCTCGCCTGGCGGATCGCCTCGGCGATGCCCGGGGTAAGCCGGTCGACGACCGCTACAGTTGCCTCGGGCGTTACGTCGCGCGGGGCAAACCCGGTGCCGCCAGTGGTGAAGATGACATCAAACTCACCGGAATCGCACAACTCGACCAACAGGGCTTTGACCTGCTCGTACTCATCGGGGATGATGACGGTCTTCTCCACCCGGGCTTTGCCTGTCAGCGCCTTCACCAGCGCTGGACCGCTGCGATCTTCATACACCCCCGCACTGCCGCGGTCGCTGATCGTGATTACCGCGACGCGGATGCCGGGGATGACCGTGATCTCATCACCCGGTTTAATGAACCCGGTTCGTTTGACGCGCGTGAAAATACCCTCGATGGGCATCACGCACATCCCCACCTGGTGATAAACCTGGCAGTGTGTGTGGCACTCCTTGCCGATCTGGGTGACCTCAAGCTCCACTTCGCCGATGACCAGCCGCGTACCGAGCGGAAGATGGAACAGGTCGATGCCTTCGGTGGTGATGTTCTCCGCGAAGATGCCGGGTTCCAGGTTCTTGGCGCCACGACCTGTCATCTTGTCGATACTTTCCTGCCCGAGCAGGCTCACCTGGCGGTGCCAGTCTCCGGCATGCGCATCGCCCTCGATGCCCAATTCGGTGATCTTCACGCCTTCTGGGACGGGATGCTTGATGACGCCTTTCTTCGTGCTGATGTTGACGGTGATCACTTTCGCCACGGCTGTCATCCTCCGATCCTGCTCATATTTTTGTTCGGTACAAATTCTGCATTAAAATCATGCTGCATCGGTTTCAGCAGGATCGCCTGGCTGATAAGGCTTTCCAACGCTTCATCACCCTCGTGCAGCGCATCGAGGACCGAAATTTCGGTATTATGCCCCAGGCACAAGCGCAGCTTGCCATCACTCATCAGGCGCACACGGTTGCACAGGTAACAAAATTTCTGGGAATGCGGGCTGATGAAACCCACCCTGCCCAGGTAGCCCTCCACCTGGAAGTCACGTGAAGGCTGGCTGGGGTAACGCGGTGCCAGGGGTTTGAGGTGAGGCCTTGCCTGGATCAGCTGCGCATTGTTCACTCGCAGCGAACTATCCTGACCCAGTTCGCCCATGGGCATCAATTCGATAAAACGCACATCCACGGGCTTGTTGCGGGTGATTTCGATGAAATCATCCACCTCGTCATCGTTCCTTCCGCGAATCAACACCACATTCAGCTTCACGGGCGTCAAGCCGACCGCCAGGGCTTCTTCAATACCATTGAATACCAAGTCAAGATTGCCGCTGCACATCAGCCTAAACTTCTCAGGATTCAACGAATCGATGCTGATGTTGACCCGCTTCAAACCAGCCTGCTTGAGCAGGCTTGCTCTACCGTCGAGCTGCTGTGCGTTGGTGGTTATGGATAAATCTTCGATCCCGTCGATCGCGGCAATATTCTGCACGATCTGCAGAATGTCTTTACGCAGCAATGGCTCACCGCCGGTTAGCCGCACCCTGCGAATGCCTAATTTTGCAAACACCTGCACTGCCTGGGTGAATTCCTCCGCGCTGAGTTCACGCGTTTTTGGACATTCGCCTTCATCCGCCCGGCAGTACGTGCAGCGCAAGTTGCAGCGTTCGGTGAGGGAAACCCTTAAATAATCAATGTCGCGCCCGAAACCATCTTTCATGTGATTGCCACATCCTCTTTACGAATAAAATCCCCTGATTTGCCGCCGCTTTTACGTACCAGTTGAATTTTTTCAATAGTCATGCCGCGGTCAACTGATTTGCACATGTCGTACACCGTGAGCGCCGCCACGCTGGCTGCGGTCAGCGCTTCCATCTCCACACCAGTCGCGTAGGTCGTTTTGACAGTCGCGGTGATCTCCACCACATCCGGGTCAACCGCCGTGAGCTCCACTGCAGCACTGGTGATGGGAATGGGATGGCATAAGGGGATCAGCTCGTGGGTGCGTTTGGCTGCCATGATGCCGGCGATGCGCGCGCTGGCGAACACGTCGCCCTTCTTGATGCGGTCATCACGGATCAACGACAGGGTTTCCGGCATCATGCGTACAACAGCGCGCGCCACCGCCACCCGCTCGGTGATTGGTTTTTGGCTGATATCAACCATTACAGCTTTACCGTTCTTGTCCAAGTGGGTTAATTCCATGTCCTTAGCTCCCCAGGGTGAACCAGTTTGTATCCGCCCAACCCCGCCAGTCGGTGGGAAAATTCCTCTCCGCGCAGCACCTCAAGCAGGCGCTGCACGATCTCCAGCTCCATTGCATCCTGCAGTACCAGCAGGTCGTACTGCTCTTCGTAGATCGGGATGAAATCCAACCCGAAGATCCTGGCGGCGGAATAGATGCCCAGCCCGGCGTCCGCCGAACCCGCGGCGATCGAAGCTCCCACTGCGGAGTGCGTGTACTCTTCCCGCCCGTACCCAATGATACCAGCCGGGTCAATCTGCTCCTGCTTGAGCAGGTGGTCGAACAGGATGCGCGTACCGCTGCCCTTCTGGCGGTTCACATAGCTGCCATGTGTAAGGTCTGCCAGCGAGTTAATCTTAAGTGGATTGCCCGCCTTGACCATCAATCCCTGGGTGCGCCGTACTCCTTCCACCAGCGCTACCTCGCCTTCCGGGAAATAGCGCCGCAGGAACGATATATTGTATTCACCGGTCGTCTCGTCCAACAGGTGGATGCCGCCCAGGTGGGCTTCACCGCGTTTGACCGCCAAAATGCCGCCCATACTGCCCACATGCGAGGAGGTCACCCGGCTGCCGGGCCATGCGCGACGCAAAATATCCGCCGCTTCATCTATCAGCGGGTCATGACTGCCCGTCACCACCAGCGCGCGCTCGATATCCGGCATGCTGCGCAACAGCTGCACCATTACACGTTCACCCTGTTCGCAGCCTTCCATGTTCTGCGGCACTTGCAGGATACCATCGGCTTTGACCATCGAGCTGACCACCCCGGCGCCGCGGCTCAAGGGCACCGCCACCAGCTTACCGTTCACCTCGCCCAGGGTCGCGCGGATGAATTCATGGTATTTCAACGAGGAAGTGAGGCGGCGCGAGATTTCCACTTCACGCTGCTCGTTCAGCAAGGAATATCGTCCAGTCATCACTTCGATCACCGGTCGATACAAGTGCTCCATCACCAGCATGCCCGAGACCGGGTAGCCGGGCAGCCCCAGTAGCGGGATTGCGCCTGCATGGTCGGGTGCGTCAGCCAGGGCGAGGATCGCAGGCTTGCCAGGTTTGATTGCGATACCATGCACAATCACCTCTCCAACGCTGCGTATGGCGCTGACCGCGTGATCTTTTTTACCTGCAGAGGAACCCGCCAGTAGGATCATCGCATCGCATTCGCTGAGTGCGGTCTTCAGCGCAGCCTCGATGGCTGCCTGGTCATCCCTTGCAATCGGGTAGCGCTTACTGGCACATCCCCACTGTCCCAGCATGGCAGAGATGATACTCGAATTGAATTCAATGATTTGCCCCGGTTGCGGTGTGTCAGTCGGCAGCACCAGCTCGTCGCCGGTGGGGATGATGCCCACTACCGGACGGGTGATCACGCTCACCTGCAGTACTCCCGCCGCCAGCAGTGCCCCGATGATCGCCGGGGTGATCACGGTGTACGAGGGAATGATCATGTCACCTGCGCTAATATCCTCACCGATCTGGCGGATGTTCTCCCACGGCACCGCGGGTGTGTAGAGAGTGATGAAACCATCTCCCCCGATCACATCTTCCACCATCACCACCGCATCACAACCAGCAGGCAGTGGGTCGCCTGTATTGACCCAGGTGAACTGATTGTCGCGGATCTCAACCGGTGTGCGCTCGCTGGCGCCAAACGTGAGCGCAGAATCCAGCGCAACGCCATCCATGGCGCAGGCATTGTAGTGCGGCGCAGATATCTTCGCGTACACCGCCGCTGCGCTCACCCGCTCTAATGCATCGGTCGCGGGGATGTTCTCTTGCTTGTATTGAAGCCCGTGCTGCATTAAAGCTGCAAGGTACTTTTCGCGCGCCTCTTCCAATGGCAGGTTGGTCAGGTATTGATAGGCCATCTCATCTCGAAAAAAGTGTCACAAGCACCGGGTCCCCTTCACGCAGCCCTTCCGCGTCGCGCGGGATGCGGATATAACCATCGGTGCCCGCCAGCGTGGTGATCAACCCGGACTTGCTGGCAATGGGAATAACCTGCCCCTCGCGAACTTTCACTGGCACGATCTCTTCGCGTCCGTGATTGGATGAATAAGCCCGTGCGATGGGCAGGGTGACCTGGTGGTCAAGGGTCTCCGCCCCCTGCATACTGAACAGAATCGGCCGGATGAGCAAATAGAAGAGGAAGTACGCCGCCACAGGGTTGCCCGCCAGCCCGAACACCGGCACGCCGTTGATCTCACCGAAAAGGGTGGGTTTACCCGGTTTGACCGCGATGCCGTGCAGCAGCATGCGCCCCAGCCTGGCAATCACCCTGGGCATGGCGTCCTTTTCACCCACCGAGGTGCCGCCGGAAATGATCACCAGGTCATATTCAGCGGCAGCCTTTTGCACCGCACTGGTGATGTTTTCCTCATCATCGCGCAGGATGCCCAACGTGAAAGGTTCACCGCCAGCCTCCAGCACCGCGTTGTGCAGCAGCGGCGAGTTGACGTCGCGGATCTGACCGGGGGTTGGTTTCTGTTCTGGGTTGATGAGCTCGTCACCGGTGGACAGGATCGCCACGCGCGGGCGCGCCGAGACAGGCACGCGGGTGACGCCCAGCGCGGCCAAGGTGCCGGTGTCAGCGGCGTTGATGCGCCTGCCCGCCGGTAAAACCACGTCACCAGGTTTGGTGTCCTCGCCGCGCATGATCATGTTCGTACCAGGAGCAGCCGGTTTGTAAACCGCCACCTGCCCGCCTTCGAGGTTTTCGGTATGCTCCACCATCACCATCGCGTCTGCCCCGGCTGGCACTTCTGCGCCTGTGGGTACCGCCGCGCACTGACCGGGCTTGAGGATCAGATCGGTGTGCTCGCCCATGTGCGACTCTCCCACCAGGTTGAGCATCGCCGGTATCGAATCAGAGCTGCCGAAAACATCGCTGCTGATCACGGCAAATCCATCGACCGTGGAGCGATTGAAGAGCGGTACATATTCTTCTGAACTGACGTTTTCAGGCAACACGCGGTTCAAGGCACTTTCCAGATTGACAAATTCCCACCCGGTGCGCAGTGAACTAAAACTCTGTCTGACTAGTTGAATAGCCTCGTTAAGGGATGTGACTGTTAGCATTTTTATATCCACCAAATGAATTCAATTCAAACCTGATACCAATAAAAATGATCAAGCGGGTGCGCCGAAAGTCCAAACCGTGGATCGAATCAATTACCCGGCTCTCCCATTTACATATCAATCGCTCATTCGCCGTTATGGATGATGCTTTGACTTAGCACCTCTAAAATGTTTTTTGGCAGGCTGGCATAGAAGGCCGCGGCGTTGACCACCTCGTCCAGCGGGACGTGCTCCATGAAGGTGTGCGCGTAGATCTCATCGCCCGGCCCGAAGCCAATCGAGGGAATGCCCGCCTTACCTGCCCAGTAGGTGCCGTTGGTCGAGAAATCCCAGGTGCCTAGTGGACGGATCTCGCCCCACAGGTCCTGGATGGTCTTTTGGCCGGCTTGCACCAGCGGGTGGGTATCCTCCTGCAGCCAGGCGGGGAAATACTTGCTCACCGGGAAATGGAAACCGGTGTACGAAGGTTCATCGTAGAACAACTCCTCGACCAGGATCTCCTTCTGCAGGTAATCAGGGATCAAGCCCTTGATCAGGTCAACTACATAGTCATGCGGTTCATTGAGGGTGAGGCGGCGGTCAATATAAATGGTGAACTGGTCAGGCACCGCGTTGAGCGAGTTGGTGCGCGCCACAGCATTGGTCACTGCGATGGATGGGCTGCCCAGCACCGGGTGGTGACCCATACCAAACCGGAAGCGTCGATCGAGCTCGCGCACCAGGTTGATGATGGACGCCATTTTGTAGATGGCATTATCGCCTATAAAATGCACGGCGGCATGCGCCGATCGCCCTAGTGTGGTGATCTTCAATTCAATGCGCCCCTTATGCCCGCGATAGACATTCATTTTTGTGGGTTCACCGATGACTACGAAGTCCGGTTTGATGGCTGGATCGACCTCCACGAAAGCGTTCGGACCGATGCCATCGCACCATTCCTCCATATTGCCAAAATAGTAGACGGTGTAATCATCGAGTAATCCCAAATCTCGTGCGATCGCCAGTCCATGCACCATGCCTGGGGTGCTCCCCTTTTCATCGCATGCGCCGCGGGCGTAAAGCTTTCCGTCCTCGATCTTGCCCTCGAACGGGTCCCAACCCCATGAGTCGCGATCACCGACCCCGACCGTGTCAATGTGCGAATCAAAAACGATCACTTTCTGTCCATCGCCGATGCGCCCCAGGGTGTTGCCCATCTTATCAAAACGCACCTCATCATAGCCAAGCTTGCGCATTTCCGCCTGGATGCGCTCCCCCACTGGACCGATCTTGGATTCCATGGATGGGATGGCACAAATATCACGCATGAATTGAATGATTTCTTCGCGTTTCTCTTCCACCTGGCGTTTGATCTCGGAATGAATATCCATGCTTCCTCGCTGTTGATTTGGGTTGAGGTGTGGGAATAAACACCTCGGTAGAAATAATTCTTAGCACACTGGTCTGCGCCAGTTTTTTCTAATCATAATGGGAATGAGGTTTTTTTACAATGCCGTTGGACATGCCGTTGGGATGACCATGCTATGAATCCGGCTGCGTTTTATCGGGCAGGATTATGCTCATCCGGTCGAAGCTGGTAAGCATCGACGATCCGGTCGACGCATGTCTGTATGGGCTGCTGGGTGTCGATGATCAAAGCATCCGCGGGCTCCTCCAGATCAGCAAACTGGCTTGCCACCAGGCTGGCTTGCATGTAGTGCCCGTTGCGTTGCTGCACGCGATTGCGAATCACTTCCGGGCTGCCTTTGAGGTAGACAAACCTCACATGCTCA
This sequence comes from Anaerolineaceae bacterium, assembly GCA_038562455.1. Taxonomy (GTDB): domain Bacteria; phylum Chloroflexota; class Anaerolineae; order Anaerolineales; family Anaerolineaceae; genus UBA6107. The sequence continues at coordinate 21,395 of JBCFBD010000012.1, read as the reverse complement.
GGGTCAAGATTCAAAATATCGCGGTAACGCTGCTTGAGCGCTGAACAGGCAAGCACGGATGAAGTTCTTTCATTAAGATTGCTAGAAATTAAGGCTGTCAATACACGAAGCCATTCCAACCTGTCCTCATCGGTTAATGGGATTCCCGAACTCATTTTGCGAATATTTTCGGCTGAATGATAACCATCGCCATCGAAAAATACCCAACCGAGCCGCTCAGCCAGCAACCTGCCCAGCGTGGTCTTACCGCTGCCGGTCACGCCCATCAGGATGATGACCATATCGATCGCCTATTCACTTGGACCATTATACAAGCATCAATGATTGACTTCTTATTACTGATCACGGCCGATTCTTGGCCTGCCATCCAAGCGGTAAATCTTAATAAAAAATCTTAGTCGATTCTCCGATTCACAAGGGCTTCTCCGCAGCGCTACGATGATGCCCTCTGCCACTCCTTAAGCTGAAGTTTCGCGCGCGCATAACCGGCTTCGATCAATTTCTGGCGCTGGCTGAAATCATGGATCGAGGTGGCTGCGAGACCAGTGAAAACAAGGCGACGCACTGGCACGCCGTGCAGCTCCGCACAGGCGGTTTCGAGCGCTACTGTCCGGCGGCTGATGGCCTGGAAATACTTCTGCAAGTATTGCGTGAACGAGAGGTTACCGGTCGGTTTTCTTTGCGCGCAATCATTCAGGTCAAAAGCGAAAATCTCTGTCGCCCCCAGGCGTACTGCGGGTTCAATCGGCACATTACTCAGCGCGCCGCCATCCATCAGAATATGCCCTTCACGTATATCCGGTGAGAACCAGGGAGGGACAGCGACTGAAGTCAATAAACTGTCCAGGATCAACTCATCGGGATCCTGCCCATATATGATCGGTTCTCCAGTCTCAATATCGGCGCTGACCATCGCCAACCTGACCCCCCGGATATTGCCGAATTTCAATTTTCGGCTGAGACCGAGCGAGATAAAGTACTCCATGGCTTTTTTGCGCGCCCGGTCGCTGGGTCTGCCCAGGTAAGCCCGGATGATTAGTTCAGAAATCCTGCCGTCCAGCACCTGCGCTTCAGATACTCTCTCCCAACCTTCCTCGAGCTTTCGCAGCCCTTGCAGGTCAAATCCCCAGATCGCCAATCCTGCGGCATTGACCGCTCCGATCGAGGTGCCGACCATCAGGTCGGGTACGATGCCAGCTTCGATGAACGCCCGCAACGCTCCGACTTGTAACGCTCCATGTGACCCGCCGCCACCCAGGACGAACGCAGTGCATTTCTCCATTGTTTTCTCGCTTCTATATTGCTATATCGATGCAGTTACTTTGCCGGCACTTTCTGATCTACCTTTAACGTTGAATCTTTCAGATTTTCGCAAGGCACTTCTGGCAGCGGGGCGATCCGACCCGCCCGACCGTCTACGCCTTCAACATAATGTTTCTGCCAGATCTCGCCGGTGAGGCTCTCAAACTCGCGGTTGTACTCGCGCAATCCACTCGTGTAAAGCGGATCGACGAGCGTCTGGGCGGCGTTCACGTCCGTCGGCTCGGGCTCATATTTTTGCAGCAGGCGCTCAAGTTCCTCGTGATGGTCACGGTTGGGGCACGGCGCAAGTCCGTTGCGCTGTGCTGCCTCGTATTCATCCTGCCAGGTACGCACTGCGTGGAAGAACGGTTCGTTCCACACATCATTCAAGTTCCTGCCTGTCGCGTACACCTGCCTGATATTCACTGGTGAATAGGGTGTGAATACACATGGACTGACCGCGCCGTTCCAGTCCACGTAGAAAAAACCTCCTTTTCCATGCCCCCCGGCTGAAAGGCAGCCGCCGCACGCAGTCCCGCTGTTCCAGAAATCAGCAAAGAAGAAGCGCTTCTCGCGTACGATCTGCCACGCGCGATGCCACATCCAGGCGCGCTGCTGCGGGGTCACCATTAAGTCCAGCGTATAAGCTCGTCCGATCGGCATGTATTGGAAAAGCCAGGCGAAAATAGCCCCCTTTGAAATGAAGAAATCAATGAACTCGTCGGTTAGAATCTCCTCAGCATTATGGCGCGTACCAGTCAGGGAGATGCCAAAAGGCACACCATCCTGCCGCAGCTTGTTCATGGTTGCCAGAACCTTGTCAAATACACCCTCACCGCGGCGCGCATCAGTGCGCTCACGCCAACCCTCCACTGAGATGCACAAAAGCATGTTGCCGTCATCCGCCAGCCGCCGGCTCATCTCATCTGTGATCAGGGTGCCGTTGGTGTATGTCATAAAAAAGCAGTCGGTGTGTTTTTCGATCAGTTCGAGAATCCCCTTGCCTTCAGACTTGTAGGCAAAGGGTTCTCCGCCACTAAAAACAAAAAAGCGCGCTCCCCACAATTCTTTAGCTTCGCAGATCAAGCGGTCAACAATTGACCATTCCAACGCGCGTGGGTGTTCGTTCGAGTCAGCGTAACAGCCTTCGCATCTTAAGTTGCAGGCTTTGCTGGGGCTGATGAGTAGGAAGCTTGGCGCCTGGTGGTGGAACTGTTCTTCAAAAACCCTGGCTCGAGTCTGATCGCCTTGTTCGAAGAACAACCCCTTGACCAGCAGCTGCAAGATTGCCCGGATAGTGGCATCGGACAGGTACCTGCCTGCCAGTGCCCGCTCAATGGATCCCATCACCGCCAGTCCCATGGCGATGCGGTCATCCTCCACTCCGGGCAGTAGGTTAGGATCAGCGCGCGATTCGGTCAACCAATTCATCATCGTTTTTTCGATTTCTCGGGTGATCTTTTTGCGAACGACCTTGGTGGCAGCCAGCTGGCTCAAAGCCGGCCCGCTGGCCATGGACGCTTTCATTAAGATATTGGCTAATGATTCGGGGATTGTTCGATTTGCTCTCATGTTTCCTCCTCGTGTAACCGACATTAGTCACCGCGGTGAATTACCGTTAGAGAATATGTGACTTAACCTATTCTAACCTCTTAAAGGCATGAATTCAAGGACAACCCGCGCCGCGCCAATACCAATCAAGAAAACAATAAACGGGAGCACTATGACACACTCCCGTTTACAAACTAAAACCTGAACCATCAATCGTCGGCGTAACCGCAATTGCCCTGCGCTCAGGGTCCGGCTAATCCAACCCGGCATACTGAAAGATTCTTCAGCACACGTGGTGAACCCGGTGCAGTACTCTCTGCTGGTCGCTCTCTTCCTCAATGGACTGAGCGGTTTTCAGCACCTGCCAGCCCTGGCCAATCGAGCAGGCGCGGGAATCAATAACATCAACAGGTAGTCTGAATGCGTTGGAAGCCTTGCGGGCCGCGTCTATCATCCCGCTTAAAGCGCTGCTAACCAGCAGATCGATAATGCTGGTTACCCCGCGCCCGGCAGGTTGCTCGCACGCGGATTGAAAATCCTGCTCGCCCGGTTGAGATGTATGCGGTCGGACGGGATCGGTCGTGAGGTACTGTTAGAACTCACCAGGTTGCAGGTCCACACGGTCACCGAACTGCGGCGCATTCAACACCAGCACTTGCGGCACCACAAGGATGACATACCGGTCGAGCATGGGTTGAGAGATATCACATGTTTAGTTTGTCACGTAGCCGATGATATTTTACTCACCGTTTTGTTCACTTAAATGCCCATTCGTGCGGGGCATCCAGAAAATCATCAGGAGGGCTGCAATCAACGCCATGCTGCCCCCAAACAGGAAGGGGGCTGAGGGACCGAATCCGGTCCAAGCTCCCAATCCCTGCCACAAGACACCAGCAATGAAAGAAGCCGGAAATGCCAGCAAACCGATAACCGCGTTGTAGGTGCCATAAGCCGTCCCTCGCAGGTGATCGGGCACCAAATCAGCCACCAGCGCATTGGCTGAGCCGTACGCCAGCCCGTAGTACAGTCCATACGCAGCGTACAAACCCCACACCTGCCAGTCGCTGCTCGCCAATGCAAAGCCGAAGTAAATCAACGCGTAGACCAGCCAGCCGCCGATGATAAGCCTGCGCCGTCCGATGCGGTCGGAGAGGGCACCTGCGGGGGTGGAGACAACCGCATAGATGAGATTGAAGACCGCCAGCATGAGCAAGATTCCCAACACCGACACACCCAGATTCTGCGCACGCAACACCAGGAAGGAGTCTGCCGAGTTGCCCAGCGTGAAAATGCTCACGATCACCAGGAAAACGGAAAATGGCTTGCCCATGCTCTTTAATGAAATCCTGGGAGCCGTACGCTTTCCTTTCACACTCACATCTTTTGCACCCAGCGCCAACGTCAATACCGCTAAAAAGGCAGGCACCATGCTGATGAGCACGATGGTCTGGAAGGTGGAGCGCGAGAGCAGCAGGTCGTTCTTCTGCGTCAGCCAGACCACACCCGCGGCGATGAGGATGCCCAGCATTGCCCCGGTAGTATCCATGGCGCGGTGAAAGCCGAACGCCAGCCCCCGTGTCTTCGCGTCCACTGAATCTGCCACCAGTGCATCGCGTGGGGCTGTGCGGATACCCTTGCCAACCCTGTCAGCCCAGCGCACACCCGCCACCAACCCCCAACTGTTGGCAAAGTAGAATAACGGTTTTACGACTGCGGAGATGCCGTACCCGATCACCGCCAGCCACTTGCGCCCGCCGATCCTGTCGGAGAACCAACCGGAGAACAACTTAAGGATACTGGCGGTGGCTTCAGCGAGACCATCGATCAAGCCAATGATGCTGGTAGGCACGCCGAGTACATTAGAGAGGAACAGCGAAAGGATATTCAGCACCATCTCGCTGGAAACGTCCATGAACATACTCGTGAAACCAACCGCCCACACGTTACGCGGCAATTGGCGGATCGAAACCTTATTATTTGAGGAATTGCTGGAGTCAGTCATGGCTTGAATGTGGTTGACCTAACCGATTAATGATTGGTGGGGGTGTTTTTCATCCACCTTTGCCAGCGCGTAAGAGCAGGCTGCGCCCACCAGGAAGAGTACGGCGCATAGCGCGATCGTCCAGCCGCTGACGCCGGCGGGGATGATCGCCAGTGTCGAGCCGATAACGATACCCAGGATCAGGTGATACATGAGGGCATAAGACTTGTCAAAGAGCCACGATACCAGCCTGGCAAAGATCAGCACACACGCAACCAGACCCAATAAAAGCGGGATGATCACACCCAGGTCCAGGGTTTTGATACCCGCCGCCATTGGCTGGTAAAGCCCGAGATAGATAAGGAAATTGGAGGGGCTCATCCCGGGCACGACCACGCCCAGCCCGATCAGCGCTCCGCTCAAGAGCCAGCTGCCAAAGGATTGCGCAATGGTCATATTCTGGATTGATTCCATCCAGCGCATGAGGAAAAATATGCCCACAGCGATCAACGCCAGCAGCGCCCAATGCCAGGGTTTTCTTCCCCGTTTGCCCGAAGTCTTAATGAGCGACGGGAAAGTGCCAGCAATAAAACCGATGAAAAGCCAGATAAACGGCGCGGCGAAGTTGGAAAAAGCATAATCCACCACCGCTGAAAAAGCGACCACCCCAATCACCCCGCCGATGCCGACGGGCAGAAAGAACAACACATTGCGGATGAATTTATCCTTGAGATTGCCCAGGAAGCGCATCAGCGGTTCGTAGATCCCCAGGATCACCGCCAGCACCCCGCCTGAAAGCCCGGGTACGATGAAACCGATCCCTACGAGCACTCCCTTGACCAGGCGAAACAACCACTCGCCGATAGAATCTTTTTTAACGACCTCTTCGTTCGTCGACATTAAATAGCGACCTCCCCAAAGGTATTGACCAGATGTGAATTATAAGACGGTTTTCAATGTAGGATGGGATGACCTTTGGGAGGATGACCTTTGGGAGGCAAAAAATGGTAAACCGCTTTACTAAAAGGTAAAGCGGTGATTGAATCATCCGGTTTCGAAGGATCGCGCTCTTCGATAATGCTCTTGCCGCAGGTGAAATCCCGATTGAAAACTTCAACGATTCACTCGACGTGCGCGGTCCTGTCAAACAGGTTAAGCGGTTTCTTTCTTCTCGTGCTTCTGTTTGCGTTTTTCCTTGATGGTAAGTTTCGGTTTCTTTTTTTGTTCCTTTTTACCTTTGTCCTTCTTGCCAGTTTCTCCCATGGTGACCTCTCTTTCCTGATCGTTTACTGTCGAACTTAATAAACATATCACAAAATCAGCTTTTTGTATCTAATATATTTTGAGAGTTTTGAGAGTTTTTTTTGAGAATCTTCAATAATTGACTATTATTCCAGCTTTGGTCTATAATGAAATCAATCTGGGGTTTAACCTACTTGTGAAAGGATAACAGAAATGGGTATATTCTCAAACATCCTTGAAAAACTGAATATTAAGACGAAGGCTGAAAACGAAGCCGAAAAGGTCACCTCGATCCCCAAGACCACCTCCACGACCATCCCCAAAACCACCACCACGACCAGCCCTGTGAAGCCGCAGGACTCGCGCAAAGTGAGTGAATTCATCAAACCAGGTGAGATCATCGGCAGGAAACCCGCCGCGATCCCGGTGGTGGATGTGGTCGCCCAGCTCGAGAAACTCGCCGCTGCAAACCCCGAAAAACTAGACTGGAAGAAATCAATCGTAGATCTATTGAAACTGCTTGGCATCGACAGCAGCTACGCAGCCCGCAAGGAACTGGCAGTCGAACTCGGCTGCCCGCCCGACAAGATGGACGATTCGGCTGAAATGAACATGTGGCTGCACAAAACGGTTCTGCAGAAGATCGCCGAGAACGGCGGCAACATTCCCGCCAATTTGCTCGACTGATCCTTGATCAGACATTGTCGCCAGGAAACCTGTACAACTTTCGGACAGGAGCCTTGGAGTAAGAATTCGATCGGGCCTTTTAGATTCCCGCCAACCTCCCAGGTTGATCGAATGATATAACATGTCACGGCAGAGCGTATCCAGTCTCTGCCGTTTCATTTTCAAAAATATCCGTACAGATGAAAGGACGAGCTTGAGCGCAGACACAGCTTACATCGAAGAAATTGAACAAGCGCGCCGGGCGCGTGAGGAGCGCATGCTCTCCAACCCGCTCAACTGGTTTTCGCTGGCTGGACTTATCCCGCTTGTTGGTGGCGTCAACCGGCTTGGGCACAGCGAAGCGTACGACATCACCCTCCCCTCCTTGCCGGAGGGTGCCCGGGCGGAATTCGAGGTGCGCCCTGACGGAATATACCTCACCTCTGCATCCGCTGGTTTCACCGTCAACGGTCAACCGCCCGCAGCGGACCGGCTGCGCCAGGATGTTGATGGAGAGCCAGACCTTGTGGAGATCGGTGCGATCGCCATCCGCGTTATTCAGCGCAACGGCAGCGCTTACCTCAGGGTGTGGGACCGTCAATCCCCGGTGCTGAGAGATTTCGCCGGACTGCGCTACTTTGCCATTGATACCGCTTATTGTATCGAGGCAGAGTACGTGCGTTATGACCCACCCATGGCAATACGCATCACGGACGCCATCGGCGGCGAGCACGAGATCCTTTTCCCCGGTGAAGCGCGGTTCACTTTGCACGGCGTTGCATGCGTGCTGATCGCCGAAGACCATGAGGAAGGGCTGCTGTTCAATTTCACCGATCAGACCCGCACAGACGCCACCTACCCCGGCGGTCGTTACTTGCTGATTGAAAAACCAGTTGCCAACCATATCATCCTGGATTTCAACCTGGCGCGCAATTGGCCTTGCGCCTACACTGCCTTCGCTACCTGCCCACTGCCGCCGGCTGAAAACTATTTAAAGGTGCGCGTGGAAGCTGGCGAAAAGCGTTATCACATGGATCATGGTTAACTGAGTTCAACCTAAAAGATTGATCATTGGGTGATGGAATTGGCATGGTATCTGATTTTGGCATAACTTTGCTGAAATATTTACATGCATGACGAGTGTAAATAGATAATCTTCATCTTTAAAACAGTGATGTTTTATCCTTGTACCCTACCCCCTGCGCTGATAAAATAGGGTCTCACAATAATTGAAGTAAATTAAATGGCTAAAAAAGAAGAACTTCCCGAAGAAATGAGCATTCTCAGCCACGTAACAGAGCTGCGGAAGAGGCTGTTAATCGCGGTTGTCGCGTTGCTGGTCACTACCATCGCCAGCTTTGCGTTCAGCCAGCAGATCGCCGAGTTGCTTGCCAAACCCATTGGCGGGCTTTCGGTGCTGGAGTCGATCGATGTCACCGAGAACGTCACTGCGTTCATGAAGATCTCTTTGCTCAGCGGGGTGATCCTGGCGCTGCCAGTCATCGTATTCGAGATACTTTCCTTCGTACTGCCTGGTTTGAACCCCAACGAGCGTATGTGGGTATGGATCATGATCCCCATGGCAACGCTTTTCTTTGTTGGCGGCGTGTTATTTGCCTACTTTTTCCTGCTGCCAACAGCGCTCCCCTTCCTATTGGAATTCATGGGCATTTCCACTGCTCCGCGTCCGGGTAATTATTTTGGATTTGTGTTGAACTTGCTATTCTGGGTCGGCGTCGCTTTTGAGCTCCCGCTCATTATATTTCTACTCGCCAGGCTGGGTGTCGTGACTGCCAAACAGTTAGCTCAACAATGGCGTATCGCGATAATCGTCATAGCCGTCGCTTCTGCATTTATCACCCCCACCCCCGATCCGGTGAACATGGCGTTGATGATGCTCCCGCTCTCCGTGCTCTACCTGATCAGTATTGTGTTTGCCAGCATCGCTGGTCGTCGGCGCAGGATAGCCCAGGAGCGTAACGAAACCGATTACTCAGCCTCCTGATGGCAGTGAAGTAACGTAGTACAATTAATCAAGCAAGATAAGGAGAAAGAAAATGCCATTCAAATTAGGTGTGCCCGAATTAGTCATCATCCTCGCAATCGTCGTTCTGCTTTTCGGTGTCGGTAAGATCGGCAAGATCGGTGGCGAGATCGGCGGAGCCATTCGCTCCTTCCGCGAAGGTTTGAAGAGCGATGAAAGCGCTGAAAAGAAAAACGACGACACCAATCCGTAGAAATAAACCCCTCACCTCTTTCTTAGTGTATTAGGACAGTAAAAGTGGTTTTATTAGGCTGCTTGTAAATGAAGATATTAAACCTCGGAATTTCCGAGATCATCCTAATCGTCCTCTTGGCGTTGATCATTATGGGCCCAGGCAACATGGTTAAGACCGCCCGGGAGATTGGGGTGTTCATTCGCAAAGTTACCAAATCCCCTTATTGGCAGGAAATCTGGGCGACCAAACGCGAATTGACCGAAATCCCCAAGATTCTGGCGAAGGAAGCCGACCTCGACGCGACAATTAGGGATCTGGAAAAAGAGACCAAAGGCATGCACAGTGCGGTGGCAAGTACCATGTCTGACTTCATCAGAGAAGTGGAAGAGCCGCTACAGGAAATCGACAAAGAATTGAAGCAGCAACCAGTCATCTCTGTCACCATACCTGGGCCGCTGGAAGAGAGTGAGACCGACCAGATGGCACCGACAGAAAGCCTTTCGGAAATCAAGAGTGATGAAATTTCGGAAACAACAGCCTCGCCGAAAAAATCTAAGAAATAGTATTCTTTCTATATAAACAACCAGGACATTTAAGCAAAGTCCTGGTTTTTCATTACCTCTTAGAAGCTCTTATTTGACAGCTTCCAGCGCTGCTAAACGTCCAGTGGTCCAGGCACGGCTATGACTCAAACCCGGGATGATGACTGGATAATCATTGGCGAAGAAATTCCCTGCCGTATTACCCGCGGCAAACAAACCGGGGATGTATTGAGTAAAACACAGAAAAAGCAGCGATCGAGTGATCGCCGCTTTTATCTCTTTGATTCGCTAGTTTTTACTGTTTGAGCCCGACTTCTTAGTCAGAATCTTTCATTAGAAAGAATCTTAATCGATCGTGTCTTCCCGCGGTGCATACTCCTCACCAATCAGGCGTTGCGCACCGTTATCATGACATTGCGAGCAGTAATCGATCTGCTGACCGTGCGAGACATGGCAAGTCTTGCAGGAAAGCATGCCGTTGTGGCTGTTGTGTGGATTCTTTGCCAGAAAATCGGTAGTTTGAGCCACGTATTCCTTGCTGATGTGGCACTGCAGGCAGATGTCGTCGCCATAGGTCAATTTGACCAGGTCACCGTTCTCATCGACTGTGTAATCACCGAGGATGAATTTGATGCCGCTGCGGACCTCAGCAGGTATCGGGTAATCGTGGCATTCCTTACACGCCACGTTTGCCTGGTAATGGATGTTATCCAGGTCGTTGCTGGTGAGATAAGATGTCACATTTTTATCCATGATATGGCATGTTGCACAAAATTCAGGGCTGGTATTGGACAAGTGGATGAGATATCCACCTGTAGCGCCGCCCACAACCACCAGCGCAGCCACGACGATCCCCACAATCGCCCATACCCCCAGTTTACGGTTCTTTTTGGTGCTGGTAACTTTATCTTCCTGCCCGGGTTGTTCGATTGCTTCTTCAACGGGGGGAGTTTCAGTCATTGGTTCCCTTCCTTTCTGTAATTAAGTGCAAAGATAAACTGAAAATATTATTAGCTGTTGCATGTTCTATCTTGAGGTTCTAAAAATTATATATTCCTTTATATCAATCCGCAAGCCACTTAAGTTGACAAATCAGAAAATAAGACAAATGTAATACCCGCCCGGAGACGCTTTGGACTAAACCAGATGGTGTTTTTAGTGATGGAGTGACGCGCCATGACCACCGATAATCTAGCCTTTAACTCGATCCAGGAATATTACATTTATCCGTATATATGCCATATTGGAGTAAGTTATAATCACGCCATTATAGGTTGTGTTTCATCGAATAAGAACACAGGAGTCACGTTGGAGCAAAATTCCCAATTTAACAATACTAAACCGGGCTTCAAACTGAATAAGTTCCTGGTCGGTGGTTTATTGATGCTGGCAGCGGTTGTGCTGCTTGTGATCACCAGTCTGAAAGGCAATGCCCAGTATTACCTGACCATTGATGAACTGGTATCAGGGAAGGTTGAGAGCGGCACAAGTGTGCGCGTCTCGGGCGTGGTGCTGGGGGATACCATCACCTACGACCCGCGGACGATGAACCTCACGTTCACTGCTGCCCACATCCCCGGCGACAATGACGAGATCGAAGCGCTGGGCGGCCTGGCTGCAGTCTTACACGCGGCTTCTGTCGACGCAGATGCCAACCAATTAGTTGTTGTCTATACCGGTATCCAGCCAGATTTGCTGACCAACGAAGCCCAGGCGATCATGACCGGAAAGTTAGGCGAAGACGGCATCTTCTACGCCGATGAGTTGCTGCTAAAGTGTCCCTCGCGATATGAAGAAGGTGTTCCCTCGCAGGCCGCGCCATGATTGGACTCATCGGCTACGGCATGCTCGTCCTCACGCTGGTGACCTCGCTCCTAAGTGTGGTCTCGTCCATCTACGGCGGCAGGTCGCGCTCCACTGCCTTGCTTGAAACAGCCCGCCGCGCAGCGTTGGTCACTTTTCCTCTGCTTACCCTCTCGTTGGTAGCGCTACTCATCTTGCTACTCACCGGTCATTTCGAATATTCGTACGTGTACCAGACGACCGATCTCTCCATGCCGCTCTATCTCAAAATCGCGGCTTTGTGGGGCGGGCAGGAAGGTTCGCTGCTCTTCTGGTGCTGGCTGCTGGCGGGTTTCACCTTCATCACCCTGGTACGCAAGTGGAAATCTGATCACGACCTGTTGCCCTGGGTGATCACCGTGACCAGTTTCACCCTGTTCTTCTTCCTGATCCTCGTGCTCTTTTTTGAGAACCCGTTCAACCGTTACTTCATCACCATGGATGGGCAGGTGGTCAGTTCGCTGCTACCGCCTTACATGTCGCTGCAAGCCAATCCACCAGACGGCGCGGGGCTGAATCCTTTGTTGCGCCACTTTGGTATGGTCGTGCACCCACCAGCACTCTACCTCGGCTTCACCGGATTCGTCATCCCGTACGCTTACGCCATCGCTGCACTCATCACCGGGCGCACCGATAACCAATGGATCAAATCCACTCGCAAATGGTCGCTGATGGCCTGGCTTTTCCTCACCATCGGTCTGGTGCTCGGCAGCCGTTGGGCGTACGATGTGCTAGGTTGGGGCGGTTACTGGGGTTGGGATCCCGTGGAAATTTCCGCACTCATCCCCTGGTTGACCGGTACTGCCTACCTGCACTCGATGGTTACGCAGGAAAAGCGCGGGATGTTCAAACATTGGAATATCGCGCTGCTGGTGCTGACCTTCTGCATGGTGATTTTTGGCACTTTCCTCACCCGCTCCGGACTGCTTTCCTCGGTACACTCATTCTCTGAATCCAATATTGGACCATTCTTTCTGGCGTTCATCGCACTCATGTTCTTCATCTCACTTGGTCTATTGTTATGGCGCTGGAATGACCTCGGCTCAACCTACCAGATACGTTCCTTCTTCTCCAAAGAAGCCGCGTTCCTGCTGAATAACTTGATCTTTATTGCCATATTCCTCATTTGCCTGTTAGGCATACTCTTCCCAATCGTCTCAGAGCTGCTGATCGGACAAAAGGTCACCGTCGGTCCGCCTTTCTATGAAAGCGCCACCGGTCCGCTATTCGCGCTGCTACTGATCCTGATGGGCGTGGTGCCGTTGACCATGTGGGGAGCCTCCACTGTCAGTAGCCTGGGTAAGTCCATTTGGATTCCCGCTGCGATTGCGCTCGTCGCCCCGGTGACCACTCTGTTCTTGGGGGCAACACGTTGGATTGCGCTGCTGAGCCTCTGGATTGTGTTTTTTGCAGTCATCGCCACGGTCATGGATGTGATCAAGTCAGTCAGGCTGCGTGCCCGAGTGCATGGTGAAAATGGCTGGAACGCTTTCTTCAATCTGGTGCGCCACAACCGCCGGCGTTACGGTGGTTACCTCATTCACATCGGCGTCGCGTTGATGGGATTGGGCATCATCGGCATTGAAATGTTCCAGACCACCACACAGGGGATGGTCGCCGAGGGCGAGGCGCTGCACCTTTCGGGCTACACTTTCACTTATGAGAAACTTGACATCGCCGACACTCCAGATGGTCGCAATGTCGCCACGGCTTCCATTCTGATTAGTCGCGGCGGACGCGAGCTGGGGCGTGTCTACCCCGGCAGCGACTATTACTATTACGCGCAGCAATCGGTGACCAAACCGGGCATCCGCAGCACGCTCACTGAAGACTTGTACATTGTGCTGGTAGATTGGCTTGACATCACAGCTGAAGGCGCGACCTTCAAGGTCTTCCGCAACCCGCTCATCAACTGGCTTTGGATCGGTACCGCGGTGCTGATCCTCGGCACGCTGGTAGCAATGTGGCCTTCGCGAGAGCGAAGCGATCGCAAACCCCAGCTGACAGGCAGAGAGGTGTAGGCATGCAACAACTGCGCTGTTGGCTGCCTTTACTCCTGCTGATGCTGGCTTTGCTCACCCCATCGGGTATCGGCTACGCGCAGGATACCGGTCCGATCACCGACGACCAGGTAAACGCGCTGGCAGAAGACCTCTACTGTCCGGTGTGCGAGAACGTACCGCTCGACGTCTGCCCGACCACAGCCTGTGCCCAGTGGCGCAACCTGATACGCGAAAAGATGGAACTTGGCTGGAGCGAAAGTCAGATCAAGGAATTTTTTGCCGAACAGTACGGCGACCAGGTGCTGGCTGTGCCGCCGCGTCGCGGTTTCAACTGGCTGATCTACGTGCTCCCGCCGCTCATTTTCGTCGCTGGTATCGCCATCATGGCAAGTATCATCACCCGGTCCAGTAAACGATCCGCGCAGTCATTGAAAAAAGATCCCTCTAGTAAAGATTTAACCGGGGATGATCTTATTGAAGAGATCGAGCGCGATCTGAAGAGGATGCAATGACAAACAATTCACCGACTCCTGCCAACCGTAAGCGTTTTCCACTTGCTATTGCGGTGATTGCGGGAGCAGTACTCATCGGGCTTATCATCCTGTTTGCAGTGCAAATGAAAAACGCCAAACAGGATATGCTGGTCATTGGTTCAAACATCCCGGATTTTAGCGTGACGACCTTTACTGGCGAAACGTTTCAAAAATCACAATTGCAGGGTAAGGTCGTCCTGTTGAACTTCTGGTCGTCATGGTGTGCCTCATGTGACGAAGAGGGGGCCGCCCTCGAGGAAGTTTGGCAGGAGGTCAAGGACGACGGCGAGATCATCTTCATCGGCGTCAATTACGTGGACACAGAGAAGGATTCGCTGGCCTTCTTGGAGAAATACGGCATCACCTTTCCCAATGGGCCAGACATGGGCTCGCGTATCTCGCGCCTGTTCAAAGTGGATGCTGTGCCAGAAACCTATATCATCGGCCGCGACGGCAGGCTGGTGGCTATCCAGATCGGCCCCTTCCAATCCGCGGATGAGATCCGCGCTGCGCTCGATTTGGCGAAATAGGAAAATGAAACCATGACCCTCATTCCAATCGTAATTATCGTGATCATCTTCGCGCTGGTGATCGTTTACGTCACACGCCCGTTATTCACCATGCCTGACGAAGACCCCACCCTGTCAACGGGCAGTGATGCCGAGCGACTGGTTGCCGAGTACAAAGCCATACTTGAGCGCATCAATGAATTGGATTTTGACTTCAACCTGGGAAAATTGACCCGCGTTGACTATGACAGCCAGCGCGGTGAATTTCTCTCGCAGGCATCCTCCCTGCGCCGTCAGCTCAAGACTGAGAAATCTACACCTGAATCAGCCGGGTCGTAATACGAGTCTCTCATGCTCTCAGCCGTCAATCTCACCAAAACCTTTGGCAACCGCAAAGTACTGCGCGGGCTTTCGTTAAACATCGCGCCGGGTGAGATCGTATCGTTGATTGGCGTGAACGGCGCGGGCAAGACTACCCTGCTGCGCATCCTCAGCGACCTGACACGACCGGATCTCGGAATTGTGCAGTTCAACAATATGAGAACGCAGAACGATCCCAGTGCATACCGCCGCGAAATCGGGGTGGTGCTGCACGCGCCAATGCTTTACGCCAACCTTACCGCGCGCGAAAACCTGCGCTTTTTCAGCCGCTTGTACAAGCTCCCTCGCGCCGATGAACGCATCGAAGAATTGCTTCACCTGGTGAACTTGCATTCACGCGCCGATGACCTGGTGCGCGTCTATTCACGCGGCATGCAGCAGCGTCTTTCGATTGCACGCGCTCTGCTCCACGATCCAGCCTGCCTGCTACTCGACGAACCTTACACCGGCTTGGACCAGGATTCGGCAGAGGTATTTGAAGCGTTGATCCACCAGGCATCCTCCGCAAGTAAGATAGTGTTGCTAGCCACCCACGACCTCGATAAAGCCTGCCGCGCCAGCACACGCATCGACCTGCTGCACCTGGGCAGGATCGTCCACTCACAGCCGCGCGCTAACCTCACCCCGGATGGGCTAACCCAGTTATATCGCGAGGTCACTGGCATGCAACCGGTGAAACATGCCGAGGGGGATTCCGGATGAGATCATTCTTCAATGCTATCGCGGCAATCTTCTGGAAGGATCTGCTGGCAGAGCGGCGTACGCGCGAGATCCTGGGCACGATGCTGGTCTTCGCGCTCACTGTCATCCTGGTATTCGTGTTTGCCTTTGACCTATCCGTGGATATGCGCAGCAAAGCCGCGCCTGGAGTGATCTGGGTAACACTATGCTTCGCTGGCACCATCAGCCTTAACCGCTCCATGTCGCTGGAAAAGGACCGCGAGGGTTTCGACGGGCTGCTGCTCGCGCCTGTGGACCGCACCGCGATCTTTTTTGGCAAAGCTCTTGTAAACTGGGTGTACCTGCTCGTTACCGCTGTGATCATTGTACCGGTGTATGCCCTGTTCAATAATGTCAATCTCTTTTCAGCCGGTTTCGGCGGAGTGGTCCTGCTGGGCACACTGGGTTACATCCTCACCGGTACGCTCCTTTCTGCGCTAACAATTCAATTACGCTCACGGGACATGCTGCTGCCGGTGCTGCTCTTCC
Source organism: Anaerolineaceae bacterium (assembly GCA_038562455.1). Taxonomy (GTDB): domain Bacteria; phylum Chloroflexota; class Anaerolineae; order Anaerolineales; family Anaerolineaceae; genus UBA6107. Next base: position 5,415 of record JBCFBD010000012.1, on the reverse strand, counting down.
CGGTGCTTATCCCGCTGCTGTTGGCGGAGGTGCGTGCTTCCACCATCCTGTTGCAAGGCGGTATTGCGGGCGAACTCTCCACCTGGCTGCTGCTGCTGGCGGGTTACGACCTATTGTTCGCCGCAATCGGTCTGCTAGTATTTGATAAAATCATAGAAGAATAGAGTGAACTGTCAATGAAATCACATCACACCCCACCCCTGCTGCGACTGATCGACTTACTGGCGCTTGTCGCCATTACGGCGGCTTTCCTACTGGTCATTCTGTACGCACCTGTCGAGTTGACCATGGGCAGCGTGCAAAAGGTGTTTTACTTCCACGTGGCGGCAAGCTGGACAGGTATGCTAGGTTTTCTGGTCGCCACAGTTGCAGCAATCGCATACCTTAAGAACAGCAACCTTAAATGGGATATAGCCAGCCTGGCAGGGATCGAGATCGGAATGGTGTTCATCGCGCTCGGAATTGTCAGCGGTTCAATTTGGGCTCGTCCGGTGTGGAACACCTGGTGGACCTGGGACCCGCGCCTGACCACCACGCTGATCATGGAACTGGTCTACGCGGCGTACTTGCTGCTACGCTCCGGACTCGATGAGCCACGCCGCCGGGCAAGGCTCGCGGCGGTGTACGCCATCGTCGGATTTGCCAGCGTGCCACTGACCTTCATTTCTATCCGCGTCTTTCGCACTATTCACCCGGTGCTGGTGGGTTCATCTGACCCGTCAGCCGGCACCTTTGCCATGAGCGCTCGCATGCAGGTTGCGTTTTTCAGCAGCCTGGCGGCATTTACCACACTTTTTATCGCGCTGTACTGGCACCGCTACCGACTGGGAAAAGCACAAAACGAAGTGGAGCGGAAACGCCTGGAATTCGAAGCCGGAGGTGAAGCATGACACCCGATACCACGGTGTACATGATCGCTGGTTTCATCGTCATCCTCGGCGGGATCGCAGTCTACATTCTCAGCCTGGTGCTGCGCCACCGAAAAATTGAAAAAATGGCAGAAACACTCCAGGACCTGGAAGAACATTCATAGCAAAACAGAATATTAATCAAGGCAGTTGATAAATATTACTTAAGTACCATTGACCCAACCCCTGCTGAAGTGTAAGCTTAATTTAGCATAAATACCCTCCCTGGGGAGTGAAAATGATTTGTATTATCACTGACAGCACTTGCGACATCCCGGACCAACTTCTACAACAGTACGGCATCAATATCATCCCGCATTACATCATCTGGGGCAACCAGCAATATCGCGACCGCGTGGACATGCAGCCGTCTGAATTCTACGAGCGCATCGCCAGCGATCCGGATTACCCTTCCTCCTCACAGGCGAGCATTGCAGATTTTAAAAAGGTCTTCGAAGAAGTCGCGGCGAAAGGCGCCAGCGAGATCATTGCGCTCACAGTCAGCAGCGCCATGAGCGGCGCGTTCCACATGGCTTCTGAGGCGGCGAAACTGGTCGGTGTACCTGTCTCGGTGGTGGACGGCAAGAGCCCCACGATGAGCCTGGGTTGGCAGGTACTGGCAGCTGCCCGCGCCCGCGATGCAGGCATGAAGGTCAGCGAAATCATCAGTATGCTCGATGAGCTTAAGACCAAACTCGTCCAGTACGTTGCCATGGAATCGCTGGAATACCTGCAGAAAAGCGGGCGTATCGGCAACGCCGTCAAGTGGGTGGGCAGCGTGCTGAAGATAAGGCCGCTGATATCAATCAATCACAAGACCGGGCTGGTGGAACCCGCCTCGCTTTCGCGCACGCATAAGGGCTTGATCGACCAGATGTATGGAAAATTTTTCGAGCATTTTCAGGGCAAACAAAAACTGCATATCGCGGTAATGCACGGCAACATCCTCAACGAAGCCGAAGAACTGGCGGAACGCATCCGCCGGGAGTTCAACCCGGTCGAACTGATCATCAATATCACCGGGCCTGTGCTGGCAATCAGCACCGGACCTGGTGCGATCGCCCTGTGCGGCTACGCTGAAGATTGACCGGGTTGGTAGACTTCAACGGGGCAGCCAAGGCTGCCTTTTTTATAGAGATCGCAGCACTTCCTCGAGGATAACCTGTTCCTCGTCGGTCGGTATCACCAAGAGCCTGGTGATCGAACCAGGTGCGCTGATCTCCGATACTCTATCAATAAGCGCGTTGCGGTTGGCTTCACGGTCCAACAGGATGCCCAGTGCTGCCACATCCCCGCACACTTTCTCGCGTAGCTGCCAGGAGGTCACCCCGATATCATCGGTGAAGATGATTGCGTGCGCGCCGTTCAACATCCAGGTGTAAGCCCCCAGGTAATGCTTCAGGCGGGTGGCATACACAGCGTATGCCACGCGGCAGGCCTCGTTGCCCACCTCAGCGGCGGCAATGATCTCCGCCAGGTTGGACGAAAACCCGCTCAAGCCGATCAACCCAGACTGGTTGTTGAGCATGCGGCTGACCTCTTCCGCGCTCATACCCCTGCGTACCAGTTCGAGGGCAACTTCGGCGTCGATATCGCCGCTGCGCGTGGACATCACCAGCCCGGCAAGCGGCGAGTATCCCATCGAGGTATCGATTGAGCGACCGTTCGCAAAAGCACACACACTCGACCCTCCTGTTCCCAAGTGGCACATGATCAGCTTGACCTCATCATATGCCATATTTAACCGCTGCGCGGTGCGCTGACTCACGTACTGGTAAGAAAGCCCGTGAAAGCCGTATTTACGCAAACCGAACTCGCGCGCAACATCTCGCGGAAGTGCATACTCCCGCGCCTCGGCTAGCAATGAAGCATGGAACGCCGTGTCGAAGACGACGAACTGCGGCACCTCTGCAAGCTGCTCCAGGCATACCTCGATCACGCTGAATGAATTGGGGTTGTGGATCGGCGCCAACGAGAGAACGGACCTGAGTTTAACTAGTGAATCCTCGTTGATCGGTGTGGTCGCCTGGAATACCTCGCCCCCGTGCACAAAGCGGTGCCCGACTGCGTCGATTGGTATCTCTTCCTCCGCCAGTATCGTCAACATATCCAACGCCGCCGCCCGGTGTGAAGCCAGGTTGCTGGCGCGCTGGTGCTTCGTGCCCGTCCGCTTCCACTCGATCATCGGCTCTGCTTGCGTGAACGTGGCAACATTGCGCGCCTTGCCCGCCAGCGCAATCTCTGGTGATCCATCCGGTAGAACTTGAAAAACCTTAAAACTTAGCGAAGAGCTTCCGCAATTGACGATGAGAACATTCATAAAGAGCTCCAAAACACGTGCGTAAATTTACTCACGATGGGAATAATTTCAGCGTGTTTACATGTTCAAATGGCTGGTAAGCGCAGGGAGTTCAATTGAACTGGTAATTGAAGTGCTGCACATGGTCCTGCAGCAGGTCTTTGCCTTGTGCCACGATTGCGCTCTGGTAATCCCCATTCACCCCTTCGCGGTCCAAGTCTTGCTGGCTCATCGCCCTACCGAAAGAAACCGCCGGGGTGACCAGTAGTTTGCCTGGTCGGACCAATTGTGAGATCACCTGACCAAATTCTGCCAGTCTCTGCCGGTCGAGCGGTTTCTTCCTCACCCGTGTGATAGGATGGTAAGCCCATCGTTCAGACAGGATTCCCGACCCGATGGCGGGAAGGATCTTCAATCCCGGAACATATTTATAAAAGAAATCAAATACCGGCAGCCAGGCATCGATATTCTTGCTCGAGCCGGGGTAGACCGCCGTATCCGGGTCGCGGTGACCGGAGGCGAAATAGATCATTGCCCCGCCGTTGCGCAAGTGGCGGATGATCTGGCGCATGGCTATCGCCCGGTTGGTGCTGTTGTCACGCGCCGCATAGATGAGGTGGCTGCTGGTTAGCGGTAAAAGTTGTAAATAGGGGATCTCCGTTGCGATGAGGCTCACGTCCTTGCGACCCAATTGCGAGGCGTAGACCACAGCATCATACGCCCCGGGATGATTGGCTGCTACCAGCAGCGGTCCTTCCTGTGGAATCTCGTGCTGGAGGTGAGTTTTCGCTGGTTTGCAAAACAGCGAGAGCACCCATTTACTGGCTGCCGGAAAACTATCTTCTTTGATAATGCGCTCAAAATTTATCCCTACACGGGCAAATCGCTCAGTCACTGGGTTGATCAGCTTCCACATTAGCCTGTGATAAAACCGGTTCTTGGGTAAACCCACCGCCCCCACCACCTCGTCCACCAAGGACTCGCTCAACTGTTGAACATACGCTTCATTTTCAGTCATGTTATCCCTTTTGGGTCAATGATAAATTTCAAGCAGTTTGTTATACTGATTATATCAACAGTCGCTAACAGTTTCAGAGGATATGGACATGGCAATGGACGATCAACCGGACGCTAGTTTCGAGGTTCAAATTGAAGAAGGTGATTATCGCGGCGGTCTGTTTGAACTGGAGCGCGTCACGATTTTTCGCGTGGTAGAAGTAAACAGTGAAGAAACGCGATTGGAACTGCGTGGGGAAATGAACGCCAGCTTTGACAGTAACACCGGTGGCTGGGGTGAGCCTGTTTTTTACGGTGTGGCTGACGTGATACTGTCCGACGACGGACATCATGTGCTGGTTACCTTCCAAGACGGACACACAGAAATAATGCCGATCCCATGATTACACTGTGAGCAGAAAACTACATTCATTCGTGAATTATTGGAACCAACCGGGGTTGAAGTCAATGGTTCCAACCCATGGGACATTCAGGTTCACCGGCCTGAGCTTTACGACCGCCTGCTGCGCGATGCCTCGCTTGGGCTGGGAGAATCCTACGTGGAAGGCTGGTGGGATTGCCAGGCATTCGAACAGCTCATCACGCGTGTACTGCTCACCCAGCTGGACGAGAAAGTCCGGCGCTAGTCGCGCTTTCTCTTACAGGCGCTCAAGGCGAAGTTGTTCAATCGACAATCAAGGAGCCGCGCCTTCGAAGTGGGCTCAGGCATTACGACCCGGGGAACGACCTTTACACAGCTATGCTCGATAAGCGGATGGCGTATACCTGCGATTACTGGAAGACCGCCGCCAACCTGGATGACGCACAGGTAGCAAAACTCGATCTCGTGTGCCGCAAGATCGGTTTGCGCCCGGGCATGCGCAATCTGGAACTCGGTTGTGGCTGGGGCAGTTTCGCCAAATACGCCGCTGAAAATTACGGTGTGTCAGTGCTGGGGCTGACGGTCTCGAAGGAACAGGTCGCGCTTGGGGTGGAACTGTGCTGGGGTTTGCCTGTGGAGCTGCGCTTACTGGATTACTGCGATGCAACCGGCGAAGAGGAGGAATTTGTGCACCCCGGCGCCAGCAACACCTGCCACCTCTGGTCCTTCCAGGATGAGCTGCCGGGATATGCCTGGTATTTCCCAAAAACGGACAGTGTGGTGAATGTGGGGGTCGGCGGTGGTTCGATTGGATTGAAAAAGCAACAAGA
>JBCFBD010000112.1:0-4709 GCA_038562455.1 Anaerolineaceae bacterium | reverse complement strand
CGTAAAGGTTCGGTCCGTTGGGAGACCATCGAACTGCGGCCTGAACCAGGTGAAATCTGGCGTGTGTTGGATCGCTTGATTGGTCCGCAAAACAAAACTCTGAATGAGACCAACCCAAGTATCAATGCCAAACTGCCGGCAACGCCGCATAATCCAGGTGGTGGACGGATCAAGGCGCTTCATCCAGTCATTGCACCGCCTGGTCGTAATCCTTCTATCAATATCCGCCTTTATGAACAAAAGCCGGTCAGGCCAGAGTGGCTATTGGAGCGTGGAATGATGAGTTCCGAAATGATGGAGGTTCTTCGTCAGGCCATGGAGAAAGGTGTCCGCATCCTGATTTCCGGAGGAACCCGAACCGGAAAGACCACTCTGCTTAGTGCCTTGTGCAATTTCTTGCCTACGATCTGGCGCATCGTGAAGATCGAAGACCCAGAGGAAATCTGGGTAGATCGTCCAACCGTCCAGACGGTGGAAGCCCGCCCGCAGGCGATTGGCACGGATGTCCGGCCGTATACCCTGGCAGACGGAGTCGATGATGCCATGCGAATGTCACCTGATTACCTGGTCATTGGCGAGGTACGTGATGGCGTGGCAGCCATGAGTTTGTTCCGGGCTTTGATGACGGGGCACAGCGGAGCCTGTACCTTCCATGCGGACAGTCCCCGTGAAGCAGCTCGCCGTTTAGCGACAGTCATGGGTGCGGATGCTGGAGTAAAGCCACACGAAGCCAATCAAATGATTTGTGATGCGGTTGATTTGCTGGTACAGATCGGCATCCGTCACGAAATCCGCCGGGTGATTGCCATATCCAATGTGTCCAAGGATTTGAAGAACGGTGATGTATTTTTTGAACCAATCTATCGATATAAAGAGGAATCAACCGCTGTTGAACCTTGCTGGGAAAAAATCGGTGAGTTGAAATGAAACGATGGTTAATAAATTTACTGAATGATGAATTTTCGTAATTTATCACCAACTGGCGTTTAGTGACGAATTGCGAACTGCAAATCACAACTGATGATTAGTTGATAGGGTAAAATTCGAGTAGGTAATCGTTATTAATTAATAAAACGAACAAAAAAGGATGCTAGCCGCAGACAATCCATACGCAATTACACCAGATACATGGGTCATTTCAGATACCCATTTCTACCATGAAAACATCGGAAGATATTGCAGCCGACCAGAGAACTGGCAGGAATTGATTATCAAGAACTGGAATGATCGAGTTGCCCCAGGTGACACCGTCCTTCACCTGGGCGATTTTGCATTAGGGAAGAAAGCTCATTTCGAATTGCTGACGGAGATTTTGAATGGAAAATTGCTCTTACTCCAAGGCAATCATGACCGCCTCAGTCAAGTCTATTGTGAAGCACATGGCGTGACTCTGATCAAGAATTCATTTCAGATAATACTGGAATCCCAAATAAACCTGGTTTTTTCGCATCGCCCAATCATCCCCCTTGACGATGCATGGATCAACCTTCATGGCCATATTCATAATGTTCCACCGCCACCTGAAGGTTCCAATTTCGGACCAAACCATATCAATATGAGTGTCGAAGTTAGAGAATACCGACCTTGGAAGTTGAAAGACATCATAAACCATATAACCTAAAGCCCTGTGGTCACAAATATACCAACCCAACAACAAGTGGAAATGCAAATTGATTTACCTTTTCTTAGGGGTGGATGCTATTTGTGAGGTTTTCGTCTTCTTCCGTGAGTTTCGATGTAGTGGTTACCCAATTACCTTCGCGATGAAGAAAACAAAAAAGTTGATTGTTTTTTTATACTAATTACGATTATAATAATTGTAATTAGTATAAGACAAACTGTCTTTTCTTGGAGGGAACCATGTTCATTGACCGAAAGATAGAACTTGATTTATTGGACCAACGCTATCGATCCAATCAGGCAGAACTTTTCGTCTTGTACGGCCGTCGTCGAGTTGGAAAAACGGAACTGTTACGTGCATTTTGCGCAGATAAACCGCATGTCTTTTTTATTGCCACATTAAGTAGTGATTCAGAACAATTGGCTACATTCTCTCAACAGGTGTATGGTTTCACCCACGCAGATGTTCCCTCGGGATTTACGTTCCCTTCCTGGGAAGCAGCTTTGCGGACGCTGGGTGAACTCCCTATGCAACCCAAACCGATCATCGTTCTGGATGAATTTACTTATTTAATTAGCGGGAACAAAGCCATTCCATCCATTCTGCAAAAAGTGTGGGATGAAACACTCAAAAATTCACAGATCATGATGGTGTTGTGTGGTTCATACATTGGCATGATGGAAACAGAAGTGCTTGGATATCAGGCGCCTCTGTATGGTCGGAGAACAGCAAGCACACTCCTGCGGCCCATGGACCTGGCTTCCTCGGCACTGTTTTTTCCAGGCTATTCTGCTGAAGAAAAATTCATCACCTGGGCGGTTGTAGGTGGAATGCCATATTATCTTCGTACGTTTCAGGATAGCCAAGATGTTTACGCCAATATCCGCCAACATATTTTGGATGCCCAAAGTGGCACGTTGTTCAACGAACCGCGTTTACTTCTCATGGAAGAGCTGAGAGAGCCGCGGAACTATTTTTCCATTTTGAGGGCAATCGCGCAAGGCCGAACGCGTTTGAATGAGATAGCACAAGGAGCCGGTATAGGGGATGTAACGACGGTTGCGCGTTATCTAGATATTCTCCAGCAAATGAAATTAATTACACGGCGTGTGCCAGCCACCGAAACGCAACCGGAAAAGAGTAAAAAAGGAATTTACCAAATTGACGACCATTTCCTGCGTTTCTGGTTTCGCTATGTTCATCCGAATCAAAGCAGTCTTGATCTTGGATTAGCGGATTCGATTCTCCACCAGCGGATCAAACCAGATCTGGATCATTTTGTCGCCACTGCCTTTGAGGAAGCAGCGATAACATTCACCGGCCATTTAGTGCAAGCAGGTGAATTGGACTTTTTCCCTGAGCGGATTGGAGGATGGTGGAATCGGGATGCTGAGATTGATGTTCTCGCGATCAACCTTACAGAAAAGATTGCCTTGGTGGGGGAGTGTAAATGGGCAGTTCATCCGATTGGCACCAGTGTTTTGGATGATCTCCAGCATAAAGCTGAAGTCCTGATGAAGGACCATGATATTAAGAAAGTCCAATTCGCTCTTTTTTCTCGTAACGGCTTTACTGCAGATGTGGAAGTCAAATCCCAGGATGAAGGGGTACGCTTATTTACGGTGGATTCAATTGTGAACCGCGTTTAACATAATCATCGTTGTCCCCCTAGGATAAGCCCTTTTCGCTTGCTATACTCAATCTAATCTGACAACTTAATTATTTATTCTTTCAATCGTTAGCCGGACTCTACCTGCTGGATGCGCACGTAAAAGGCGCATAAGCACGAGTGTCTGGCTTTTGTTTTTAAAACTTACCTGGAGGATCTATGACGATATTAATTCCAGTGGTTGGGCTCTTATCCACTACTTTGGTGCTCTTACTTTGGTATCCAAAGCAAATCAAAACGGGTAGATTATCCGCTTTATATACTGTTGATTCAGCCCGAACTCTATCCAACCTCGATCAAAAATCGCTGGAGTATAAACTATTAGCCTCCGGTCTGAATATCAAACCCGTTACCTTCCGCTTACTGCGTATCGCTGCTGGTGTTTGCGGCATGGTCATTGCCTGGTTGTTCCTCCCCGGTCTACCTGCAATTGTCATTGGTGGAATCCTAATTTACATTCCTGGCGCATGGTTGGATGATCGGGTGAAAAGTCGTGGTCGGAATATTGATCAGCTGCTCCCAATTGCTATTGGTCGGACTGCTGCTGGTCTACTCGCTGGTGGATCCGTACCCGATGTTTTACAACAAGTCGGTGAGTCCTTGGAGATAGAAAAAACCAATCCACTCACCCCAGAGTTTATTCTCACTGCTTCAGAAATGCGAATCAAAGATAGGGTGGAGGCATTGCGAAGTCTGGCATCGCGCAGCCCTTCGGTGTCCCTGGCCAATCTAGCTCAACTGTTGGAAGGATATACCGAAGCTGGCGGACGAGCCTACACCGCAGTCCTCATGGATATCTCGAGCCGGGTTCAGCAAATCCTGATTGCTCGGAATCGTGCCCAGGCGAAAGCCGGCGATTCGCTGGTTTCTGCAAAAGTCCTGCCAGCTGTCTTGATCCTTATTCTGATTTATCTCAGCCAGGACCCAATGGTGCGCTCTTCGTTAACCGCCCTCCCTGTTCAAATCGTAATTGGTGGCACGATGGCAGCCATGGTGGGTGGGTACTTCATTATCCGTTCCATGATTATGGAGGCAGTGTAGATGACAGCACTCATTTATCTCACCGGAATCGCTGTTTTTGCATTGGTTATCTACCTGACACTTGAACTTGCACCTGCAGCACCCACAGGCCGGTTATCTGAGATTCTTACGCCAGCAGATGGCGCTATCCTGACCGGATGGCGTAAATCCCTATCTCCCCTAGACAAGCCTGTATCTAGATGGACGCCAGTTGGTTTTTTACGGAAAACACGGGCAGATCTGTATTGGGCTCACATCGGAGATCGCTGGAACGATTGGAACGAAGTGCAATTTACCTCTCTGCGGGTGGCTTTAGCTGTAGCAGGGTTTGGATTGGGGATGGTAGCCACTGCAGAACCAGTATTTGCTTTGGTAGGTGGATTGGTTGGATTTCAATAT
>JBCFBD010000111.1:0-4736 GCA_038562455.1 Anaerolineaceae bacterium | reverse complement strand
TATAATATTCTGCATGTCGACCGATAATAACGAAAACACCGAACCAATCAAGAAACGCACCAGGTCTGCCAAAACAGTTGAGAATTTGCCATCGAACACCGATGCCCAGGCTAACACCCAAGTCATTCAAACGAAGAAGCGCCCAACTAAGGGTTCATCGATCCCAACTCCCGAACCCCCCAATGAATTCGCCGCAGTAGAGAATGGCACCCCAACCGAACCACCTGTTATAACTGAATTACCGGCTGTAAGCGAAAAAGTGAACCGCACGAAGTGGATTTGGCTTGGGGTTCTGATGGTACTGGTGATGGTGCTGGCTGGCAGCGGCATTGGTTACGCTTCCGCCATGCGCGCCCGCGGGATCGAAGAGAACAATCAACGCCTCATCCTTGCCACCACTCAGTACGAACTCGGCTTGGTTGACCAGGAACAGGGTAGACTTGGGAGCGCCAAGAATCGTTTTGAATATGTGCTCAGCATTTATCCTGCCTTTCCGGGCATTGAAGCGAAATTGGTCGAGATTGGATTACTGATTGCGCAAAACGATGGTGAATTATTCATCCCCACGGTCGGCCCAGAACCCACCCCAACCGTAGCGATCACGGTAGTACCCACCAAATCCACCAACTCCACCACGCTGCTTTACAACCAGGCGAAAGCCCAGCTCGACGGCCAGGATTGGGAAGGTTTGTATGCCACTCTCAGCGCCATGCGCGAGATTGACCCCGCTTACAAAGCCATGGAAGTGGACGGCATGTGGTACATCACCCTGCGTAACCGCGGAATACGGTTGATCCAGGGAGGACAACTGGAACCCGGCTTGTACAACTTCGCGCTGGCAGAACAATTCGCACCTATTGATGCGGATGCAGAAAGCTACCGCACCTGGGCGCGCATGTACCTCAACGCTGGCTCACACTGGATGATCGATTGGTACGCCACGGTCGAAGGTTTTGCCGCTCTCTACCCGCTCGTACCTCAACTACGCGATGCTTCGGGGATTACGGTCACGCAGCGCTATGGTCGTGCGTTGGCTGGCTATGGGGATTTTCTGCAGGCGAGTTACGATTTCTGTGGCGCAGCTGCCAGTTACCGGCAGGCGTCATCCATCTATGCGGAGACCACCCTGCCTGAGAAGATCACCCAGGCTGATGAGTACTGCGCCAACCCGCCAGCTACCCCCACCCCCACCGAGGACCCATCGGCTACGCCAACCGAGACGCCCACACCTTAATTTTGTAATCGAACTTAATTTGGAATTGCCCTGGCAATCAGGTCGTGCTTTAACGCGCCTGTGACTTGCACCCTGCAGATCTTTCCGACCGGTAATTTGTCCTCAACGATGACCAGCCCATCAATCTCAGGCGCATCGCGATAAGACCTGCCAATAGAGATTTCATCCCCATATCCCTCCACCAGCACATCAAGAGGTTTACCGATGAACTGCTGGTTTCTGTTCAGTGAAATCGTTTCCTGCATAGTCATGAGCTGTTCAACACGCTCGAGTTTCACTGCCTCCGGGATCGGGTCACCCAACGGGGCGGAAGAAGTTCCAGCTTCAAACGAGAATGGAAATACACCCAGGTGATCGAACTCAATCTCGCGGATGAAGTCTAAAAGCAGTTGAAAATCAGCGTCGCTTTCACCTGGATAACCAACGATGAAGGTGGTGCGTAGCGCAAGCCCCGGGATGCGCTGCCGCATCTTGCTGATCGTCGACCGCACCCAATCCATGTTTGCCGGGCGGTTCATGGCTTTCAACACATTGGGAGAAGCGTGCTGCAAAGGTATATCCAGGTAGGGGACAATCTGCTGCTGATCGCTCATTATGTCGATCAGTTTATCCGTCACATAACCTGGATAAGCGTACAAAATACGCACCCAGGGAATGAGCGGTATGCGTGGCAGCAGGTGTTCGAGCAGTGTGGCGAGCCCGTCCTTGATGCCCCGGTCAGAACCGTAATCCGTTGTATCCTGCGAAATGAGGATCAATTCCTGCACACCGTTGTCCTGCAGGGTCTCAGCATCGCGCAGGACGTCGTCCATCGGACGGCTGACCTGAGTGCCCTTGATCAATGGGATCGAGCAATACGCGCAGGGTCGCCGGCAGCCGTCAGCGATCTTGAGATATGCGCTGCTGCCCTGCAGTGAAACCCGCGCAACACCCCTGTCATCCTGCCCAATGGTTGGGGCATCAGGTAGGTGATAACGAGGTTTCCCGGGATCACGACGCAGCGTGCCCACCAGGTCCGGCAGATCCATCCAACGGCGCGTACCAATAATACCGTCGATCCCCTTCACCTCGAGCGCCAGCCTCTCCCCATACAATTCTGTAAAACAACCTGCAGCGATCAACAGTTGACCAGGTTTCTTTTGGCCTGCCAGGTCACTCAACACATCGATCGATTCCTGCCGCGCAGGTTGGATGAACCCGCAGGTATTCACGATCATCACTTCAGCCTGCTTTGGATTTTCAACAATTGTGTACCCTTCACGCGCAAGTAGGGCGGCGATGGAATCAGAATCCACCGTGTTCTTGGCACAGCCAAGACTGACCAGGTAAAAAGACTTGTTTTTCATAATCTCAGGGATTAACTGTGAGCTGCGGGGTGATGGTAGAGGTGGGCACAGTCGGTGAAGGGGTTGGCGTATTGGTAGGTGCTGAAGTTAATGTCGGGCGCGGAGTTGAGCTGGGTGTAGGCGAAAAGCGCGGGGTCGGCGTAACATATTCATTGCGTGTGAACTCGAGTTCGATCAATTGACCCATCAGACCCAAAACTCCGATATCCTGCTGATTATAATACACCTGCAGCGCTGAGGCATTGCCGCTCAGTAATGTGATTTTCGTGTTGCCCGAATAGGAATAGACGTTACCTGGCACCACTCTGCCGGCGAAACTCTCCACGCCATCCACTGTGATTTTCATGTACGCACGCTGATGTGCCACAATCACCACCTGGATTGGACCGGTCAACCCGGTTGACATCGTGGCGTTGAACTCCACTTGCGTGCTCACCGCTGGCATCAAGGTCGCAGTGGCAGTGCCGCCGTTCACGATCCCGCTTTCTGCAGAGGCTTCAGGTGTTCCTGTCTCATCACCGATCAGCACATCAGATATCGAGCTGATCGTAGGCGCCGTTTGCGGATTGGTCGTGCGGATCATCTGCAAAGCACCCCAGATGACAAGCGCGAAAAGAGCGAGGAAGAGCGTCCCGCCCACGAGCAGGTCGGTGGTGAGAAATCTGCGCCAACCGGTGAGCGGCTCTTTACCCATCACCTTGACCCCGCCTTTGCGTTCCTGCTCGTCTGCCTGGTATTTTTCCTGGCGTCGCTTCTGTAGTCCCTCAGCATAACGCAACTGCAAAGAATCCGCGCTCAAATTAAGGAAGGAAGCATAATTGTTCAACATCCCCCTTCCTTGCACGGTGGAAGGCAGGTCATCAATCTGTCCATTTTCCAATGCGTACGCGAAGAACTCACGGATGTTGGTTAAACGTTCGACATCCTCTAGCGACAATCCTAGTGCTTCGCGTTGTCGTTTGAGATCTTTGCCAATTTCGTTAAAGATTACTTGTGATACTGGAAGTTCTGGCTCCGTCACGGACTTACTGCCTTCAGCTGGCTGTTTTCCAGCTTTCCGGCCCGATAGGACGGTGGTGAATAAACTCTGAGGCTTTTCCACCAGCACGGGCGCGGGGCTGTCAGCAGCGGCTTTTTGCTCAGCTTGCTTTTCTTTTAATGGCGCATTCAAGTGCTCAACTTCGTCGAAAATATCACGCGAACTGAGCCCCAGGTATGCCGCATACAGCCTTGTAAACCCTTTGGCTTGAGAGAGAGAGGGAATGCCCTCCAGTTGATCGCTTTCGATCGCCTGCAGGTAATTAAGCCGAATATTAGTCTCCTTGGCAGCATCCTCCAAAGAGATCCCTTTTTCAGTTCTCAACTTGCGTAGATATTCACCGACTGTCAACATATTCGTACTCGATTATAACAAAGACCGGCCCCAGCTTCAGGCTGGCGCAGCCGGTCTCGGTTTCGTTTCAAAAGAAAATCGTTCTACTCAGCCGTTTCAGCGGGTTCTTCAGCAGCATCGGCTGCTTCGACCCCTGCCTCTTTCACCACTGGCTCTTCGACCATTGGCTCTTCGGCGACTGGCTCTTCAGCGACGGGTTCTTCAGCCGCAACCTCGGGTAGCACTTCCGTTTCGGCAGGTTTTACTTCCGCTTTGCGCGCAGACACTTTGGTGGCTTCGCCTTCGCGGTTGACGAACACTTTGATCTTGGGGTTCAGATCGACTGTCAAGCGCACGGTGGCAAGGTGCTCACCCAGTGTGCGGATCGGGTCAATCTCGATCTGGTGTCGATCCAGCGATGTGCCGAGGCGCTTATTGAGTTCATCCACGATCATCTGGCTGGTAATCGAGCCGTACAGCTTGCCGGTCTCGCCTGCCTTGGAAAAGAACTGCAATTCAACATTTTCAAGCCGTTCAGCGATCCCGCTCATTTCCTTGTTCAGTAGAGCGCGTTCAACTGTGGCTTTTTCCCGGATCTTCTCAACGGTCTTCAAAGCGCCGGGGGTGGCGAGCACGGCGAGACCCTGGGGAAGCAGGAAGTTGCGTCCGTAACCATCCGCAACCTTCTTGACGTCGCCCGCGTGCCCTAATTTATACACATCTTTCAATAACAGTACTTTCATCTTCAAGCCCTTTCAGTTCAGAATTCATGCGAAGGGTACAA
>JBCFBD010000011.1:23508-57984 GCA_038562455.1 Anaerolineaceae bacterium | reverse complement strand
GTAACCGGTGGTCGCGGTGCCAGGATCGATCCCGATAACCTTCATTAGTTCGCTAGCCTGTTACTCAGATTCCATTGCCGCCATGGCTTCGTCTGAGATCTTTAAGTTGGAATATACGTTCTGCACATCATCCAATTCTTCGATTGACTCTATTGCTCTCAACACTTGCAGGGTATCTTCAACGCTTAATTCCATTTCCTGATTGGGAAGCATCCGCAATCCGGCTTCTTCAGGGATCATATTGGCTGCGCGGAAGCGATCACTGAGTGTCTTGAATGTTTCCACTGACGCAACCACGTCAATTTCGCCGTCATCTTCGGTCACATCATCAGCCCCGCCCTCAACAGCCAACTCAAAGATCTTATCAAAGTTGTATTTCTCAGCATCGAACGAGAAAACCGCTGCCCGTTTGAATTGCCAGGCAACCGAACCAACCTCACCCATGTTCCCACCAGTGCGAGAGAGGATGTGGCGTACTTCCGAAACCGTACGATTCCGATTTTCGGTAACACATTCGATAATGACGGCCACTCCGTTCGGAGCATAACCTTCGTAAAACACTTCTTCGTATGTTTCGCCTTCTTTGCCCTCACCCGTGGCTCGCTTGATCGCCCGATCGATATTGTCTTTAGGCATACTCTGGGATTTAGCCTTGTCGATCGCCAATCTCAATCGGAAGTTCGAGTCAGGGTCTGCTCCACCTTCCCTGGCTGCCATAACGATTTCTCTTGTCAATCGGGTGAACACCTGGCCGCGTTTGGCATCAGCTGCTCCCTTTTTCCGCTTAATAGTTGCCCACTTGGAATGCCCAGACATTTTATGCTCCTAGTTCAAATTAGATAAAAAGTTATAAAAATTATACCATGCAAACTTTTCGCACTAAAAAGCTGGCTTTTCGGCTCTCCGGATAGCGAGGGAGTTAACAATTATGTAATTGTTATATACTTGTAATATTATCGTTATTGTTTTATATTAATGGTATGTTTCACAAAAGAATAATTAATTCAACACTCTTGCTTATTTTGGTCGTCACCCTCGGTTTCCAGAACAACATCCTAATTCCGGTTACTTACTTTCTGGACGATATTGGGCATGTGCAACAATTCCGCCGTACTCAAGCTTTTTCCGAATTCATCGATGCGTTGTCGGTCGATGGACGTGCATCTTTGAAGGGCATTTACGTTGCAGACAAACTTCAACTTCCGATTACATATCAACCTTCGGGAAATCCCGGTTTCGTGACCACCGCACCTGATTCAGTAACTTTGTTTTCAACTGCTTCAAATTACGGCAGTATCGGGCTGATCGCACACAATCACCTAGCTGGTAGGGAATTCTTTGAAGTTGAAATGAATGACGAAATTTACCTGATTTATGGCAACGGTGATGTACAAAAGTATGTCGTTTCAGAGATTAGAGAATACCAGGCGCTTTCCCCAACCAGCCCCTACTCCTCTTTTATCAACCTGGCGGATACCGGTCGAACGATCACTTATCGCGACCTGTTTTTTGACACTTATGGGATCGGTAACCGGCTTGTACTCCAAACCTGCATATCCCGGAACAACTTTGATTCCTGGGGTAGGCTGTTTATCATAGCCACACCGGTCAATTAACTACGCAATTCTCAATCTCAATTTACTGGTACCGCCACAAGAATTAACCTGTGTGTATTGGATTCTGCAGGCCAACATGTGACGAGTGTCAGGCGCGTATCTTCGCTTCTAGCCAGCCAGCGAGCGTTTTCGAGCCTGGTAGCCACATCGACAAACAACTCGGGTAGTATCATCCGGTTGCTTACCACAAACGAAAACTCTTCATCCTCTGCGTATACTTTGATACTGTCGCCGACTTCAACATTTACCAGTTTCTGAAACACCATCCCTTTTGTATTGTGATGCCCATTGAGCACCGTGTTGCCAAGTTCGCCCAGCAACGCAGAATCCGGGTGCCATCCTGCCGCGAACCACTCAGGGGCGACCCATGACCCGAAATAGTCGCCCTCCACTTGCTGATGATAAAATTCAGCGCTTACAACCGGCGCTTCGAGGTTTATTGATGGAATGATAATCTGAGTGGGGATTCGTGGGTGTTCAATCCGAGGGTCATGACCGGAATGAATGTACGTTTTGCTAATATTTATAATTGTTTGTTTTTCAACAAGGATTTCGCCTGCCGCCATGGTTTGCACTGGTACATCGGAAATGAAGGATTCCTTCCGCCCTATCTCACTCTCATCGCCAAGTTTTACCATACGGTACGAAGAATTTTGAACATCTACATGCTGATTATTATTGGTCGCAAAGACCCCGGCAATCCCTATGAGAATAAGGAGCATTCCAAAGAGAATGATGAATTTGGTGGACGTAAGAATAGAAGCTTTCTTCATATTATGAGTATAAGTGATTCACTTGCTTGAATCATTTCGTTTTTTGATGAATAAGTTTCGGACCAGAAAATCAAACGGTCTGCTCAAACGACCGGATTCGTTAATACACCGATTCCCTCAATCGAGATCTCCACATTATCCCCGGCTTCCAGCTTGTCTACTCCTGCAGGCGTGCCGGTGAGTACCACGTCACCCGGCAACAGCGTCATAATGCTCGAGATGTAAGAAACCAGCTGTGTAACCGGAAAGATCATTTCCTTCGTCGAAGACATTTGACGCAACTCACCGTTGACCCTGCAGCTGATCATCAAGTCAGAAGGATCAAGGTCTGTTTCGATCCATGGTCCCAATGGACAGAATGTGTCAAACCCTTTGGCGCGTGTCCATTGTCCGTCCTTGTACTGCAGGTCCCTCGCACTGACGTCATTGGCAATTGTGTAACCCAGGATATAGGATTTAACATCCTCAGGCGCTATCCATTTACCAGTCTTCCGTATCACCACTGCCAGTTCAGCTTCGTGCTCCACTTGATTGGATTGCGGCGGGATACGTATCGCTTCACCATTACTGATCACCGCGCTTGGTGGCTTCAGGAAGATCATCGGATATTCGGGAATCTCAGCCTGGTGTTCACGCGCGTGCTCTTCATAATTACGTGCCACGCAGATAATCTTGCCTGGTGTGACTGGCGCGAATAATTTCACCCGTTCGATGGGTAGCTCTGTTTCAAGTCGGCGGTATTCTGAAAAAATGTCCCCCTCGATAAGCCCAATTTCACTCTCTTTGAGCCACCCGAATTGAATTTGACTTTTGTGTTGAAAGCGAATAATTTTCATCGTGTTTGTATCCAGCGAATGAACGTAGTTACTGAATGTGTTACTTTACAGAAGAGGAATCATCAAGTATATTTGAATCCGTCAACTGGTTTTTGGGCGGATAGCTCAGTTGGTTAGAGCGCTTCTCTTACACAGAAGAGGCCGCAGGTTCGAGTCCTGTTCTGCCCACTCAAAAACACTCATCTGAGTGTTTTTGTTTAGAACCAGTTTCTCCGTATAAACACGAAAATGACCAGCAGCGCCAATACCATGAAAATCGCGATGATCCACAAGTACGCAAAACCATTGCCTTGCAGCGGCAAATCAACGTTCATCCCGAAATAACTGGTGACAATGGTAGGTATGCTAAGCACGATAGTGATGGAGGCGAGAAATTTCATCACCACATTCAAATTATTCGAGATAATCGACGCGAATGCATCCATCATTGAGCTGAGAATGTTGCTGGCAATGCCCACCATTTCGATCGCTTGCTGGTTTTCTGTTAGTACATCCTCCAACAGATCCTCGTCTTCCGGGTAGCGATGAAACAGTGGGGTCTTTTGCAGGCGTTCCATCATCAACTCATTGGATCTGAGTGCGGTCGTAAAATACACCAGGCTCTTCTGGAACTTGAGTAATTCCATCACCTCTTTATTTTGCATGGAAGCCTGCAATCTATCCTCGACAATTTCAACAGTATGGTTGATTTCGCGCAAGTAAGCCAGGTACTGGGTTGCAGCCGTCAGTAAGATGCGCAGAATAAAGCGCACTTGCTTGGATGTAGAAATTCCCTTTACCCTCGGCTTCAACAGTTCGTCCGTGATGACGGTGTGTTTCTTACACACTGTGATGACCATTCGGCTGGTCAGGATAATCCCCAACGGGATGGTCGAATAAGGCACGTCAAACTTTTCGCCCTGGTAAAAAGGCACGCTTAGCATGATCAGTGTCGTACCGTCGTCCTCTTTTTCTGTGCGGGGGCGTTCGTCAAGGTCAAGTGCGTATGTAAGAAAATCCGAGGGAATCCCCAGTGCTTTGATGGAATCTATTTCGTCCGTGGTAGGGTCTATCAGACTGATCCAGCAGCCATCCACAGGAGAGTCAATACGAATGATGCCTGATTCTTCACTGCCTTTGTAAATAACCTTCACAGGCTACCTCCAGGTGGATTAATCAACCCTATTTTACCCCGACTTGCTCGTAATCAGCACCCCAATTAAGTTATAATATGGATTGCACTGGGGATGACAGGCTTCGACGGGCGAAGCTGATCCCGGACTGCAAGCCGAGAGGTACCGACCTCGTAAAATCAGTACAAACAACAAGTGCCAATCGCACAAACTTTGCCGCAATGCCCCTCGCCGCCTAGCGACGATCGAAACAAGCGCAAATGACGCCTTGATCGGCGTCACGTCTGCCTGCTCCGTTCCTCAACCGGTAGTAGAGCGGGCGTCACAAAGTTGAGGTGCCGCACGGCAAGCTGCGGGTTGTGCGAAAGAGGGCTTTCGGGCTTGAGCAGCTGGCGCAATTCCATTTTTGTCGTTTTATCGGATTTGCGCGAAACCCAAAAGCGACTAAGCTTGTAGATGTCTGCGGTCTAATCGTTCGGACGCGGGTTCGATTCCCGCCATCTCCACCTTTATGAACTCCTCGCTCCCATCAAGTCGAGGAGTTCGTGTTCACTGATGATCTTCACGCCCAGACTTTTTGCCTTTTCCAACTTCGAACCGGGGTTCTCACCCAGCACGAGATAACTGGTATTCCGGCTGACGCTCCCGGTAGTTTTTCCTCCATGCCTGGCAATCATTGCCTCAGCATCTTCGCGAGATAAAGTGGGCAGCGTACCCGTGATCACAAAGGTGAGACCAGAGAGCGCAGTACTTGTAGCAGAATTTCCGATGACCTCTGGCCATATACCAATCTGCCTGAATTTCTCAAGCAATTGCTGGTTGGCTGGCCGGTCTATCCAATCACGGATGGACAACGCAATATTGGGGCCAATGCCTCCGATTTGCTGAATTTCATCGACTGCGGCCTGCGTCAGAAAGTCCAAGCTTTTGAAATGACGCGCTAATTCACTGGCTGCGACCTCGCCCACGCCGCGAATCCCCAACGCTGTGATGAACCGATCCAAGGGCCTGTTCCTTGATGCTTCGATCGCATTCAACAGGTTTTGCGCTTTCTTGATTGCAAATCCCTCAAGTTTCAATAACTGTTCTTCTGTCAGCAGATACAGGTCAGCCACATCCTTAACTGAACCACTTTCGATCAACTGCCCAACGATCTTGATCCCTAGTCCCTCGATATCCATTGCCCCGCGTGAAACAAAATGCTCTACATTGCGCACTAGCTGTGCCGGACACGAAGCATTGACGCAATAGTACGCAACCTCACCCGGCAAATTCTCAACGGCTTGACCACAGGAAGGGCAGACTGTTGGGACCTCATATTGAATTTCAAGCCCTGTACGCGCACCTGTGATGGGACCGATCACGTAAGGGATCACGTCACCGGCTCGTTTCACCAACACCTTATCCTTGATCCGGATGTCCTTTTCACGGATGAAGTCAAAATTGTGCAGGGTTGCCTGGCGTACGACTACACCACCGAGTTCCACGGCTTCGAGCACCGCGTAGGGGGTTAAGACACCGGTTCTACCCACATTCACCCTGATTTCATTGAGTGTGGTCGCCACTTCCTTGGCGGGGTACTTCAACGCGATCGCTCCGCGCGGATCCTTGCCTGAAACCCCCAGCGCATTGGCCAGCCGTAGATCGTCCAATTTGACTACGACCCCATCCACCTCGAAGGGGATCGAGTTTCGCATTTCCATCCAATCCGGCACACTGTCGACCACGAGCTCGAAAGTGTCCTTTTTCTGCACCAAGGTGCTCACCGGGAAACCAGCCTGCTTGAGGAATTCAAGCGTCTCCCATTGGCTGCTGATCAACGGTTCGGAGCTTTCAATGATCGCATAAGTGAGCAAATTGAGAGGCCTTTTACTTGAAATCGCCGGGTCCAGCTGCCTGAGCGACCCGGCAGCGGTATTGCGCGGGTTTTGGTAGATCTTTTCGCCTCTTTTTGCTAACTCATCGTTCAGAATTTCAAAATCCTTGACCCTGATATAGCACTCCCCCCGCACCACCAGTACTTTTGGAATTCTGACTTCATGATTTGAAACAGGGATCCGTAGCGGTAGCGCGCGAATGGTTCGCAGGTTAGCGGTGATATCCTCCCCGATCACGCCGTCACCCCGGGTCGCGCCCTGCACAAAGATTCCGTTTTCGTAGCGCAGCACCACGGTCAGCCCGTCAATCTTGGGCTCCATCACAAATGCTGAAGTGGAGACCCTTGGATCCAACCTCATGATACGCTCATACCACGCGCGCAGATCATCCGCATTAAAAGCATTAGCAAGCGAGAGAACCGGAGCCGGGTGCACCACTTTCTGGAATCTTTCTAAAGGTTTCGCTCCTGATCGCTGCGTGGGAGAATCGGCCGAAATCAATTCGGGGTACATTCCTTCCAGTTGCTGCAACTTTTTCAGCATCAAATCGTATTCATAATCGCTGATGAGCGGATCATCGAGCACATGATAACGATAATTGTGGTAACTAATCTCTTTTTGAAGTTTGAGCAATTCTTCGCGTTCGTCCTGTGAGTCCATGCCCTGTCCTTTGAGGTGTGCGTTTTGAGAAATTCTAATATAAAATAATCATGTTATAGTTTATTCATAACAATATCACAATTTCAATTTGTTTCCATGTATCGGAGGTTCGATGAAGATAGTAGCTTATATCGGCGCAGCGATTTTAATTCTCTTCGGGGCACTGAGCGTAATTGCTTCTACCAATTCACCTAAAGATAGTGTATGGTTCTGGCCAGGTCTAATACTCATGCTCGTAGGACTGATTATCATCTACTTTGCGGCGCGTAAAAAACCTGAAGCACCCACCACGAATGTCACACTCAAAGTCGACCTTCCGGGAGATGTCAACATGGATTCACTGAAGTGCAAATCCTGCGGCGGTACCTTAACCGCAGAGAATATTGCCATGGTGCAAGGTGCGCCAATGGTGACCTGTCCATATTGCCACACGGTCTACCAATTAACAGAAGATCCCAAATGGTAATTTTTACAATTAAAGCAAGTTTACCGGAGGAGTGCGATGCGGTTTCTGAGATATCTTAGCGTCTTCCTTGTCATTATATTATTGGCGGGCAGCGCGACCCCGGTTCTCGCCCAGGATTACATCTTCCAGGTTCCTGAGATGGCAGTGGTCGTATCGATCAATGAAGATGGCTCGATCAATATCGACTACACAATGACTTTCCTCAACGATAACAATGCGCATGAAATCGATATCGTGGATATTGGTCTGCCCAATTACAACTACAATCTACGCAACATCACCGCCGATGTCAATGGTAACCCGGTAAACAAGATTACCGACTCTGATATCGTCTCTCCCGGAATTTCCGTTTACCTGCAGAACGACACGATCCAGCCTGGAGGGCGTGGGACTGTGCACGTGTATATCACCAATGTTCAGGAGGTGATCTACTCCGCGAACCAACAGGAATCCGAACAATACGCCTCATTCCTGTTCTCCCCCCACTGGTATTGGCCTCAGAACACTTATGGCAAGACTGATTATCAAATGACCATACTGCTTCCGGCAGGCACTGGCGAGTCAGAGGGTCGCTATTACATCCCTGAGAATTGGCCTGGTACACAGGAACCCGATTCATGGGTCATGGAAGACGGACGTATCTACTACACCTGGCTTTCCGACCAGGCGAATATGTACACCCAATACAATTTTGGCGCTAGTTTCCCATCTCGCTATTTGACTGAAGGCGCAATTGTAACTGAACCTTATGTCCCCCCCTCTGAACAAACTCCCTCAGGTGGTGGAACTATCAACCTCGAAAACATTTGCCCGATCATATTTTGCCTGGGTTTCCTACTCTTCTTTGGACTGACAATCTACTCTGCCGTGGTCGGCTCGCAAAAACGTAAATTAAAATATCTTCCCCCAAAAATTATGATTGAAGGCAATGGCATCAAGCGAGGATTGACTGCCGTCGAAGCTGCCGTCCTCATGGAACAACCCATGGACAAGGTATTCACGATGATTCTTTTCTCAGTTATCAAGAAGAATGCTGCCGAAGTCATCACAAAGGATCCCCTGGAAATTAAACCTGCCGATCCGCTGCCAACTGATCTCTATGGCTACGAATCAGATTTTCTCAATGCATTCAAAGAGAAGGGCAGTGCGCGTAAAAAGGTACTGCAGACCACGATGGTGAACCTCATCAAGAGTGTGACAGTAAAAATGAAGGGGTTCAGCCGCAAGGAAACGATTACTTATTACCAGGAGATCATGAATCGCGCCTGGTCACAGGTTAAGCAGGCTGCCACACCTGAGGTAAAAGCCCAGGTCTATGAGGAAGTAATGGATTGGACAATGCTGGACAAAAAATACGAAGACAAAACCCAGGATGTCTTTAGTGGTCCAATTCTTGTCCCGACCCCATCATGGTGGTGGCGCTACGACCCAAGCGTGCCCCGCCCATCAACTTCCACTGCCAGACCGACCTCCGTGCCGTCGACTTCAACCGCAGGTCCATCCATCCCCAGCACAGTTTCGCTGCCCACAATGCCGGGTTCCGCATTTGCCGCCTCAGTAGTGAACAGTGTCTCCTCATTCGCATCGAATGTGATGGGCGGATTGACAGGCTTTTCAGGTAGCGTAACTAACGTCACCAATCCTCCACCTCCACCTTCCACGTACCGCGGTGGGTCTTCAGGTGGCGGTAGCGGCGGCGGGCATTCCTGCGCCTGCGCTTGTGCCTGTGCCGGTTGTGCCTGCGCATGTGCCGGCGGCGGTAGATAGTCTTGCCAGACAATCGCATGGGTATCTTAACCAGGTTCCAGCACAGAGAACGTACGAACCAGGTCAAACCACCTGACTATGGTTTGTATCATTTTCAGTGGCACCAAGGGGCACAGACTTCGCGCGTTCACTTGCGGATCGATGAAGACAATTCAGGCTTGTTGATCGTCAATGCTAATCGCATTTTTCATTTGAATCCCAGCGCCGCGTTAATGGCGTACTACACCCTTGCCGAATCCGCGCCGGCAGTAGCTGTCAGGGAGCTTTCCAAACGTTTTTCGGCATCCCGCTCCACTATTGAGCAGGATCTGGTTGCATACAAAGGTACATTGCAAAGCCTGATCGGTGATACGGCGTGTCCAATCTGTGACCTGGAGCTCGAGACAACTTTACCGTTCACATCGCAACCCAGCGCGCCTTACCGCATGGACCTGGCATTGACCTACCGTTGTAATAACAATTGTGCGCATTGCTACAACGCGCGCGCCAGGAATTTCCCGGAACTGAACACTCAGGATTGGTTTGAGATCCTTGACCGATTATGGGACTTACGCATCCCGCATATTGTATTCACCGGTGGAGAGCCCACCTTGCGTGAGGACCTGCCTGAGTTGATCAGACACGCCGAGTCCAACGGTCAGATTACTGGCTTGAACACCAATGCCATCCGCCTTGCCGATTCTACCTCTGTAGCAAAGCTGGTCGATGCCGGATTGGATCATGTGCAGATCACGCTTGAATCTCATTTACCAGAAGTGCACGACCTGATGGTCGGTCATCAAGGCGCGTGGGCGCGTACCGTTGCCGGCATTCGCAACGTGCTGCAAACCCGGTTGTACGTCATGACAAACACCACTATGCTCACGCACAACAGTGCCAGCATCCCTGACACTTTGCAATTCCTGGCTGAACTCGGCGTTCCTACAGTAGGTTTGAATGCGCTGATCTATAGTGGTCGTGGCAAAGATGTGGGAACTGGACTGAACGAAACAGAACTACAACCACTGCTGGATACCGCCAAAGCGATCACTTCTTCAAATAATCAGCGTTTGATCTGGTACACGCCAACCCAGTATTGCAATTTTGACCCGATCGAATTTAATCTGGGCGTCAAAGGGTGTACGGCTGCCCTATTTAACATGTGCCTAGAACCAAATGGTGATGTTTTACCCTGTCAATCTTTTTATCGACCAGTGGGAAACATCCGCACAGATGACTGGCAGACCATCTGGAACCATGAGCTTTGCCAGCAATTAAGAGAACGCAGAAACTTACCAGAAAAATGCGCCGACTGCCTCATCAAGGCACAATGCGGCGGCGGCTGTCCCTTACAATTCGAAAATTATTTAGATTCTGATCGGTCCTGGAGGTTGTGATGCTCAACAAGATAAATCAACTTTTCGATCGCGTCTTTTTTACGCCCAAACCGCTACCTCCGGGCAAATACAATTCCAAGCGACAAATCGCCGATGTTCACTGCCGCTTGCATTTACGTATCGGAAATGACGGGACTGGTATCTTGATCGTTAATGCTGCTACCGTGCTGCACTTGAATCAAACTGCTGCAGAAATAGCCTATCATCTCATCAATAATCACCCGATTGATGAGATCGCAGCAGAACTCGCCAAACGCTACCAGGTTAGGCGCGAAGTCGCCTTGAAAGATATCAATGATATTGAAACCCGCATCGAAACACTGGTCAAAACACCGGACCTCGACCCTGAAACTTTTCTCGACATGGAGCGCGTTGCGAGGCATGGGCAAGATACAGAAATTCCATTGCGCCTTGATTGTGCAATCACGTACCAGATCCCATCCGGGGAAGCCAACCTATTCACACCAGCCCAACGGGTAGATCGAACCTTGGATACTGAAGAGTGGAAAGAGATCATCAAACAGGCATGGGAGTGGGGGATCCCGCACGCAGTTTTTACCGGTGGTGAGCCTACCCTGCGCCCCGACCTGAAGGAACTGTTGCAGGCTGGCGAAGAATTAGGTATGGTCACTGGACTTATCACCGATGGTAACCGCCTCACGAACACTGAATATTTCCACGAGTTGCTGGATGCCGGTTTGGACCATCTGATGATCCTTTTAAATAACAAAGAAGAGACATCATGGGAAGCCATCCGAGATGTTTTGAACGAGGATATCCACCTCACGGTTCATATTACACTCACTGCAAATCACACCAATGACTTTCCTGTAATACTCGACCGTCTGGTTAATATGGGTGTAGAAAACATTTCGCTGAGTTCTCCCTCTAAAGATTTTAAGGGTCAATTGACGGCGATGGGTCAATTGACAGTTGAAAAGGGCTTATCTCTTGTCTATGACTTACCAGTGCCCTACAGCGAATTCAACCCGGTCAATCTCGAGTTGGAAGAAAGCGAAGCCAACGACAAGGGAGCTGCCAGAAGTTGGATTTACATTGAGCCCGACGGCGATGTGCTGCCTGGTCAAGGCTATCCTACCAAATTGGGCAACCTGCTTTCCGATGGCTGGATGAATGTCTCTGCCAACCGGAAGATTTACCTCGCAAATTAATGGAACTGGATTGGCACGCGCGCTTTACTCAACAAGCGCAATGGACGAAAACGCTGCGCGATTACCTGCTGAGTCAATTAGAGATAACCCCACAATGGCAAATCCTCGAAATTGGCTGTGGAACCGGCGCGGTTCTTTCTGATTTTCAGAATTATTATACAGCTAAGTTGTACGGTATTGATATTGAATTAAATAGTTGTAAAATGGCTACGCGCAACGTCCGCAATTCCTCAATTTCAAACGCTGACGCCCTTCAACTGCCTTTTACTGCTTGCTCCTTTGACTTGATCTTCTGCCATTACTTTTTGCTCTGGTCGCCCGCCCCCTCGCAAGCATTGGGCGAAATAAAACGCACCCTGAAACCAGGCGCAAGGCTGCTGGTATTCGCTGAGCCAGATTATCGTGCCCGGATCGATACACCGCCGCATCTCGAAAGGCTCGCTAAACTGCAAACAGACTCGCTTATCGCCCAAGGAGCCAACCCTTCAATCGGGCGGCAATTACCATCACTAGCGTCATCATCTGGTTTCAAGGATATCCGTTACGGTGTCTCTGGTTTTGAGACTGGTGTCAATCAGCTTCCTGATTGGTGGGACTTTGAATGGCTGGTGCTTGAGCATGATCTTGAAAATTTGATCGATCGCGCTGAACTTGATGAACTGCGTAAGATTGACCAACAATGCTGGCTAAATGGCAGCCGGGTATTATGGGTACCAACCTTCTATTTGTCATGTACTAAACCAACCGATTAACAAAGGTTTTAAGAATTTATTCATTTGAATGAACGACAAAACGGGACTAAAATAATTTCTGAAAAACCGGAAAACATCGCCGCTTGCACCATGCCATTTCCGGTTTTTTATTTTCCTTATTGTCAAATTTTAGATAAAGCGATATAATCTTGCTCTGTTCGGGGCGTGGCGCAGCCCGGCTAGCGCGCTTGCATGGGGTGCAAGAGGTCGGAGGTTCAAATCCTCTCGCCCCGACTGTTAACCGCAGACATGCATTCGGTCTGCGGTTTTTCTATATTTTTTCCTCCCTGCTTCAATTAAGAAAATTACCAATCTTTCAGTGCTTCCTGATAAAGCCGCAATTTACCCACCTGGTCGGCTACCTGTAGAAATGTTGAGTGAATATTCCCCTCAACCAGAACGGGTTGGCCTTCTTTGGCAAGCGTGATATCCCAACCGACGAATCGCACCTGCGGTACGATGGTAGCAAGCGCGAATGCGAATCGTTTCACCTCGTCCCAGCCGGGGATCTCAAACCCGATTATCTGTTTTTTGCTATCCGGATGGAACGCATACCAATTTAAAAATACGTCTCTACCCGGGGTGAAGACAACCCCGCTTTCGATATCGATCGCCGTGATCAATCCACCGGTGGTGTAATTATCCACAACATCATCACCTACCCCTAACCTCAAAGCCGCCCCCAATATCTGCGTACCATGGCGAGTTTGAACCGTATTGATTCTGATGGTATTTACAGACCCCGGGTGAAATTCGGCGAGCTCGCGATGCTGGTCGATCACTTCTTCAGCGAGATATGGTGTTGTTGCGTATTTCTCAAAGAGATCTTCACCACTTTGCGCATCAACCAACTCAACTTTCTTAGCGCCAATCCCATTGCTGCTATCAATCGGTTTCAGAAACACACTTTTCTTATTCGCACAAAACTGATGGAAATCAGCCCTGCCAACAAGCTCAAACGAGACGATCTCTCTCGTAAAAAACTGTTTATATGTCTGATAGGTAATGTATTTATTACGAAAAACCTCGTCAAATTGATGACCATTAAATTTTCGCCACAACTTTAATCGTTTATGGTCGGTCACAAATTGATTACGTTCAAAGTGATTTTTGGAAATAAAGTCATAATCAATGTAATCACTCAGAGAGGCACCATACAAAATCCAGCAAAACGCAACATCGGATAAAAGATGATTGATCCCAAGGTTTTTCAACGCCTCAGGTCGCAGATGTAAAAAACTGTTTTGAATTTCCTGCTTTGTAAATGGTCTTGGACCTTTGACAATTTTCATCAGGTTAGGTTATTCTCCGGACATTCGTATGCTTTGAAATTTGAAATTTGCTTACTCATTGAGAATCGATAAATATGCTGCTTTCATATTCTCGAGCACCACGCTTTGCACTTGAAATCCTGGATGCACATTTCCCTCCACCATGATTGGTATACCTTGGCTCAATAAGGCAATATCCCATCCGACGAAACGAACTTGAGGTACAACTTCGGCCAGTTGATTAACCAGATTGATGATCTGCTGCCAATTTGGAATCTGAAATCCTATCAATTTGACACCGGTCAAGGGATGATGAACAAAAACGTGATTCCATCTATCAACCGGTAATCCGTTGATAATCCCACGCTCCAGGTCTACTGGGGCCGCTATGCCGCCCTTGTGAAAATTGTCCGCGATCGCTCGATTATTGCCAACTTTGAGAGCAGCAGACATAATTTTCACACCGCTCTTTATTACCACTGTATTGAGCCGAATTGTGTTAATCGAATACGGATGTATCTGAGAGATTCGCCCCTCCTGCTGGATCAGCTCCTCAAAGATCCATTCTCTACCTTGTAGCTCGTGCAAAAATCCTTCCAAATCGCTCTTATATACACTGAGATCAACAATCCTCGTGCCTATTCCCGCACATCCGTCATTTGGTTTGATGAAAAATTTCTGGTTTCTAGTCAGGAAATCACGCACCACATAATTTGGGCCTTCACCGGAATATTTCACGATTTCTCGACCGAAATATGGCTTGAAAATCTGGTAGGTCTCGTACTTTTCTCTAAACACATGATCGAATTCGGGTGGATTAAATGCCTGCCAAATATCAATGCCTTGCCTTTCAGTAATCACTTTTTTCCGGCTGTAATCTGATTTCTTCCAAAACTCAAAGATAAGATAATCCTCCACTGTGGCCTTGTACCGATACCGCGAAATAGCCAAATCAATGAATGTAATCAATAATTCCCACTTGCTCAACTCTCGTGGAATGTAATTTTTAATTTCGTTGAGATTTCTGCGGATATTTGCTGGCTTAAATAAGCTAAACTCACTCTTAATCGACCTTAATATAACAGTGCTGGCATGAAAAATACTCTGAATAAACCTGGATGGAACACAGTTTTTTCGTTTCTCAACAGTCATTTGCGGTCCGTAATTGAAAGCTTGTGTAAATAAAACGGACGGCGTTTTATACCGTCCGTTTGCTAGTAATTAGTTCAGCAACTCAATCGCAACCTTGATTCTTTGTAGGACTTTTTCTCTTCCGATGATCTCCATACTTTCAAAGAGCGGTGGGCTGACCTTTTGACCGGTAACAGCTACGCGCAAAACACCAAAAACCTGTCCAGCTGAGAATCCTGATTTCTCCACATATCCCCTCATGGGGGGCTCAGTGAGTTCAGGCAGCATATTAGATATTTCGGCTAATATGCCATAACTGTCCTTGAGGATAGTTCGTGTCTGATCGGCGGTCAAGTTTTTACCTATCAGGTCATTCACGTCCACATTCACATCATCACGGAAGAAGAATCCCGCCATGTCGACTACGTCATCCAATGTCGCTATGCGTTCTTTCAAGATTGGCGCGATTTTGACCAATATTTTTTGGTCAACGGGCAACCCGGCATTCTCGAAATAAGGTATGACACGGGAGGTGAATACCGCATCACTGAAGCTGCGGATGTGCAATCCATTGAAATGGTCCAACTTCGAAAAATTGATTGCGGCGGGCGATGGGTTGAGGTGCTCAAGGCTGAATTTTTCTACCAGGTCCTGCAGGGTGAAGAACTCAGTATGGTCGTCATAGCTCCAACCCATCAATGAGATCCAGTTGACCACGCCTTCAGGGGTATAGCCCAGTTCCTGTAGATCTTTAATAAAGAATGAATGTCCATCTTTTGAAAAATCTGCCGTCTCCCGCTTACTCATCTTCCCCTTGCCACTTGGTTTCAGGAAAATTGAAAGGTGTATCCACACTGGCTCTGTCCAACCAAAGGCCCGGCAGATCAACGCATGCAAAGGAAGAGACGGCAGCCATTCTGATCCGCGGATTACGTGAGTAATCTTCATCAGGCTGTCATCGACCATTGCGGCCAAGTGATATAATGCCCATCCATCAGATTTCACCAGGATGTAATCGTCGAGTGAGCGGTTTTCGATCGTGATTTCACCTCGCAGCAGATCTGTGACCGTTGTTGAACCCTCTTTGGGGGTCCTAAATCGCACCACATGTTTTTCGCCTGCCTCGACCCTGCGCCTGGATTCTTCCAATGTGATGTTTCTACAAGTGCCGTCGTAGCGCGGTGGATCCTTCCTCTTCTGCTGTTCTTCCCTTACCCTTGCTAACCGCTCAGGCGTACAAAAACAATAATATGCATGCCCGCTGTCTATTAATCGGTTCGCATGTTCCAGGTAGATTTCTTTCCTTTCTGATTGGCGGTATGGACCATAAGGACCACCCACGCCTGGGCCTTCATCAAAATCAAGACCCAGCCAGCGCAAACCTTCAATTAATTCCTCCTCAGCGCCCGGTGTATATCTTTTGAAGTCGGTATCCTCGATCCGCAAAATAAACTGACCGCCTGTTTTCCTGGCGATCAAATAATCATATAATGCCGTTCTGGCGCTTCCCAAGTGCATATGACCGGTAGGTGATGGTGCAAATCTTACACGTACTGGCTCTGATTTTGAATCCATAGAACTCCTCATTAAGATTTGTCGCGATGAATTAATACGCTCTGAATTAGACCGATTCCCAATAACAATGATAACAGAGAGCTGCCACCATAACTAATGAAAGGCAACGTTTGTCCGGTTACCGGAATTAGCCTTAAGTTTACACCTATATTGACCATGGTCTGAAATGCAATCAATATGGCAAATCCATATGCGATCAGCGCACCGTACGTGTCGCTCGCAATCCTTGCAGCGCGGATACAGCGCAAAATGACAAAGATCAATATTGCGATCAAGATTATGGTTCCGATGAATCCAAATTCAGCTGCAATTGATGAAAAAATATAATCCGTTGAGCGTACTTTTAAGAATCGCAATTGCACCTGTGTTGCAGATCCGTAGCCCTGTCCCAACAACCCGCCACTGCCAATCGTAATTAGCGCCTGCTCGACATTGTATGTATTACCATAGTAATCCTCTTCTGCAGGTTGGAAAAAAGTCAGAATCCGTTCCTGTTGATAACCTTCAAGGAATGGGAAAACAACGATTGCCGCGATGACCCCTACAATCCCCATAATGACTACGTATTTCATCGGCAAGCCGCTGATCCACAGCATGGCAAACCAGATGACCACAAGCAGAATCGTCGTGCTCAGGTTTGGCTGTAAATAAATTGGTAACACGATACCGGCGAGCAAAATGGCGCTGAGTGCCATCCACCGCACATTTTTCGGTTTATTTATTGAATTGGAAAAATAATGCGCCAACACAAGAATGATGACGATTTTGGAAAGCTCCGCTGGTTGAATATTGACCAAGCCTACTTGCAACCATCTTTGCGAGCCAAAACTGGTCGTACCGATTACCAAAATAGCGCCCAAAAACAACACAATGAAAATGTACATGTACCTGGATAGGCTCTTCCAGTTGCGATAATCGATCACCGTCACTGTAAACAGGACAACCATCCCTACACCCAGGAAAGTTGCCTGGCGGTTTACATAATTTGCTAATTCTATGTTGCCAGCGATGGTCGAGCGAATCATGATCAACCCAAAAATGCAAAGGAATAGAACCGCCCCAAACAACCAGATATCGAAATGACGCCAAAATTCCCGTCTAAACATACAAACCTAAATACCCATCCTCGAATTTACTGCCCACCCTGGTTGGCAGTATCCATGGCTTTCATTTCAAAATATGCATCCAGCACGCGCTTTACGATCGGTGCTGCCACGCTGGCACCTTCACCGCCGTTGTACACAAACGCAACAACTACGATCTCTGGATCATCGTACGGTGCATATCCGACATACCAGGCATGGAATGGCCAGGTTTCCCTCTGGCAGAGACCCTTTTCCTGCGCGACGTCATCACAATACTCCGCTGTACCGGTCTTTCCAGCCGAAGGAATATCCAAAGTAGCCATGGCGTCTTTGGCAGTTCCGTAAACGACCACCTGCCGCATTCCCTCCTGGGCATATTCGATCACCCAAGGTTCAATCGTCTTCTTCTCGCCAGTTGGCTTGTTGTCCTCGTCCAGCACATCGATCATCGGATCCTTCGTCACATCCCACTTCACAACAGGCTCGAAGGCTTTAATTACATTGCCCTGGCTGTCGAGAATATCCCTGATCAAAGTCGGCTGCATGTAAATGCCGTCATTTGCCAGAATAGCAAATGAAACTAGCACTTGTAATGGTGTAGCCAGCACATAACCCTGTCCAATGGTCATAATGTAAGTATCACCAGTGGACCAGTTCTCTGCTTTGTTAATGCGTTTCCAGGTGGGATCAGGGATCAGCCCCCTTACTTCACCCGGCAGCTCGATACCTGTCGGCTGACCATATCCAAGCGTTTCTGCGTATTCTTTAATCAGCCATGCGCCTAATCCGCCATCGGGGATGTCAGGATCGAACCCTCCGCCGATTTTATAAAAGTAAATGTCGTCAGAAAGCGCAACTGCTTCGACAAAATCGCACATCCCGTGCCCCTCGCGGTCATACCCGTAATAGATCATCGGAGTTCCGGGGTCGTTAGGTGAGTATTTCTGTATGATGGAAATCGTACCCGGGCAGGCAACTTGTTCTTCAGGGCCCACCACACCTTCATTCAGCGCTCCTACAGCTGCCACCATTTTAAATACTGATCCGGGTGGATGTTGGGCAGAGACTGCATGATTCAATAAAGGTTTTAATGGATCCTGGCTCAATTGATTGTAATAATAAGCTGGGATGATCGTTTCCATGCGATTGTTCTCATAAGTCGGTTCAGAGACTAGCGCCAGAATCTCGCCGGTTTTCGGGTTCATAGCAATCACTACCCCGTTCAACGAACGAATCTGATTGAACCAGATATTCCAAGTGCTGATCTCGTCATTCAAAATTGTTTTCGCCGCTGCTTGTAATCGCGTATCAATTGTTAAACGCAAAGAGTTCCCGGGAACAGGGTTTACCGGTTCTTCAATGTCCCTGATCTCTTTCCCTGCGCTATCTACTTCCACAATCCGAAGCCCATTTGTTCCTCTGAGCACATCGTCCATGGAATATTCGATGCCTGCATAACCCACCTTGTCGCGGCCGGAAACAAACCCCTGGTCAGTATAATACTCCTGGTTTTCTGCAGTGATCGGACCCAGGAACCCTATGATCTCAGCGGTAAGTGAACCAGTGGGATATTGCCGCACCGGTTCCACCTCGATAGTCACCCCTGGCCAATCATCTTCTTTTTCGCTGATCCGCATCGCGGTCGTCTTATCGACATTACACTTGATAAATACAGGGGTGTAAGGTGTATTCGTCTCATCGATCAGCACGATTTCCTTGATGCCGAAATCGGTCTGGCAAGCTGTGAATAAACGCGCCGATTCTTCCGTTACGTTTCCGTTCGTGACCGGCACATCTATCATTGAAGACAGTTGCCTGTAGATCTCCTCCGTAGTGCCGGGATCTGCAGGCAAGTTTGCTGGTGTGATCGCGACGTTGTATGAAGCTGCATTACGTGCGAGTACATAATCATTGCGATCCACAATACTACCACGCTGGGTCTGCACGCTGACGTTCCTGATCCGGTTTTCTTCAGCTTGTTCAAGATAGGCTTCACCTTTGATCACTTGCAAATTGAACAACCGAATTGTATAGATAGTAAAGACAATAATCAGGATTGCGTAGATGATTTTAAACCTCCATCTTTCCAATCCTTGCTTTTGATTTGTTTCGTTGGTCATGCTGCTTCCTCACTACGAAACACCCACCCTGAAAAATCGCGCCCGATCGCGTAAACTGGAATCGCTAGCAATAAATTCAAGAAAGTGGATGGGATGATAACGTGATAAAGAGAGGTTTGAAATGAATAGAAAGTGCCATTAATCGTCAAACCAGCCATGGAGATTAGATACAATAGGATGCTTGTAACCAGTGTGATGGCAAACATCGACAATAACGGAGATTGCCACAATTGTGAAGAGACATAGCGGGCAATGGCGATAGTGAGCAAGTAGGCGATAGGAAATACGTACCAGGGCAGCGCGGAAATATACGATACGAGACCACCGGCGAAAAATGCCAACAAGTATCCCGATCGGTCTTTACTTGTCAATCCCCATACCGCTAGCCATACCAATATCAGGTCGGCACTGCCATGTAACAACCTTACCTCCGAGACCAGAGTAGTCTGCAGTACCAACATAACAATTAAGATAGGGATAGAAAGTAGAATGCTCATTTGAAGATCAACGTCCAGGAATTAATGGACTGATATCCACCGCCTGGAAGTTGGTGATCACCAAAACAGCCTGAAGTCGGCTGAAATCCACCGATGGCTGGATCGTGGCGGTTTGAAATAGCGCATTTTCACCGGATTCAATTGTCATTACTTGACCGATCAATAATTCGGGGGGATAGCTGCCGCCCAGTCCAGAAGTAAAAATCAGATCGCCTTCAACAATTTCGATTCCCTGGCCGATCATTTCCAGTGAGATGTCTCCGGTTACAGAGCCTCTCATTTGTGCTTCAGCGCCGCTTTGTTGAAGTTTCACATTCACGACCGAACCCTGGTCAGTGATTAATTGCACGCGGGCAGCCGTTGCAGTGACCGCATCAACATTACCGACTAAACCTTGTTCAGTTACTACTGGCATGCCTTTGTAAATATTGTGATCTGACCCTTTGTCGATGATGATGTATTGGATGAAGGGGCTCGGGTCCGTCCCGATCACGGATGCAGCAATATATTGGTTCGTTGGATTATCACGTGCAAAACCCAAAAGTGCGTACAAAATATCCGTTTCTACCAACTGCTGCCGTAATTCTAGAATTTCTGTCTGCAATCTCGAAACTTCGTTCTGCAACGCGGCATTTTGTTCAAGTAATGAATTTACATCTCGTGGAACCGTAAAATAATCTACTGCAGCCTGGACTCGGATAGAA
The DNA here is from genome assembly GCA_038562455.1 of Anaerolineaceae bacterium. Lineage (GTDB taxonomy): Bacteria > Chloroflexota > Anaerolineae > Anaerolineales > Anaerolineaceae > UBA6107. Next base: position 37,194 of record JBCFBD010000011.1, on the reverse strand, counting down.
ACCCACTTTTGAACATTGATCAGCGGATCAAAAGTCTCCCCGATAATGCGTCCCAATAAACCACTCACGGCTAATACCAGGATACCAGCGATGATAAGCACAATCGCCAGCGTTTGCCAGGTTCTACTTGAAATTCTTTTCATTTTTCTTTGAGGAAGATTTTACCCTCTTGGTGAGTTTCTCTCCAAGCCCACCAGGAATCGTTTGTATATGGAAAGGTTTTCCAAAACCTGCCCAGCGCCGCGTGCGACGCATGTCATGGGGTCATCTGCCATCCATACCCGTAAGTTTAGCTCATCTTTCAAGCGCGGTACCAATCCCAGGATCTGCGCTCCACCACCTGCCAGGCACACACCTGAATCCAGCAGGTCTGAGATCAACTCAGGGGGTACTTCATCCAGCGCATCTTTAATCGTATCAACAATGATCTGGATCGAGGGATTCATGGCTTCCCGAATTTCAACGGAAGAAACCTCGATGGATCCAGGCAGACCTGTGATCAGGTTTCTGCCTCGCGCAGTCATGGTCAATTCAGTCTGCAGTGGATAGGCTGAACCGATACCCATTTTTAACTGCTCTGCCATCCGTTCGCCAATCAGCAGATTGTATTTCTTACGTATGTATTGCAAAATGTCTTCGTCCAGTTCATCACCAGCAATACGTAATGACCGCGAGATAACGATCTCTCCCATGGATATGACAGCAACCTCGGTTGTACCACCTCCGATATCCACAACCATCGAGCCTTTAACTTCGTTGATGGGTAATCCAGCTCCGATCGCTGCGGCTCGAGGTTCTTCAACAAGGTAAGTTTCGCGAGCACCGGCTGCCATAGCAGCGTCGAACACGGCACGCTTCTCCACCTCGGTGGCTCCCGAAGGAATGCCGATGCACACACGTGGTCGCGGCATGGGCACGATCGCTTGCTGATGGACTTTTCCGATGAAATATTCCAACATAGATTTAGTGATTTCGAACTCTGAAATCACACCATCGCGCAAAGGTCTAATCGCCACGTAATTTGCCGGGGTTCGTCCAACCATCTCTTTAGCGGCGCTACCAACTGCGATAGTTTCGCGTGATCGCTTATTGATCACCACCCATGAGGGCTCATTGATCACAATTCCCTTGCCGTGAACATTGACCAGGGTGTTTGCTGTTCCCAAATCAATGCCGATATCGAGTGAAAAGAAACCCATCAACCAACTGAATGGATTAATTGCCAAAATTGTCTCCAATGTTTAATTAAATTACTAAGAAAAAATTATACCATAGCGCCCCTGTCAAGCATTTTTTAATGACAGTCAATGACAGTCAAGTTAGAAAGTAACCCTTCAGCTCCACTTTTCACCCCTTTCTCGGCCCTTTTTTCATAAACTGTATACTATGTGCTGACCTCTTCTCATGATCTTCTCAACACATGCTTCTCAACACATGCTTCTCAACACATGCTTGACAGTCATTTTACATCTCGCTATAATGCGTTGCAGTGTGCGGGTGTCGCCAAGTGGTAAGGCACCACCTTCCCAAGGTGGTATTCGTGGGTTCGAATCCCATCACCCGCTCTTTTTTCATTAACTTGAATCCTTCAGTTGACCATGCAGGCAATATAGGAATTTGTCAATAAATTGTAATAGATTGGCAATATTGTAAGCTTGCTTTTTAATCCTTGTGCTAGAATAAAATATCCAAAGGATGCTACTATGCCGACTAGGAAACTCATCCTTCATATAGAAGACAATTTCGACAATCGCTTACTGGTTCGTCGATTATTGCATTCTGCTTCTTACAACGTGATCGAAGCCGAAAACGCACGCCAGGCGATCAACGCTTTGTGTAAATACTGCCCTGACCTCATCCTCATGGATATTAACATCCCAGGTGTTGACGGCTACACGCTTACCGCTAAGCTCAAAAGCATCCCTAGTGTTAAAAACATCCCAATCGTCGCTATTACTGCCAATGCCATGCGCGGAGACCGTGAAAAATCCTTTCTGGCAGGTTGTGATGGCTACGTAGAAAAACCGATTGACATTGATAATTTCCTCGACAAGGTTTCAGATTTTATTAGCGGCAATGGCAAATCAGGAGATTTATATGGTTGATTCTCCCTCCAACCTCTCAAAGCCTGGTGACAAAAAAATTATCCTTGTTGTAGAAGACAATGTGGGTAATTTCATGTTGATTGCGCGCATGCTGGATGAATCTGGTTTTCATTGCGAGTGGAAAACATCAGGCTATGAAGTTGTTGAGTTCGCCAAATCTCTACCGCGTATTGACCTGATCCTCATGGATATTCGCCTGCCGTACGAAGATGGTTACGGTGCGTTCCGCAAACTCCGCCAGGACCCGAAATTCGACACCATTCCCATCGTTGCAGTCACTGCAGTTACAGGTGTAGATCAGATGCACGCCGCCCAGCTCGCTGGTTTTACTGGCTTCATCGGTAAACCTCTCAATCCTGACCGGTTTCCCGAACAAATCACTCGCATTCTTTCTGGTCAGCCAGTTTGGGAATACGAGTGAAATTGTAGATATATTAATGAAAAAAAATTAAAACTCTTGTAGTTTTCTCAAGGTGCTGGAGGAAAGATGGCAAAAGCAAGCGAATCTGATATAAGAATAGCGAACGATTCGATCACCGACGTACCGGTGACAAATTATTCGACCATTCTTCGCACTCTGATCGCGATCAGCGTAATTTCCACCATCGTTTTTATTGTATTGTCGTACCTTACACGCGAACTCGGCTATTATTTGTTAACTATCAGCTCTGCGATCACATTGGTTTTTTCCATCGCATCTCATCCCCGCCCGCCAAAACAACCTGCCGCCTTCATCGTCTTCCTGCTCTCAATCTCCTACCAATTGTTGCTTGTGCTGTTGGCAAGCATCCTTCCCTCCTACCTGGGCATCCCGTATGCCATCCTCTCCGTGATGCTCGCCTTTATCTTAACCTCCGTCATTCCGCGCAGCACTCTCAGCGACTGGATCGTTACTACTGGTATATTAGGTGCCATCGCCGCCCTCGAGTTGTCGGTTCTCGCTCTGCTTCCACAATTGAACAATCCCACCATCGCTAGTATTGTTGTGATCATCGCGGTTTTGATGGTCATTAAGGTCAGCGAAATGTTCGGTGAAGGACGCATCATCGCCTCTATCCGGACAAAACTGCTGCTGATATCACTGGCACTGACCCTCATTCCATTGATCATACTTTCATTTATCAGCAATCGTTTTTTACGTACCTCAATCGAAACCCAATCGAATGAATCTCTGCGTGTGGCCGCGGAACAAACCCGCCTTTCTGTTGACGACTTCATCCAATCGAACCTCGACTCTCTTGAGATCGAATCCAGCTTGAGTTCCGTCAGGCGGTACCTTGCACTTGATTTCAATGAACGCGCCAATAGCGACGAGGAAGCCGCGTTGCGCTCCTCATTGTTATCCCTCCAAACGAAAGAGCAGATCTACCAGCCCATCTATGCCGTCCTGGACCTGAATGGTAATAATATCTACAGCACAGATCGCGCCAGCGTTGGAACCTCAGAAGCAAACACAAGCTATTTCCAATCGGTTTCCACAACTGGTATCAGTTATGTAAGCTCGGTAGAATTTCCTGACGGGTCATCCGCTGGCGTGATCAATTTCATCAGTCCAGTCAAGAGTGAATCTGCTCAACTGGTTGGATACCTGCGTGCACGCTACGACGCCCGCATCCTGCAATCCATCCTCGACACCAACCTTGGATTGATCGGCAACCGCTCATATCCTCTGCTGCTAGACGAATACGGATTGCGGATCGCTGACAGTTACTCACCCAATTCTATCAATCATTTCGTCACACAAGTTTCAAGGCAAACCTATGATGATCTGTTATCCAGGAATCGTGTGCCTGCCTCAATACCCTACGAAGAAATTTCCCAAGTTCAAACAGATTTATCGACCGCTTTAACCCAAGGCAGTATGATCACCTATTACACGGCAAATCTGCAAGTCCAGGATAAACTGATCGCGCACTCTGGTACCATGGTTTCCACAAATTCCCGTCCATGGAAGGTGGCTTATCTCCAGGACCAATCCAACCTGACAAGTTCCCTCTCGAACCAGAACAGGCTTTCGACCACAATTTCATTGCTCATGGCAGCAATCGTCAGCCTTTTCGTCATTTTTGCCTCAAGGCAATTCTCAAAACCGATCATCGATATGACTCACGTTGCTGAAAAGATCGCGGATGGCGATCTCACCGTCCAGACAGAGGTCAGGTCAACCGATGAAATCGGCACCCTGGGTACAGCCTTCAATTCGATGACCACCCAGTTGAGGGACCTGGTGGAAACACTGGAAACCCGCGTGCGCGAAAGAACTCAACAGTTGGCTGTTCAAAACGAATCGCTGCAACTGCGTTCCCGCCAACTGCAAACAGTGGCTGAGGTGGCGAGGTCCATTGTATCCACACGCGAGGTAGATAACTTGTTAAACCAGGTTACCCGCCTGGTTAGCGATCGATTTGGTTTCTATCATGCAGGTATCTTCCTGCTTGACGAGAAAAACGAGTACGCGGTGCTTCGTGCAGCGAATTCTGAAGGTGGCAGAAGAATGCTCGACCGCCGCCACCGGCTGCGCGTAGGTCAGGTGGGTATTGTTGGTTACGTAACCGGCTCTGGTGAGCCTCGTATTGCCACTGATGTTGGTGAAGACGCTGTGTTTTTCAATAACCCGGATCTACCTGAAACCCGCTCAGAAATGGCGCTGCCGCTCAAGCTGGGCGGTATGATCATCGGCGCGTTGGATGTCCAGTCCAAGGAATCCAACGCCTTTACTGAAGCAGATGTAAACCTCTTTACCACCCTGGCTGACCAGATCTCAGTCGCGATCGAGAACGCGAATGCATACGAACTCTCTCAGCAAACAGTGGAGGAAATGAAAGAACTCGACCGAGTGAAAAGCCAATTCCTCGCGAATATGTCGCATGAATTGCGTACACCTTTGAACTCTGTGATCGGTTTCTCTCGCGTTATCCTGAAAGGTATCGATGGTCCAATCAATGACACTCAGGAACAGGATATTACAGCCATATACAACTCTGGTCTTCATTTGTTGAGCATGATCAATGAGATTCTCGACCTGTCAAAGATCGAAGCGGGTAAAATGGAATTACAGATCGATGAAGTGGAGATCGGGAATGTGGTCAAAAGTGCTGTTAATACAGCCTCCGGCCTGATAAAAGGTAAACCGGTACAACTGGTTACTCAAGTAGAACCGGATCTTCCAATCATCAAGGGCGACGAGATGCGTCTCAACCAAATTTTGACCAATCTGTTGGGTAACGCGGTAAAGTTCACTGAAAAAGGAAGTATCTCGATCAAAGCAGATTTGAATCATACCGAAGATAATTCAGAAGAGATTCTCATTACGGTGGAAGATACCGGTATTGGAATCGCACCTGAAGACCAGGGAAAGCTCTTCCAACGCTTCTCGCAGGTGGATGACTCTCCCACTAGACGCACAGGCGGTACGGGGCTCGGTCTCTCCATCGCCCGTTCGCTGGTAGAGTTGCATGGTGGCCGGATCGGTTTGCTCAGAAGTGAAACCAATCTCGGCAGCACTTTCTTCTTCACGATCCCTGTTATTCGTGAACCCGCAGTCCAGGTTACAGAGGTTTTACCTCCGGGTGAGAACATTATTCTGTCAATCGACGATGACCCTCAAGTGATTACCCTTTATGAACGTTTTCTCAAGCCTTATGGCTACGAAGTTGTTGCGCTCACCAATCCTGCATTGGCTGTTGAACGTGCACGCGAGTTGAAACCATTTGCCATCACCCTGGATATCATGATGCCGGATAAGGACGGTTGGCAGGTGCTATCTGAGTTGAAAAAAGACGATGAGACGAAGGATATTCCCGTGATGATTTGCTCAATCCTACAAGAAGAAGAAAAAGGATTCAACCTCGGCGCGTCTGAATATCTCGTTAAACCATTCTTGCACGACGATCTTGCCAATGCCATCAAACGCCTGGATCATGGCGGCGGAGTACACGATGTGTTGATCATCGACGATGATCCCCAGTATCTTCGGTTCCTACAGAAAATGATTGAGGATGAAGGGCAGTTCCTGCCGGTGCTGGCGGATAGTGGGTTAGCCGCCCTCAAACTTCTCAATGATTTCACTCCTGATGTGATCATCATGGATCTGCTGCTGGATGACATCAGCGGCTTCGAATTGCTCGATAAATTCAATTCAGAAGCCCGTTTGAAACAGGTGCCGGTCATTATCATTACCGGTTCTGATTTTGATGAAGACCAGTTGAAAACGCTGGGTGAATACGGAGAACAGGTCTTCTCGAAATGGACCATTAACAAGGAGGATCTGTTGGTCAACTTGCAGGAAACCCTGAACCGGATCAGACCGACTCATTTAGTTGTGTAAATGACCACGACGCTAATTGCCAGGTGCCTTGATTGTGAGGGCGTCGCACCGTTTGAGCAACGATCGCCCGCTTGCCCTCACTGTGGCTCATTTTGGCGCGAAGCGGTCTACGATTACAAGCAGACCGCAAATTTGCTTCCGCTGCGAATAAAGCAGCGCCCATTTGACCTCTGGCGCTACCATGAGCTTCTGCCGTGTCATAATCCCACACGTGAGAATTTCCTTGGCGAAGGCGGCACACCGCTGTTGCACGCTACCAACCTGGGATCGATGCTGGGTAACCCCAACATCTACATCAAGGACGAGCGCCAAAACCCGACCTCATCCTTCAAAGACCGCCAGGCAGCGGTCGCGATGAACATGTACAAAGCCGCCGGCATCAATGAAGTAGTTTGCGCCTCCACTGGGAATGTTGCCATCGCTTACTCTGCATACGCCGCTCGCGCGGGTATTCGCTTGTGGGCGTTCCTCACAAGTCTGGTGCCGTCCGAAAAGATGCGCGAAGTAGCAATCTACGGCACCCGCGTGGTGAAGGTTACCGGTACATACGACGAGACGAAATTGCTTGCCGAACAATTCGCGTCTCAACGCGGTGTTCACCTGGACCTCGGGTCGCGCAGCATTGCCTGCATTGAAGCGATGAAAACCATTGCATTTGAAGTGTGCGAGCAATTGGGCAACCTGCCCTACCTATCTTTACCTGGTTCAGTATCCGCTCCGCCGCGTTGGCTGGCACCTGATTGGTATTTTCAATCGGTCAGCGGTGGCATGGGACCATTGGGGGCGATCAAAGGCTTTACTGAATTACATCTGATGTCGCTTACTGCCAGTGTCCCGAAAATGGGCGTGATCCAAGTCGCCGGGTGTGACCCCATGGTCAGCGCATGGCAAACTGGTAAATCTGTGGCTGAGCCAGTTGAATCTCCTCAAACCCTGATCGCCACCCTGGCAACGGGTAATCCCGGTAGAACATACACCGAGCTTTATAAGCGTATGAAATCGCAAAGCGGTGGTCAATTTGAGCGTGTAACGGATGAAGAAACCTTCAGAGCAATGCATTTGCTTGCCAAAATGGAAGGGATTTCGGTGGAACCCGCAGCGGCTGTGGCGTTCGCCGGGTTGATCAAACTCGTCCGCAGCGGGGTCGTTCGACCTGATGAAGTGGTTGTGGTGAACTGCACAGGTCATACCATGCCCATCGAAGGACATATCCTGGGCAACACATTGGGAAGCCAGATTGAAACCAGCATTAGTGGGCAATATGTCGACCAGGAAGAAGGTCTTCTGGCGGCTTTGACGAATATCGACTTGGATCGCTTCCCGAAAATCGTCATCGCGGATGACGAACCAAACGTGCGTCGGTTGATCAAACGCATCTTGCTTTCTCAGGGTAATTACGCCATCCACGAGGCAGTGGATGGGCGCTCGGCTGTTGAAACAATTACACGAGTCCGCCCTGACCTTGTAATCCTTGATCTCATGATGCCCGAAGTGGACGGTTTTTCTGTGCTGGATATCATGCAGTCTCAAAAGGAAACCCGTGATACACCTGTCATTGTCATCACTGCCAAGGAATTAACTGCCCGGGAGAAGGAGCGGCTGCACGGCAGAATTCAAGCCTTAATGCTGAAGGGCGATTTTCCTAGTGATGGCTTGCTCGAAGAAGTTAAGTCTGTGATCAAATGACCACAAATAATGCACGCAACCAGGGAATTTTCGCCGCCGTAGCATCAGCGATCTTTCTTGGACTCACACCGATCTTCGGTAAACAGTCACTCAACCAGGGGTTTTCACCTTTCGCTGTAGTGGCAGTGCGCACTGTGGCAGCATGCCTGCTGCTGTTTCTCTTCCTGCTTGTCCTAAAAAGACAATATTTCTATATTTACCCACTGGGTCTCGCCGGGTGTCTGACTGCGGGTGTGATCAACGGTATTGGGTCCTCTTTTTTCTACGCTGCGCTGGCGCGCCTTGATGCTGGCATCGGCCAGCTGCTCTACTCGTTTTATCCGTTATTCATGGTTTTCTGGTTGCTCCTCGACCGGCAGTCAGTCAGCCGATTGACGATCATACGGCTATTATTGGTATTACCCGGTGTATTTCTTTTGCTGCAAAACCCACTGAAGCAGATCGATCTGATGGGCGCTTTCTTCATGCTCATCGCGGCAATTTTGTACTCATTGCACCTGCTCGTCAACCAGCGCGTTTTGTATGAGGTGCCTGCTCCTACCGTCACTTTTTACACCTTACTTGCGATGAGCGTGACTGTGCTGGCTGCTTTTTTCATCTTCTCACCCACGCTGCCACCTTCAGACGTATCATGGACACCGCTGATTTACTTGTCGATTATCACTTTCCTCTCGCGGGTCACGTTGTTCCTTGGCGTCAAGCACCTCGGTGGTATCCAGACAGCCATCCTGGGACTGGGGGAATTGCTGGTCACCGTCGTCATCGCCCAGCTCTTCCTAGACGAGAGGCTGGTGTTCATTCAATGGATTGGAGCGTTCCTGGTAATTTTTAATCTCGGATTGGTGGTGCTCGATAAACCAACCGCTTCAATCAGATATGGTCGCGGCTTCCTTTTTTGGCTATCTCCCCCCCCTCCCGTTAAACCAATCGATACTACGCATCATAATTGAATAAGAAAAGAGACTCCATTCTGAGTCTCTTGAAGTGGGTGGCTGATGGGGGTCGAACCCACAACCCTCGCATCCACAGTGCGATGCTCTGCCATTGAGCTACAGCCACCACGAACGGACAGATTTTATCATACCCTCTATTGCGGTGCAAGCAATCCGCGTATTACCAGGCCGGCCATCTCCTGCGGAACGACCACTTGAGTATGTTCAACCAGATCTTTGAGCGACACATTGCCGGCTTCAACTTCGTCAGGTCCGATCACCGCCACAATCCTCACACCAAGCCGGTCGGCATACTTGAGCTGCTTTTGCAGTTTGGCAGGTTCCGGATAGACCAACACTTTGAGACCCTGTTCTCTCAGCCTCGCGGAGAAGGATAATGCAGCCAGGGTGCGATCCTCATCAAACAATGTCACCAGTACGGCGTTATCAAACGGTGTGTAATCAGGGGTCAAACTGTATTTTTGCAGTAGTAGAGAGATCATCACATCTCCCATAGCAAACCCAACACCCGCAAGAGGCGATCCGCCCACGTCAGCCACCAGGTTGTCGTAATGGCCGCCTCCTAACACTGCTCTGCCGTCACCGCCCACATCCCAGGCTTCGAACACTGTGCCGGTGTAGTAATCCAATCCCCGGATGATGCGGGGATCAAAACTCACATAAGCGCTCACGCCCAGTTGCTCCAGTGCGGTGAAGATTCTCACCAATTCAGGTGATTGTTTCCACAATTCCTGGTCATTGATCAACGCGAGCAGGAATTCCACCTGAACTTCGGTTAGACCGAGATCAAACCCGGCCTTTTTCCACTCGTCCCGGGAAATCTTATCCACACGGTCAATCAGGTGGAAAATTTCCTTCTTTCGTCCCAAAGGCAGACCCGCTTCAATTATTTTTGACTCCATCAGCTTGCGGTGATTCACCTTGATATTGATCTGCTTAGCGGAGACCCCCGCTCGCTTTAAAAAGGTGGCGCAGATTGCGATGATTTCAGCATCTGCTTCAGGCGAATTAGCACCGATCAGATCAATATTCCACTGAAAGAACTCTCTTGTCCGTCCCTTTTGTGGTTTTTCGTAGCGCCAGAAATTACCAAACGACCACCACCGCAAGGGATACACGAGTGCATTCTGTTTTGCCGCCACCATCCTCGCCAGCGAGGGGGTCAGTTCAGGCCGCAAAGTGACCAGGTCGCCGCCCCGGTCAGCAAAAACGAAAGCCTGTTCTTTGACCAGCTCTTCACCTGATTTTGCTGCGTATAAGTCGATCTTTTCGATAAAGGGACCGTCGTATTCCTGGTAACCGAAAGAATTCGATACCTCCTCGATGATCCCGTACAGCCATTTGCGTACCGCCATCTCATCGGGATAGAATTCCCGTGTACCCTTTACTGACTGGATTTGATTCTTCATGCGCTCCTGCCTTCCACGCGAGAGTGTAGTAAATTTATTTTAACATAGCGGATGATAATTAATGATTGAATAGTGATTTATACCACTATCCGCATAAGAATAATCTGCGGTATCATAATTCAGTTGGTCGAATCTAAACGAAGCAGGTACAAATATGAATGTTGAAGATTTAATCAGGACGATCGATGGTCACTTATTCAATCAATCGGCGGACCTTACACGGGAGATAAAAGGCGGCTGCGGTGCTGATCTGATGAGCGATGTGCTGGCTTCCATCCAACCTGAAGCAGTGCTGTTGACCGGTTTGTGCAACCCACAAGTGGTGCGCACTGCAGTCATGGCGGATGTCGCCGCAATCGTTTTGGTCAGAGGCAAAATGCCTCCTCCCGAAACCATCGCTCTGGCTGAAGGAGAAGGTATCCCCCTCATCTCATCACCGCTGGGAATGTTCGCGCTTTGTGGCAGACTATACTCTCAAGGCATGGTCAGCCTCGAACATCCGGTTGATGGTAGTGACTGCAATTGCGGACAATAAGGCTCATACTATGAATTCCGATTCCCTCTTTCACAGTAAGCTCGTATCTGATGAAAAAGCTGAAGACATCACACGTGTCGAGGAATTGGCGTACGAACTCAAAGTCGAAGAGGTAATGACTGCCGACCCCCTGTCGGTCAATCCACAGACTTTGATGAGCGAGGTGTTGGTCCTGTTTCGTCAGCACCGCATTTCCGGCGCCCCAGTGCTCGAAAAAGCTAAACTTGTTGGACTGGTCAGCATCGAAGATCTGCTGCGCTGCCTACAAAAGTCCGACCTGGGCGCTGAAACCAGGCATTACATGAGCACAAATCTGCTCACGATCAAGAAGACCGAACCTGTGATCGAAGCGTTGAAGCAGTTCACAAGCTCACATTACGGCAGACTGCCAGTAGTCGATGAAGGTGGCAATTTGGTTGGCATCCTCACCAAGGGGAATATCACCAGCGGCATCCTCAAGGCTATGCAGCGCGATTACCAGGAGGAAGAGGTGCGCCGCTACCGCGCCAGCCACCTGTTTGAAGATATTGTAAGCGACCGGTCCAGCTTGATCCTGCGCTACACAATCCAACAGGGTGATTTCACGCATGGCGGTGCGGCATCCTCTGCCATCAAACGCGCCCTCCTGCGGCTGGGAGCAAATCCGCAGATCGCGCGGCGAGTCGGCATTGCGGTATATGAAGCTGAGATGAACCTCATCATCCATACGATGCATGGCGGGTTGATCCGAGTGGAGATCGAACCAAAGCAGATTTCGATTAATGTTACCGATGACGGCCCTGGTATACAGGATATCAACCTGGCAATGAAGCCGGGATATTCGACAGCATCCGACACTGTACGGGAGCTGGGTTTTGGCGCAGGAATGGGGCTCGTCAATATCCAGCGCTGCGTGGATTCAATGCGACTTGAATCAGTATTTGGACAAGGTACCATTTTGCGGTTGAAGATTTTCCTCTCTCAGGAAGATTCTGTTGGAGCAGGATCCTAACTCTATCAATAAGGAGTATGCATGAATCTGCAAGAGATCATTACCCATCTCAACCTAGTTCCTTTAACGCGCACGGCCGATTTTCAATCCCTGAACCCTGTCTCTGGTTACATGTCCGATTTGCTCAGTTGCGTCATGTCAGGCGCACCCAGAAAGGCGGTTTGGATTACACTCCAATCGCACAGCAACGTCATCGCCGTAGCCACTCTGCTTGAGCTATCGGCAGTGATCATCACAGAAAACGCCCAACCAGACCAGGCAACCCTGGATAAGGCGAATGAAGAAGGCGTCAACTTATTAAGCACGTCACTATCGTCTTTTGAAGTTGCTGGCAGGTTATGGGAATTGGGTTTACGCGCCACTCCTAAAGAATAAACGGCAACTAATAGTGCGCACTTACCGCGCTGATCTGCACGTCCATACCGTTCTCTCCCCGTGTGCTGAGGTGGAGATGATTCCACCATTGATCGTTGAAGAAGCGCTTGAGAGGGGAATTTCACTCATCGCTGTGACCGATCACAACGCCAGTGCTAATATTGAAGCGGTGCAAATCGCTGCCAAAGGTACAGACCTTCATGTGTTGCCCGGCATGGAGCTGCAAACCCGGGAGGATATCCACGCGCTATGTCTTTTTGATACACTTGAGCAAATCAGCGGATTGCAGGCGGAGGTTGACCGCACCCTGCCAGATATCAAGAACCAGCCCGAGCATTTCGGTGAGCAGTTCATCGTTGATATGTTCGGAGATTTTATGCGCCGTGAAGAACGGCTATTGATCACCTCTTCCAGTCTCTCGATAAATGAGGCATTTGACCTGGTCACATCGCTGGGAGGTTTGTTCATCCCAGCTCATATAAATCGCAAAACGTTTGGGCTGATCGAATCACTTGGCTTCATCCCGCCTGGTATTCCTTTCCCCGCGGTCGAGATCTCGCGTCATCTCCTCTATACAGAAGCGCGTGCTAAACTGCCCGGTGTTGGAAGTCTTCCCATCATCCAGAATGGAGACGTACATCGCTTGTCTGATTTTCTAGGGTCACTCCACCTCCAGATTGCTTCCACCTCAATTGCAGAAATTAGACTAGCGCTACGTGGGCTTGATGGAAGAGATTATTCTGTGGTATAGTCCATTTTTGCAATAAACATTGCCCAGATTCATTTCTTACCCGTACTGATAACCCGCACAACGATTAGTGACATTTGTAAATTGTGTAATTTGGCCCTCCTGTATACACTGTTATGGAGTGGAATACGCCTGCATTTAGAAATGCGAATCTATCAATTGGAGATTTTATGAGTCCTTCAACTGTTGTTAAGAATTTTCCTAAAAATGAACCATTGGGAAATACAGAAAAAAAGGCCGTGATTGACACGATCATCGAGCAGCACTTGCAGACTCCCGGTGCGACAATGGTCGTTTTGAATGAATTGCAGTCAGCGATCGGATTTATCAGCGAACCGATGCAGGAATATGTGGCGGAAAGGCTTCATGTGCCCTACTCTCGCGTTCACGGTGTTGTATCTTTCTACTCATTCTTCACCACTACCCCGCGTGGGAAACACACGGTGAAATTCTGCATGGGAACCGCGTGTTATGTCGGCGGCACCCCTGCGTTGATCGAAAAAACCAAGCAACTGCTAGGCGTTGAACCTGGTCAAACGACAAAAGACGGCAATATC
>JBCFBD010000011.1:16638-23498 GCA_038562455.1 Anaerolineaceae bacterium | reverse complement strand
CTTCGAAGTCGGCCGCTGTGTAGGCGCCTGTTCACAGGCTCCTGTGATCGTTATCGACGACGATGTTCTCGGTCGAGTTCGCCCCAACAAATTGCCACAAATTTTGAAACCGATCCAGGAAGAAGTCGGGTAACAATTGAAAGAACTTTCGCTGCACTTGCTTGATATTGCGGAAAACAGCATTGCTGCTGACGCTAAGAATATCAGGATTATGATCAGCGAAAATACCAGCACTGATCTTTTACAAATGAGCGTAAAGGACGATGGGCGGGGCATGAGCGAGGAAATGGCGGCACAGGTCACTGATCCGTTCATCACCACCCGCACCACGCGCAAAGTTGGATTGGGTATCCCTTTGCTCAAATTCGCTGCCGAATCATGCAATGGTTTTCTCGTAATTAACTCCAGGCGCGGTGAGGGCACAGAAATCGCGGTTCAGTTTCAACGCAGCCACATCGACCGCATGCCCATGGGCGATCTTGCGTCCACCATTCTGCACCTGGTCATTGCCAACCCACAGATACACTGGTTATTCGAGTACAGGTTCAATGACCAGGCAACAGTTTTTGACGACGCTCCCATCAAACAGGAATTAGGTGACATCCCCATGACGGAACCTGACGTCCTCACAGTATTACAGGAGATGATCCAAAACATGATCCATGAAGTGAATCCTCAATTCACCCAAGATGCCATTACTATTCAATTCTAGAACCAGGAGAGAAAAATGACCACAATCAAAAGTCTGGAAGACCTTAAGCGAGCTAAAGAGGAAGCTTTAAAGAAACGGGAGTTGAAAGCCACTTCCGGCGCCGTCCAGGTTATTGTTGGTATGGGTACCTGCGGTATCGCCGCTGGCGCACGCGATGCGATGAAGGCCATTCTGGAGACCATTGAAAATGACAGCATCAATGGCGTCATCGTGACTCAAACCGGCTGCATTGGTCTTTGCGAAAAAGAGCCGATCGTTGAAGTGGTCGTCGGCGAACAAAGTAAGGTCACTTACGGAAAAGTCACTCCTGATGTAGCGCGGCGGATTATGAAAGAACACGTCGTGGATGGAAAGATTGTCGCAAGCAACCAGATCAACGTGTAACGCTCGGTTATAAAAGGCTTATTCATGAAGTATTATCGCTCACACGTTTTAGTTTGTGTCGACCCGACCTGCGTTAAAAAAGGCGCCAACGAAATTAAGGCTGCGCTGAACGACGAATTGCTCGCCCAGGGTTTAGTCGACGAAGTCCAGGTGCTTGAGACTTCCAGGATCGGCGGCTGCGACGATGGTCCTGAGCTGATGGTGTACCCCGAAGGCGTGCATTACTCCAACCTGACACCTGACGATATGGCTTATGTCGTTGAGGAGCATCTTTTAAAGGGCAGGATCGCGCAGAAATTCGTGACCCCCGAGAAGGTTTTCACAGATGAGGAGCTGAGTGCGCCAACTGCGAAGGAAATTCGCGTCGTTTTGCGCAATTGCGGCAAGATCGATCCTGAAAATATCGAGGATTACCTGGCTGAGGAAGGCTACCAAGCGCTAGGTAAGGTGCTCACCGAATACACCCCCGATCAAGTTATTGACGAAGTGCTACGTTCAGGTCTGCGCGGCCGCGGTGGCGCTGGATTCCCCACCGGCAAGAAATGGCAGTTTGCCCGCGCCAGCAAGGAAACCCCGAAATACGTCATCTGCAATGCTGACGAAGGCGATCCTGGTGCGTTCATGAACCGTCGGGTACTTGAAAGCGATCCTCACTCTGTAATCGAGGGGATGATCATCGGTGCTTACGCCATTGGCTCTAATCAGGGCTATATCTATTGTCGTGCTGAGTATCCTATCGCCGTCAAAACCTTGCGCATTGCCATTGACCAGGCAAAGAGCCTCGGTTTGCTAGGCAGGAACATTCTCGGCAGTGATTTTTCCTTCGATCTCGAAGTGCGCATGGGTGCTGGAGCGTTCGTGTGCGGTGAAGAGACCGCGCTCATGGCCTCCATCGAGGGACAACGCGGAGAACCTCGCCCCCGCCCGCCCTTCCCGGCTGTCAAAGGTTTGTTCTCCAAACCTTCCAATATCAACAATGTTGAGACCTACGCCAACATCCCACAGATCATCTTCCGCGTCGCTGATTGGTATGCTGGCATGGGCACTGAAAAGTCCAAAGGCACCAAGACTTTCGCTCTAGCCGGGGATGTGAAACACACCGGTCTGATTGAAATTCCCTTCGGTTTGACACTGCGCGAGATCGTTTACGACGTTGGCGGTGGGATTAAGGACGATAAAGCCTTCAAAGCCATCCAGACCGGCGGTCCGATGGGAGGCTGCCTACCCGAAGATTACCTCGACCTCCCGGTTGACTACGAAGCGCTCACCCAGGCTGGCTCAATGATGGGTTCCGGCGGCTTGGTGATTATGGATGAAGAAACCTGCATGGTCGATATTGCCCGTTTCTTTATGGATTTCACCCAGGATGAATCCTGCGGTAAATGCACTCCCTGTCGGGTGGGTACGCGCAGAATCCTTGAGATCCTCAACCGCATTTGCGAAGGTAAGGGTCAGCCTGATGATATTGAGACCCTCGAGTATCTTTGCCAGCAGATCAAGGACGACAGCCTCTGTGGTCTTGGCCAGGGTGCGCCCACCCCGGTGGTCTCTACCCTTAAACATTTTAGAGCAGAATACGAAGCGCATATCTTCGAAAAACGCTGCCCTGCGAAAGTCTGTAAATCATTGATCCGTTACGAAATTATCGATGGCACGTGCACCGGCTGCACTGTTTGCGCACGCAATTGCCCGGTGAACGCAATTTCGGGCGAAAGGAAAAGCACCCACGTGATCGACCCGGATGTATGCGTGCGTTGCGGCATTTGTATGCAGGTATGTAACTTCGATGCAATCGTAATCAGGTAAATAGAAAGATCTCGCTACGACCAACCTACAAAATACAGGAGAAGGGAAATGGCAGTGAGTGAAATAGATGAAAAGAGTGTCTTAACCGCCGTTTTGAAAGCCGTAGAACACCATGGCTCAACCCAGGAGGAATTGATCCCGATTCTTAATGACATCAATCGAGAGGTGGGCTACATTCCCAGTATTGCGCTGGATGAGTTAAGCCATTTGCTCAAAGTTCCTCGCAGCCAGCTTTTTTCGGTTGCGAGTTTCTACCGCATGTTTTCCACCAAACCCCGCGGCAGGCATGTGATCCAATTCTGTGAAAGCGCTCCCTGCCATGTGGCTGGCGGACACGCCGTGTGGAATGCTATTCAGGACCAATTGAAGATCAAAGAAGACGAGACAACCTCTGATGGAAAATGGACTTTGTTAACCACCAGCTGCCTTGGCCTTTGTTCTGTTGGACCTGTCATGCTCGTCGACGACGACATTTACGGAAACGTGGATCCTTCGCAGGTTCCTTTCATACTTGAGAAGTATCAATAGGAGGAGGGATCATGAAATCATATCGTTCGATGGTACTGGTATCAAGCGATCCTGAAAGCATCAGCAAAGGCGCAAACGAGATCTACGCGACATTGCAAACCGAGATCAAATCTTTCGGATTGGAAAATGAAATTTCGTTGTCGATGGTCGGTGATATTGGCCGCCACGATGCCGCTCCCCTGGTCATCGTCTATCCTGAAGCTGTGATATACGGCCCGGTTAAGTCGGAAAATATCCATCATATCGTCGAGGAACATCTTTACAAAGGCCGCATCGCCTCAGATCTGCAAGCCCCAGTAAAGGAATTGTCTGGCAAAATCGCCTGGTTGAACTCCCGTAAAGGTACTTTGCCAGCAGAACAACGCATCGTATTGGAACACGCAGGGCTTATCGATCCCGAATCTATTGATGATTACATCATTCACGACGGCTACCAGGCACTGGCAAAAGTGGTCACCTCCATGACCTCTGAAGAGGTTTACACCACACTCGATAGATCAGGCTTGCGTGGACGAGGCGGAGCTGGCTTCCCGACAGGGACAAAATGGCGCTTCGTCAATAAGGCGCAAGGGTCCAAGAAATACGTCATCTGCAATGGTGACGAGAGTGAACCGGGCACGTTCAAGGACCGCCTCATTCTGGAAGGTGATCCTCATTCCATCATAGAAGCCCTGGCGATAGCTGCCTTCACTATCGGAGCGGACGAAGGTTACCTGTACATTCGCGGCGAATACAACCTCGCCCAGGAACGTGTCAGTTTGGCTATCAAACAGGCGCGCGAAATGGGATTCCTCGGCAGCAATATTTTCGGTACCGATTTCAGCTTTGAGCTTCATGTACACAGCGGCGCTGGAGCGTACATCTGCGGCGAGGAAACCGCCTTGATCGAATCAATCGAGGGTAAACGTGGCGAACCACGCTCCCGCCCGCCATATCCAACCACCCATGGTTTATGGGGCAAACCCACTCTCGTCAATAACGTAGAGACGCTTGCAAATGTGCCCTCCATCATACGAAATGGAGCAGATTGGTACCGCAGTTTTGGCACCCCAAGCAGCCCTGGAACCAAGGTTTACACCATCCTTGGAAATGTGAATGCCACCGGACTGATCGAAGTGCCCATGGGCATCACATTGCGTGAAGTAATTGCGATCTACGGCAAAGGGATGAAAAGCGGTAAGACCTTTAAACTGGCGCAAACAGGCGGTTCTTCCGGTTCAATCGTGCCTGCTAGTCTCCAGGATACCCCCATGGACTTCGATTCTTTCGCCAAAGCTGGGGTTGCGCTCGGTTCCGGCGCATTGTTGATCTGCGATTCTGACACTTGCGTCATCGATCTCGCCCGGGTGCTGCTCAATTTCTTCCGAAAAGAGTCTTGTGGCAAGTGTAACCCATGCCGTATCGGCAACCAGCGTGCTTTCGAGATCCTCACAAATATCTCCGAAGGTACCGGCCGCATGCAGGATTTGGATGACTTACTACACCTGAGCGAAAACCTTTACCAGCTTTCTAACTGCGGTTTAGGTCAAACTGCCGGCGCCCCCATCCGCGATATATTGAACCATTACCGCGCCGAAATTGAAGCTCACATTCGCTTAAAAGTCTGCCCAGCGGGCGTATGTCCGATGAGTGGAAAAAGAATATAGAAACTTGACAGGAGAGAATCGATAATGACCACGATTACCATCGATGGAAAAACACTGGATGTACCCGAGGGCATGACCGTTTTGCGAGCTGCGCAAAACAACGGCATTGATATCCCCACCTTATGCGATCATCCTCACCTCACCCCTTACGGCGGGTGTCGTCTCTGCCTGGTCGAGGTGGACGGTTATCGTACACTGCAGCCTTCCTGCACACTGCCTGTAAGTAACAATATGGTGATTAAAACAGATACCAAGAAAGTGCTTGACGCGCGTAAATTCGTCCTCACACTCATTTTTAGCGAGCGCAATCACTTCTGCCCTTATTGCCAGGTCAGCGGCGGGGATTGTGAACTTCAGAACGCGGCATATAACGAAGGCATGACCCATTGGCCTCTGCAACCCAATTGGCAGCCCTACCCCGTGGATGCTTCCCACCCCTACATCATCCTAGAAAATAATCGCTGCATCCTTTGCCGCCGTTGTGTGCGCGCCTGCGGTGAATTGGTAGGCAATTACACGCTTGGTTTTGAGGAGCGCGGTGCCCGAAGCATCCTGGTCGCGGATACCGGTGTGCCCCTTGGCGAAAGCACCTGTATCTCCTGCGGTTCCTGCGTCCAGGTTTGCCCAACCGGCGCTTTGATCGACCGCTGGAGCGCTTATCAGGGTCACGAAATCAAGCTGGAATCCACTAAGACCATCTGCGTGGGTTGCTCGCTAGGCTGCGGTATTGAAGTCTTCACCCGTGATAACCGCCTGGTCAAGATCAACGGTGACTGGGACCACCCACTCAACGCTGGTGTGATCTGCGAAGTCGGGCGCTTTGAGCCCTTCGCTGATGAATGCGACCGCATCCACACGCCAATGGTGCGTAAAGATGGCACGCTCAAAGCCGCCACCTGGGATGAGGCGATCAGCGCAGTCGCAGCCGGGTTGGTTGCAGCCAAGGGGTCGATCTTCACGCTTGTGTCCACTCGGCAGCCAGTTGAGACTATGTACACCATCAAACAGCTATTTGAAGATGGCCTGCACGCTGAATTAAGCACTTCAACTGAAGAAGGTCAATTTACCAATACCACAGCCGTTTTCGCTGACAAGCTGGGGAAACCTTTCGAAGCCGATATCGCTGACCTGGCTACCGCAAATGGCGTCCTTGTCCTGGGTGTCGACCTCATCAAGGAACACCAGGTGGCAGGGTTCTTCATCAAGCGCAATCTCGCTTCAGGCACTAACCTGGTTGTGATTGATGCAGCGCAAAATGGTCTTGACCTGCACGCGAATAAAGTCCTCAAACCTGCCGCGGCGCGCTACGAAGATGTGCTCAAAGGCATTTCTGCGGCGATCGTGAAATTGGGTCTGGCAAAAGGTCATACCAGCATCAAAGCTGATGAACTTGATTCGTTGGCTGCGATCACCAAGCTGAGCACCGACGACTACCTGGATACGGCTTTCATCCTCGCGACAGCTGTCGATCCGGTGATCGTTTACAACCAGCAGATAAACCTCGCAGTTTTGAAGGATTTCGCCAGCCTGGTGGGGGCGAGACTTATCAGCCTCAAAGGTGACGCCAACAGCCTCGCCGCGTCACAGTTCGGTCTTGATAAACCTTACACCGCCGGGGATTTTAAAGCGGCATTTATCGCGCTTGGCGATGGTGAAACCTCTCAGAAAATGGTTACTGAAATTGAGAAGATTCCCTTCAAAGTCGTCCAGGCTTGCTATTCATCCTCACTCACTGCTGGCGCGGATGTCGTCCTGCCTGCGACCACATGGTTGGAACAGGTAGG
>JBCFBD010000011.1:0-16628 GCA_038562455.1 Anaerolineaceae bacterium | reverse complement strand
TTATTACCATTGGCGAAGCCCTGTTGAAAATCGCAGATAGGGTTGGCGTAAATTTAGCTGGTGATTGTCATAAAACACTTCACCATCGCATTGCCCCGGTTAAGCTTGATAAGTAAAGCTCAATCAAAAGAGATAAGGAGAGATTATGGCAAAACCAAAAGTCGCTTCAGATTGGATGGCAGGTTGCTCGGGCTGTCACATGTCCTTGCTGGATATGGACGAACGGATCGCCAAGATTGCAGAACTCGCTGAGTTGCGCGCGACACCGATCACTGACCTAAAAGAACCTGATGTATCTGGTGTGGATGTGGGTGTTCTCGAAGGCGGGATCAATAATTCATCGAATGAGGAAGTTGCCCATCGGATGCGTTCCCGCTGTAAGATCCTGGTGGCGTTGGGTGATTGTGCCGTTTTCGGCGGTGTACCGGCGATGCGTAACTTCTTCACCATCGAAGAATCACTGCGTCGGGCATACATCGAGACTGAAAGCACGGATGAAAGCGGCAGGATACCTGACGACCCTGAATTGGCTGTGCCCACGAAGGTGCGCGCATTACAAGAAGTCGTCCCGGTGGATGTTTTTGTTCCAGGTTGCCCTCCGGACGCGGATACTATCTTCTATGTCCTGGCTGAGTTGGCTCAGGGTCGCATCCCCGATGTCAAGGGTGACAAGCTTTCCTGGTATTGATTTTTAGGAGGTAATTTATGGTTACACAAAAAATAACAATCGAGCCTGTAACCCGCATCGAGGGACATGCCAAAGTGACGATCCGTATGAAAGATGACGGCAATGTCGATCACGCCTATATGCATGTCAACGAATTCCGCGGTTTTGAGAAGTTCTGCGAAGGCAGAATGGTATTCGAAATGCCGCTCATCACCCCCAGGATTTGCGGCATTTGCCCTGTGAGCCATCACCTGGCATCCGCCAAAGCCGGGGATGATGCCCTCGGCGCTCCGCCCCCCAGACCGGCTGCCCTGTTGCGCGAACTGATGCACATGGGTCAGGTAGTCCAAAGCCATGGTATGCACTTCTTTGAACTAGCCGGACCAGATCTGATTCTGGGCTTTGATGCCGATCCGGCTATCCGGAATGCCATCGGTCTCCTGGGAGCCAACCCTGAACTTACACTAAAAGCAGTGAACCTGCGTAAATGGGGTCAGGAGATAATCCGAATCCTTGGCGGACGCCGCGTACATCCCTCATTTGCCGTCCCCGGTGGCGTCAACAAAGCGCTTACAAGGCAGGAACGAGAGACGATCCTCGCGGGTTACGATGAGGTGATCTCCACCATCCAGACCGGCATCGCCATCATTTATGACTGGGCAGAGAAAAACAAGGAAGACATCGACAAGTTCGGCGTTTTCAGTACAGGATATTTTGGTTTGGTCAAACCGGGGAATACCCTCGAATTGTACGATGGCGAGATACGCCTGATTGACCGCGCCGGCGAGGAACTGGAGAAGTTCGACCCGCGCAATTACCTGGATTACATTGCCGAGCATGTCGAACCGTGGTCCTACCTCAAATTCCCATATTACAAAAAGCTGGGCTATCCCGATGGTGTGTACCGCGTTGGGCCGCTCGGCCGTTGCAACGCGTCAGATCGCATCGCCACTCCGTTAGCGGATGCTGAATTGAAACGTTTCAAAGCGCTTAATTATGGTAAACCAGTCGAAAACACGCTGCATTATCACACTGCGCGGATGGTCGAAACCCTCTATGCCGCTGAAAATGTCAAAGTACTGCTGGACGACCCTGATATCCTGAGCAAAGACATCCTCAATACCTGCCGAAATCCCAAACCCGTGGGTGTCGGTGTCATCGAAGCCCCGCGCGGAACCCTGATCCACAATTACTGGGTTAAGGAAACCGGCCAGGTGGAGCGCGTCAACCTCATCGTCTCGACTGGTCACAACAACTGGGCGATGTGCGAAGCGGTCGATAGCGTGGCGAAAACCTACATTAATGGCAATCCCATCACCGAAGGGCTCTTGAATCGCGTAGAAGCTGCGATTCGCGCACACGACCCCTGCCTGTCCTGCTCCACCCACGCTGTCGGTCAGATGCCGATTGTGGTCGAATTCAGAGACCAGTCTGACAACCTGATTCGCACATTAAGCCGGGAATAAGCACCAAGGGTGACTGATTTTAACGATGCACAGTAAAATTACTGTGCATCGTTTTTTAATGGAGGAACATCTTGCGAACCTTGATTTTCGGTTACGGTAATTACGATCGTCAGGATGACGGCGTCGCCTGGCATGTGATATCTGAATTAAAGAGCTCTCTCGATTTGCCTAATCCCGAAAGAATCGACGATGATTTCGATTCCACAGACGACCTGGTATTCATTTTTCAGCTTCAACTCACACCTGAACTGGCTGAATCGTTGGTCAATTTTGACCGAGTCTGCTTGATCGATGCGCACACCGGCGCCATCCCCGAGGATGTTCGTTTTAGCAAATTGAATCCGGCATTTCTGCATTCGCCTTTGACCCACCATCTCACCCCCGAAGCTTTGCTTTCTATCATGCAAACGATCTACCAAAATACCCCTGAAACCGTACTGCTTTCTGTGCGCGGGCATGAGTTTGAATTTACCCAAACAATCTCTTATCGTACGCAGCAACTTGTTCCGCAAGCTGTCAAGTTGATACGTGATTGGTTGTCTGAACCTTAGAGATCTAAACAGTTGCATATGTAGTTTACTTTATCATTTAGAAAAGTACGTTATCATCCGCACCTAAGAATCCGGTATATAATCCATTTATTACCAATCGTACAGGTTTATTTGTTTGAGCGAAGAAGTTCTTTGCACACCACTATGTACATTTGATCTTAAGTTCTTGTTCATCGATTGAGAGTGGATCCGTTCAACCTTATCGGTAAGGAGGCGCACTTCGATGGTCATGATCACGATCAACAATACCAGCATTGAGGTTTCAGAGGGATTGACAGTTCTGGAAGCGGCGAATCATGCTGGTATCACTATCCCAACCCTTTGCTATCACAAAGACCTTTCACCTTCTGGCGGCTGCCGCATGTGTGTGGTTACAATTCGCGGCGAAGTGCTGCCAAAAGCTGCTTGCACTTACCCGGTTATTGAGGGCATGATCGTCAAAACGGAAACGACCAAATTAGTTAATTACCGCAAATCAATCCTACAGATGCTGCTGTCAACGTATTATGATCGGGGAGATAACGCAGCTGATGGTCATTTCAATGAATTGTTGTACTGGGCTGATTTTTATAAAGTCCGGTTGAAAAAATACGCAGCCAAAATTCCGCGCTACGAAGTCGATTCAGACCCTAATCCGTTCATTTTCGTCGATTTGAACAAATGCATTGTGTGCGGTCGATGTATACGCGCGTGTGCCGAAATCCAGGGTAGATTCGTGTGGGGTTTCTCGCAACGCGGGTATGACACAAAAGTGGTGGCGGGCTTGGATCAGCCCCTACTCGAAGCCCGCTGTGAATCCTGCGGAGCCTGTGTGGCGTACTGCCCCACTGGAGCGCTGGATAACAAGATCGCGATCGGCTTTGGAAAAAGCGACAAAGTGGTTAAAACGATATGCCCGTATTGCGGAGTGGGCTGCACGATTGAACTGCATATCCGTGATGACGGGATCATCCGAGTTGAGTCAAGCGCCGATGGTGCTGTGAATGGCATGCGCTTGTGTGTGAAGGGCCGGTATGGTTACAACTTCGTTCACCATCCTGAACGGCTCACCACGCCCATGGTACGTGACTACCTTCTGGCAGGCACACCTCGACCTCCCGGCTCTGCGCGCGGCAAATGGGTTAAGGTCGATTGGGAGACTGCGCTTGATCTTGTGGCCCAAAAACTCATCACAACACGCGCAAACCACGGACCGGATTCCATCGGCGTGCTCACCTCAGCCAAATGTACAAATGAAGAGAACTACCTGATGAACAAGTTCGCCCGCCAGGTGATTGGCACAAACAATATCGATCACTGCGCGCGCCTGTGCCACTCCAGCACAGTAGCAGGGCTGGCGACCTCCTTCGGCTCGGGTGCGATGACCAATTCGATTGATGACATCATGCAATATGCCAACTCCATCTTTGTGATCGGCTCAAACACCACCGAGCAGCACCCAGTCATCGGCACTTTCATCCGCCAGGCGGTGCTCAAGCGCGGGGTGAAGCTCATCGTTGCCGACCCACGCCGCATCGACCTCACCGAGTTCGCAACGTTACACCTGCGTCTCAAATCTGGTACGGATGTAGCGTTGTTGAATGGATTAATGTACCTCATTCTGCAAAAAGGCTACGAGGACAGAGAATTCATCAATAACCGCACAGAGAATTTTGAGGATTTTCAGACCAACGTGAAGCAATTCACCCCTGAACTCACCTCCGAGATCACGGGGATCCCATTGGAGCAGCTCTTCCAGGCAGCCGAAATTCTGGGCACCAGTAAACCTACGGCGTTATTCTGGGCTATGGGAATTACCCAGCATGTGGTGGGGGTGCAAAATGTGCGTACCTGCGCCAATCTGCAGATGTTGCTTGGCAATTTGGGTATTCCCGGCGGCGGCGTCAATCCGCTGCGTGGTCAGAACAACGTCCAGGGCGCCTGTGACATGGGCGGGCTGCCGAATATCTACCCGGGCTATCAATCCGTTGTGGACAACACAGCACGAGGTAAATTCGAGTCTGCCTGGGGTGTTTCTCTTCCTGCGCAAATCGGTATGACCGTAACTGAAATGATCCCCTCAATACTTGAGAATAAGATTAAAGCACTTTACATCCTGGGTGAAGACCCGGCCATGTCTGACCCTGACAGCAACCACGTCAGGCATTGTCTTACTCAACTTGACTTTATGGTGCTGCAAGAGATATTCCCTTCTGAAACTTCGCAATTCGCCGATGTGCTTCTGCCAGGCGTCAGTTTCGCGGAAAAAACGGGTACATTTACCAACACCGAACGCCGTGTTCAACTCGTCCGCCAGGCGATCACTCCAATCGACGAAGCGCGTGCAGACTGGCAAATCACCACCGAACTTGCCCGCAGGATACTGGCTTCTGGTGCGGATAATGTGGCCGATGAAGGACCCTTCCGAGCATGGGATTATGCATCCGTCCCGGAAATTCTCGCAGAAATCGCTGCGCTGACCCCCAGTTATGCCGGTATCACTTTTGACCGCCTGGAGCGTGGTGAGCGGATGCAATGGCCTGTCCGATCTGCCGAGCATCCAGGCACGCCGATCATGCACACAGAAAAGTTTACACGCGGTAAGGGTTTGTTTGCAGTGACGCAGCACATTCCGCCCTACGAATTGCCAGATGTGGATTATCCTTTCCTTTTGAATACTGGCCGTGTACTTTATCACTGGCATGGAGGTGAATTAACCCGCCGCGTAAGAGAACTGGTCGAGGTCTATGACCGCTCGTTGGTCGAAATGAACCCGGAAGATGCCCAACACCTCGCATTGGGTCCGGGTAAAAAGGTACGCATTACCTCGCGTCGGGGGAGCATCGAAGCCGAGGCTTGGGTCACCGATCGCGTTCCCGTGGGGATGGTATACGCGAACTTTCACTTCCCAGAATCCCTCACCAACGCGCTGACTGTTGCCGCGCTCGACCCAACCGCAAAGATCCCCGAATACAAGGTCTGCGCGGTAAAAATCTTCCCTCTGGATTGAAGCTCGCAACTGCAGTCGCCAAACTTCTAAACGAGATGGATTACAGGTATGGAAAACTCACACAGACCGGTTGAAGTTCAGCAGTATTCAAAGAATGGCAGTAAGACGGAAATAATTAATGCCGCGATCGAAGCCCCGGTGACGTTATCGGTCAATGGCGCATCCTGGCTGACGTTTCAGTGCACTCCAACCGAGATAGAATCGCTGGTTATTGGCTTTCTCTATAATGAAGGTTTCATCAACTCACTAGGTGAAGTAGAAAGTATGCACCTTTGCACCGATAAAACGACGATCGATGTCTGGTTGAATCACCAGGTTACAAAACCTGAGACCTGGCATCGCTCCACTGGTTGTTTTAATGGATTTAGCGCGGATGAAAGTGAACGTAAAAATCTCGAATATCTCCATTGCGATCAAAAAGTTGACCCGCAGGAGATCTTTGATCTGATCGAACTGTTCATAGATCGACAGGTCCCGCGAACTTCTTCCGGTGGCATCCACACCAGCGCACTCGCAGAGGGCAAGAGAATCGTGCTCCAACTGATCGATATCGGTCGTCATAACACTTTTGATAAGCTAGCCGGCCGCGTCCTGCTGGACAACCTCAAGGTCAACTCTCCCACCCTCATCACAACAGGAAGGATCAGCTCTGAGCTGGTCCTCAAATCGGTCATCATGCGAGCTTCTATGCTCATTTCCCTGCGTTCTGCCAGTCAATCCGCCATCAGCCTGGCAAATCAATGGGGGGTCACCTTGATCAGTGGCGCGAATCGTTTCCGCTTCAACCTGCTCAGTCATCCTGAACGCGTCAACTCTGTTTAACGTAAAGAAAATATCCATGTTTCATAATCGAGAGGGTTAATCATTCGTCGATTTCTATACATGTTTTTTTTCGTGACACAAAACAATATTCCTTATGACGTATCACACTTAGAATAATTATGCGGTGATGCTATGCTTTTATCAATCAAAGGAAGACATTATGGAAACCGACCTGGATATCACTGCCAGCTTACAATCAGTCCCACTTTTCTTTGACCTTTCGCCAGAGCAGCTTGATGGGATATCCCGCATCAGCGATCTGATCGAGATTGACCCTGGCGAACAGCCCATACGTGAAGGCGCCAGGCTGGATTTCCTGTATATTCTCCTTGAGGGTGAAATTCGCGTGGAAATTTTTGTGCCCACGCGGGGTGTGTTCGAAACGATCCGGCTTGGTCCGCTGGATTTGATTGGTTGGTCAGCCATGACCCCTGTCGTTAGGCAAAGTACTGCCACATGCACAGCGCTCACCCATTGCCGATTGCTCAGGCTCGAAGCGAAATTACTCACTTCGCTGTGTGAAAAAGACCATGATATCGGTTTTACGATTTATCGCCGGGTTGCCAATGTCACCGCCATGAGTTTTCTAACCACGCGTATCCAAATGATGAACCTGATTGCGGAATCCCAGTAGATAAAAAACTACTACGAAGTAAACGTAAAAGAATCCAAAAGAGCCGTTATAATTTGTTGGCTATGCACGAGTTATCAGTTACAGAAAATGTATTGGAAATCGCGCTGAAACACGCTTCTGCAGCGGATGCCACTCGGATTACCCTGGTGAACCTCACCATCGGACAGTTATCCAGTATTGTAGATGATTCAGTTCAATTTTATTGGGACATCATCACTGAAGACACTTTGTGCGCAGGTTCCAAATTGGTTTTCAATCGCATCCCTGCAATTTTCCGCTGTTCGTTTTGCGCTACTGATTATAAACTGTCGCCTGATTCAAATGCCTGTCCAGAATGCGGCAGCCTCGTCAACACGGTCATCAGCGGAGAGGAATTTTTCGTCGACAGTATCGAAATCGAGAAAGGTTGACCATGTGCGCCATCAGAGTCCCCATTGTTGAAAAGATCCTTAATGCCAACGATAGAATGGCTGCGTTGAATCGTTCCAAATTCGATGCCCATCAGGTGCTTGCCCTCAACCTGATGGCTTCACCCGGTGCCGGCAAGACGAGTTTCATCATGGAAACGATCAAGCGCGTTTTAAGTACCCGTCAAATTGGTGTAATAGAAGGCGATACTGCGCCCGTCACCATCGATGCTGACAAGATATCCAAGTTAGGGATGCCTGCGGTACAGATCAACACCGGCGGGGATTGCCACCTGGAAGCTGCTATGGTCAGCGACGGTATCGATCAGCTGCCGCTTACTCAGCTCGACCTGGTCGTTATCGAAAACGTCGGCAATCTCGTCTGCCCGGCAGCCTGGGATCTTGGCACCCATATGAACATACTGATCGCCAGCATTCCGGAAGGTGATGACAAACCTTACAAATATCCCAATATTTACCGCGGTTTGGATGTATTGGTCATCAACAAGACTGATTTGCTGCCTTACATTGATTTCAACATGGACTACTTCCGAAAAGGCGTAGAAGTGTTGAACCCAGGGCTTGAGACCTTCCCAGTCTCGTGTAAGACTGGTGAAGGAATGGACGCCTGGATATCATGGTTAAACATCCAGATTGAAGCACAGAAAGCCAGGTAATGTCCACTCATAACAAGGGCTATAAAATACACGTGGATGGCATTGTCCAGGGTGTGGGTTTTCGTCCTTTCGTGTACAACCTCGCCAGGTCGCTCAACTTGAATGGATGGGTGCGCAATACCTCGAGCGGTGTCGATATCGTCGTCGTAGGAAACCCGGCGAACCTGGAAGACTTTCTGCATGAGCTCAAATTCAACCCGCCAATTTTGGCTCGCATTGATAGAATTACCACTCTCAACGCGGATGATTTGCATCCTTCAGATTTTCTGATCCTCGAAAGCCAGCCCAATGAGGGTGATTTCATCCCAGTTTCGCCTGATGTCAGTATCTGCCCTGATTGCCAGCGTGAGTTATTTGACCCAACAAACCGACGGTATAGGTACCCCTTTATTAACTGTACCAATTGCGGTCCACGGTTTTCGATCATTCAGGATATTCCTTACGATCGCCCGCTGACAACGATGGCGGGGTTCCACATGTGCCCGGATTGCGATAAGGAATATAAGAATCCCACCGACCGCCGCTATCACGCGCAACCTACTGCCTGCGCCGATTGCGGACCATCGGTCAGATTCACACAAACCGGCAATATTTTAAAAACCGGTGAATCCGCCATTCAGGCAGCGCGCGCTGCTCTCCAAGCTGGTAAGATCCTGGCAGTTAAAGGACTTGGCGGTTATCACCTCGCCTGTGATGCCTTTAACCCACAATCACTCAATATACTACGCGAGCGCAAATTGCGCAGCGACAAACCATTTGCATTGATGGCTTTTGATATTGCGATGGTTAAAAAATATACCGCCATGAACACGCTAGAAGAGGAACTGCTGACTTCACCGCAACACCCCATCGTACTCCTAGAAAAACTTTCCCCCGTAAGCAGCCTGGATCATACCGCGCCGGGCCAGTGCAATTTAGGGTTTATGCTGCCTTACACCCCGCTGCATTTACTGCTGCTCGAGCCCGCAGATGGTTACCCTGAAGTGTTGGTGATGACCAGCGGCAATCTCAGTGAGGAGCCGATTGCATTCCGCGATGAGGAGGCTGATGCACGCCTAATTGGCATTGCTGACTGTTTTCTCGGACATGACCGCCCAATTCACATGCGTGTGGATGACTCGGTAACCCGGATCGTAAACAGTAAGTCGTACCCCCTTCGCCGCTCACGTGGATATGCGCCTGAACCCATACGCATGGCGCGCAATTTATCGCATGTTCTGGCTTGTGGAGCCGAATTGAAGAATACATTCGCACTTTCCCGAGACCAATACGTTTTCATAAGTCATCACATTGGAGATTTGGAAAACCTGGAAACGCTTGAATCCTTCGAATCTGGCATCACCCACTACAGGAAATTGTTCCGGCTGACGCCTGAAAGCGTAGCGGTTGATCTGCATCCTGATTATCTTTCCACGCGTTTCGGTGAACAACTCGCCCGCGAAGCATCACTTCCCCTATTCCGCGTCCAACATCATCACGCTCATCTCGCCGCCTGCCTGGCGGATAACGAATTCAACCGCCGAGAATCTGTGATCGGTATTATTTTTGACGGCACTGGTTACGGATCAGACGGTCACATTTGGGGTGGCGAGATCCTTACTGGCAATTACAGCCAATTCGATCGGCGTTTCCACCTTCAGGAAGCCATGCTTCCCGGCGGCGATTCCGCTATACGCAACCCTTCCAAAATTGCGCTCGCATACCTTTTTACTGCTAATCTCGCATGGCAAAGCGACCTCGCACCAATCAGCCATCATTCGGAAATGGAATTGAGTGTGCTGCACAGGCAATTAACTCAAAATATCAATTGCATACCCACCTCAAGTATGGGCCGCTTATTTGATGCGGTTTCCTCTCTGCTCGGTGTACGCCACCAGGTCACGTACGAAGGTCAAGCTGCCATCGAACTCGAGAATTTGCTCGACCCTGGCGTCAACGCGTTGTATCAAGTCAAGATATCGGACGGTATCATACACACGCTTGACTTGTTCCCGCAGATCATCGCCGATCTGCATCGGGGCGAAAGCATCGCCACCATTTCCGCAAAATTTCATAATTCGCTTGCCCAGGTTTGCCTAGAGGTCTGCTCCATTATCCGCACGGAATTGGATCTTTCAACAGTTGCTTTATCTGGTGGTGTATGGCAAAATACCACATTGTTGAAGAAAACCATGAGCAAGTTGGAATCTGCTGGTTTTGAGGTTCTGGTCCATCGCCGTGTACCCACCAATGACGGTGGGATCGCACTGGGTCAATTGTTGATTGCTGATCATCTGATGAAGAATTAGAGGTATAACATGTGCTTGGCTGTTCCTGGAAAGATCATTGATATCGACACCACTACTCCCATTCGCATGGGCAGGGTGGATTTTGGCGGCATCCTGCGCGAAGTCTGCCTGGAAGCCGTACCAGAAGCTGCGTTGGGCGATTACGTAATCGTCCATGCCGGGTTCGCCTTGAATACACTCAGCGAGCAGGAAGCCTGGGATTCCTTGGAAGCGTTCGAGGAACTAGATGAGATCGAAAGCGAACTCCGCTCCGCGGATGAAAGTACCGGATAATTCACCATGCGTTACGTTGAAGAATTTCGTAATGTTGACCTGGTCAACAAAACCCTAAAAAAGATCGCCTCCGAGGTCACCCGACCGTGGGTCATTATGGAAATCTGCGGAGGGCAGACCCATGCCATCATGCAGCACGGTATCGACCAACTGCTCCCTTCTCAGATCGAATTGGTGCATGGGCCTGGCTGCCCGGTTTGCGTGACCCCGCTGGAGCTCATTGACAAGGCGCTGGCAATCGCCGCGCGCCATGAAGTGATCTTTTGCTCCTTTGGCGATATGCTGCGTGTGCCTGGCTCAACTACCGACCTGCTCACGGTCAAGGCGTGCGGCAGCGATGTGCGTATCGTCTATTCACCGCTTGATGCGGTGAAGATCGCCCGGGAAAATTCCGAAAAACAGGTTGTTTTTTTCGCCATCGGTTTTGAAACCACAGCTCCAGTGAACGCAGCCGCGCTGCTTTACGCAAAATCACTCGGGGTCACCAATTTTTCGCTGTTGGTCTCACAGGTGACGGTTCCGGCTGCCATGCACGCGATCCTGGGTTCCCCCACCAACCGCGTGCAGGGATTTCTCGCCGCCGGGCACGTTTGTTCGGTGATGGGCTACCACCAGTACCACTCAATCGCCACTAAGTATCGTATCCCGATTGTGGTCACAGGTTTTGAACCCCTCGACCTGTTGCAGGGAATCCTGATGACAACCCAGCAGCTCGAGCGCGGCCTCTATACGGTCGAAAATGCCTACACGCGTGCGGTGACGGAAGCTGGCAATAGTGCGGCCCAAAAGCTGATCAGCGATGTATTCGAGGTTTGCGACCGCAACTGGCGCGGTATCGGCGCGATTCCGCAGAGTGGCTTGAAATTGCGTCATGAATTTTCCGCATTTGACGCTGAGCAGCGTTTTGATGTGCGCGAAATCTCCACGCGTGAATCGGAGGTTTGCATTTCTGGTCAAGTACTGCAGGGAATCAAGAAACCTATTGACTGCCCTGCCTTTGGTCGGGAATGTACCCCGCAAACTCCGCTCGGTGCCACCATGGTTTCGTCTGAAGGTACATGTGCAGCTTACTACCGTTACCGCCTCCATGCAGTTGAAGGGATCAAATGACCTCTCAAGACTATCCTGAAATGCAGGGTCCGGTCTGCCCGGTACCAATTCGCAATTTTGAGACCATCGTCATGGGGCATGGTTCCGGCGGTTTGATGACCCGCGAGCTCATCACCAGGGTATTCCAACCCCATTTTTCCAATCCTGCCCTGCTGGCAGATAACGATTTCGCCGCGCTAACGACAGACCCAGGCAAGCGCCTGGTCATCAGCACCGACGCGCACATCGTCAGCCCTTTGTTCTTTCCGGGTGGAGATATAGGCCGTCTGGCCGTCTCCGGGACGGTCAACGATATCGCTGTCTCCGGCGGTACACCAGTGTGCCTGACAGCCAGCTTCATAATTGAAGAAGGTTTTCCCATCAGAGATCTTGAGCGAATTGCCCAATCCATGGCGGAGACTGCACGTGAAGCCGGAGTGCCGATCGTCGCCGGAGATACCAAGGTCGTAGAACGAGGTAAGGCGGATGGCATTTTCATTTCCACCACCGGTGTGGCTGAGGTCGACCCCGGCCTTAATATTGGCGGCGCTAATGCATCTCCAGGTGACGCGGTCATTCTTTCTGGTACGCTTGGCGACCACGGCATTGCGGTGCTTTCAGCGCGCGGTGAATTGGGGCTTTCTTCCAGCATTCGCTCCGACGTCGCACCTCTCAATACGTTGGTAAGCGCCATAATCCAACGAAATAAAGAAATTCATGTGATGCGCGATCCAACCCGCGGCGGGTTGGCGACCACACTCAATGAGATTGCCCAGCAAAGTCACATTGGCATCACAATTAACGAGAACACAATCCCCATAAAGCCTGAGGTCGCATCCGCATGTGAAATGCTCGGGTTTGACCCTTTGTACGTGGCCAATGAAGGCAAATTGATCATCATCTTGCCCGCTTTAGAAGCCGATCTTGTGCTGGAAGTCGTCAAGTCTCACCCCTATGGAAAAGACGCATGTTTGATCGGTCATGCACACCAGACTCATGCCGGCAGCGTGCTGCTAAAAACGAGGATCGGCGGGACGCGCTTGCTGAGCGTAATGAGTGGAGAAATGTTGCCCCGTATCTGTTAACCCTTCGCTTGACACCTTATTACCATCCTTTATACTTAGATAAATTGACCAAAGAGGACCCATGAAAATCGATTTTCAAGAAACGACCAAAGACCTGGCCGTGCGCATTGACATCCACTCAAAATTCGGAGCGCGTGACATTGATCGCTGGATGCTCGACCTGATCAAATTGCAGCCGGGTAGTCGTATCCTGGATGTTGGCTGCGGCTCGGGCAAGCAATGCTTTTCCTATTGGGATGAATTGGACGGACAGGCTCACATCACGGGCGGTGATGTGTCAGCGGAGTTACTCGCACAAGCAGTAGCTGAAAATACGCGCCGTGGTACAAAGATCCAATTTGATCACCTGAACTTCAACCTTCCTTTTAAATACACTGATGACGCCTTCGATTTTGTGTCATGTTGTTTCGCTATTTATTATGCCGAGAACATCCCCCACACTATCAAAGAGATGCACCGCGTCACCCGACCAGGTGGTCGCCTCTTCACCACAGGACCCATGCCACAAAACAAACAGCTTTTCTATGAGATTATCAAGGAAGCGACTGGCAAACCAATCCCCCCGATGCCGGGGAGCTCACGCTATTCAACTGAAATTCTCTCCACCGTGCAGTCGCTTTACTCGCATGTTGAACTGCACATTTTCGAAAATCCGCTCGTCTTCGAGTCACTCGAACCGTACATGGCATATACCCGCGCGTCCATGTCCGAAGATCGCAAGCTTTGGGGGAGCCTGTTCGTGGAAAAAGATGATTTTGAAAAGATCATGAGCCTGATCACTGAAACCGCTAAAAATCGCCTTGATAAAGACGGCACACTGGTGATGACCAAGGTAGTGGGTGGAATTCTCGCAACGAAGTAGGTGTTAATGAACCACGACATGACTTTCTACGGCAAACGTGTGTGTTTTTTCGGCGCACATCCTGACGATATCGAAATCGGATGCGGCGCGTTGATTTCCCACATCGCAGGTCAGACCGACCTACGCGTGGTCACACTTTCTGACAATCAGAAAAATCCATTGCTCAAGAATATCGTTTCGGAGCACTATCGCAGCATGAAAATATTGGGTGTTCCTGAAGAAAAGGTCATCGTGGGACAGTTTGAAACGCGTCGTTTTCCACAATTTCGGCAGGAAATCTTGTCCTTCATACTGGAGATCCGCAAGGAGTTTAATCCGGACATGGTGTTCCTGCATACAAAATCAGATCTGCATCAGGACCACGCCACCGTAACTGAAGAGGGCTTGCGTGCATTCAGAGGTACAACAGTCCTGGGATACGATGTGATCCGTAGCAGCTACGGCTTCTTCCCTCATTTCCTGGTTGAGGTAGATGAGATCGATGTGCAGAATAAGATCCAGGCGCTGGCTGAATATCACACTTATGAAGACAAGTACTATTTCGATCCAGACCTCACCCGCTCTATCCTCGTGAAGAACGGTGCGCTGGCAGAACGGAAATTTGCCGAGGGGTTTGACATCCTTCGCATTATCGGAAAATTCTCGTGTTGAAAATTGAGACCTCGTTCTCACTCGAACGAGGTCTTTCTATTTATTCTGGAATTCCAATTTCAAGGTATCCGTCCACAACCCTGAGCGAATAGACTGGAATGTCGGTCACCGCTGGCAGCGAGACAGCTTTTCCGTTGCGGATGTTGAAGCGTGCACCATGCCTGGGGCAGATGATCTCTTCACCATCCAATTCGCCGTTGCCGATCTCCCCACCATCATGGGTGCAAACATCGCCTGTGGCGAAGTACTCTCCATTAATCTGGAAGATTACGATGGGATGCGCGTTAATTTCAAGATAAATGCGCTCTCCGTCTGGAAAATCTTCCACCGGCGTCACGCGGTAATAAGCGGTCTTTCCAGTCGTGTCTTCCATCGTTCTATAGGTCCTCATCCAATTGAAGTTCGCTGCTGTCGCCAAGTCCGTAAACGCCGGCTTTAATCACTTTCAGGGGAAGCAGTGCACATTTCAGGCGTACCGGTCCAAGTTCAATGCCCAGCAATTCAAGAATATCATCCCTGGTAAGGTTCTTCACGTATTCGAGAGATTTACCGATCACTGATTCGAGCAGCAAGTCAGCGGATGCCTGTGAGATCGCGCAGCCGTGACCGCTAAAGGCGGCTTCAGTGACGATTTGCTGTTCATCGACCCTGAGGTCGATGCGGATCTGGTCGCCGCACAACGGATTTTCGTCCTCAAAGGTGATGTCGTGAGGATCCAGTTCGCCGCGATAGGCGGGGTTTTTATAGTGTTCTACGATGACTTCCCGGTAAAGATCGTCCATGGTTATCCAAAATATTTGATGACTTTATGCAGACCATTGACAAGCCGATCCACATCCTCAATGGTGTTATAGAGATAGAAACTGGCACGCGTTGATGCCGGAATCTGAAATTTTTCGTGCAGCGGCATAGCGCAGTGATGCCCGGCCCGCACGGCGATGCCGTCACCGTCCAACAGCTGGGCTACATCGTGTGGGTGAATACCCTCGAGTGTGAAGGATAGCACTGCGCCTCGGCGTTCTGCCCTGGGTCCGATCAAGCGCAAACCTTCAATTCCGGACAAACTTTCGTGCGCATACCTTGTGATAAATTGCTCGTGCGCCGCAATATTCTCCATACCCACTAGGTCCAAATAATCAATCGCAGCTCCAAAACCGATGCCTTCTGCGATGGCAGGCGTACCAGCTTCGAATTTATGTGGCAGGTCATTCGGTGTGAAGTCCCGTAAATGCACCTTCTTGATCATGTCACCGCCGCCCAGGAATGGCGGCATGGTTGCCAATAATTCCTTGCGCCCCCAAAGCACGCCGATTCCGGAGGGTCCTAGCATTTTATGAGCTGAGAACGCCACGAAATCAGCGTTCAATTCTTCCAGTTTGAATGGGAGGTGTGGAATAGATTGAGCAGCATCGACCAGCGTCGTTGCACCCGCTTCTTTTGCCAGGCGCACAATCTCACTTGCCGGGTTGATCGTGCCCAGCACATTCGACATGTGAACGAAAGAAACCAATTTCGGTTCCTGCTTGAGCAGGTTGCTATAACTTTCAAGATCCAACTCACCATCTGTGGTGACTTCGATGAACTCAAGCCGGAAGCCGATCGCGCTGGCAAGCAACTGCCAGGGTACCAGGTTGGAATGATGCTCCATCTCAGTAAGGACCACCAGGTCTCCCTGTTTAAGGTTTTGTCTACCCCAACTATACGCCACCAGATTGATCGCTTCAGTGGTATTCCGCGTGAACACGACTTCCTGTGCTGAGCCTGCGCCTATGAACCCGGCGATCTTCTTACGCGCCTCTTCATACGCGCCAGTAGCTTCCTCAGCTAGTGTATGCACACCGCGGTGAATATTCGCGTTGTAATGGCGGTAGTAATTGTCTATCGCCCTGATTACCGTCTCAGGTTTTTGTGCCGTCGCGGCTGAATCCAGGTATGTGAGTTTAATACCGGGATGAATTTCACGCTCTAATATCGGAAAATCTGCCCTGATCCCATCACGGAATCCTATGGAATGCGTTTGAGAGCTCATGCCTACCTGAATTTTTAGAAGATTTTTGGTAATTCCGGCCTGTTTTTCTTGAGCGGCACACGAATGTGAGGTGAATTCTGCGGAAACCAGAGGATGTGGTCCGGTACCATCCAACCATCGGTCAGGAATACATTCGAA
>JBCFBD010000010.1:0-58656 GCA_038562455.1 Anaerolineaceae bacterium | reverse complement strand
ATGGACCGAAGAAGAAACCGATGTGCAAACTTGCCAAAAGCGTTCAGGTCTTGAGCCAGAGGAATGTTCGTTTGAGACGTCAATCGGTGGAAGTTACCGCATCTCCGGTACCGTGACCGATGATGCGGGGCGGGTGAATCAGACCCGTTTCACGCGCTGGGTAAGTGGTGGGCAGCACCCGGCTGCTCGTGATGTGGAGCAGGAGGAGGTCACGCTGGTGCCTGATAAGGAAAGCTATCAACCGGGTGACACCGCCGAGATTCTCGTGCAATCCCCGTTCAGCCCGGCGTATGGGCTGCTCACAGTCAGCCGCAGCGGATTCCTGTACACGGAATCCTTCGAGGTTCATGATGGTTCCATAATTCTGCGCATACCGATCGAAGCGCAATACATCCCCAACCTGCGCATCCAGGTGGATCTGGTGGGGGCAGCTGATCGCCTGGATGATCAGGGCAGGGTGTTAAAAAAGATTGATCCAAGACCGGCTTTTGCCACCGCGCAACTCAACCTCAGTATTCCCCCGCTGCTGCGCACACTTTCATTATCCGTGGATCCAGATTTGGATCAGCTCGAACCGGGAGGAGAAACCACGCTAAGGGTGAAATTAACCGATGCAGACGGGAATCCTGTGCCGGATGCTGAGCTCGCGGTGGTGGTCGTGGATGAAGCTATCCTCGCGTTGACCAATTACCAGATGAAAAACCCGATCAGCGTATTTTACACTGACCGCGAAGCGTGGGTGACCAGTTATTATGGACGCAACAGCGTAGTGCTTGCCAACCCTGAAGCCCTGCTGAACCAGGCAAGACAGGGTATAAGCGGTATGGGTGGCGGGTTGGATACCATGGCGACGACGATGCCGGTGATGGAAGCCCCGATGCCATCTGCTGCAGAGTCCAAATCCATGAGCGATGAAGCGGACAGCGTTATCACCGTGCGCACGGATTTCAACCCCCTGGCGGTATTTGAACCCGAAGTACGCACGGGAGCGGATGGCGAAGCCAGAGTTGCGATTAACCTCCCAGACAACCTGACCCGTTACCGCATCATGGTGGTTGGAGTGGACAGTAGTGGCCAGCGATTTGGCACGGGAGAATCCAACCTCACCGCGCGCCTGCCCCTGATGGTACGGCCTTCCGCACCGCGCTTCTTAAACTTTGGCGATCAATTTGAATTACCTGTGATTCTACAGAACCAGACCGATGAGCCGCTCGAGGTGGCTGTGGTGGCGCGTGCCACCAACCTTGAACTCGCTGTGCCGGGTATCCGGGTGACGATTCCTGCCAACGACCGCGTCGAAGTGCGTTTCCCGGCCAGTACCATAATGGCGGGCAGCGTGCGGGTCCAGGTGGCGGCGATTTCGGGAAATTACGCGGATGCGGCGGTGGTGGAGATCCCGGTGTACACCCCGGCGACGACTGAAGCTTTCGCCACTTATGGCGTGATTGATAGCGGCGCGATCGCACAACTCATCCTGCATCCTAGTGATGTCTTTTCCCAGTTCGGAGGTCTTGAGATTTCTACCTCATCCACTGCGCTGCAGGCGCTCACTGACGCGGTGCTCTACCTGGTTGAGTACCCATTTGAATATTCCGAGCAGTTAGCCTCCCGCATCATGGGTATCGCATCCCTACGGGATGTACTGACCGCATTCAAATCTGCAGACCTGCCAGCCCCGGAAGTATTGGAAGACCGGGTTGCGAGCGATATTGAAACACTTCAGGGCTTACAGAACACGGATGGTGGATTCCCTTACTGGCGGCGTGGATTTGAGTCCATCCCCTTTCACACCATCCACGTAACGCACGCGCTTGCCCGAGCGGCGCAAAAGGGCTACACCGTTCCAGATGAAATGCTTTCACGCACCATGGCCTACCTGCGGGATATCGAATCGCATTATCCCTGGTGGTACACCGAAGACACTCGCCGCACGTTAAGCGCATACGCGCTTTATGTGCGTAACCTGTGGGGAGATCGTGATGCTGGAAAAGCCCTGCGCTTGATTAATGACATTGGTCTTGACAATCTTTCGATGGAAGCCATCGGTTGGCTGTGGAGTGTCATTGACAATGAATATCAGTTGGAAGAAATCAGGCGTTATGTCAACAATCACGTGGTAGAAACTGCTGGAGCCGCCAATTTTACCACCGCGTACAGCGACCAAACCTACCTGCTACTCAGTTCTGACCGCCGCACGGATGCCATCTTGCTTGACGCGCTGATGGAGGATAATCCTGACAGCGACCTGATCCCGAAACTGGTCAATGGGCTTTTGGCGCACCGGAAGAAAGGACGCTGGGACAATACCCAGGAGAATGTCTTCGTCCTCATCGCGCTTGACCGCTATTTTAAAACCTACGAGGCACAGGATCCGAATTTCGTCGCGCGCATGTGGCTGGGTGACACTTACGCGGGCAGCAGCGAATTTAGTGGATACAACACCGATACTCACGAGATCTCGATACCGATGAAGTTCGTGCTTGATAACACAACTGGAGCGGACGGTATCAACAACATCACCATCAGCAAGGAAGGTGAGGGCAGGCTGTACTACCGGCTTGGGCTTAAGTACGCCCCCACCGACCTGGTGCTCGATCCAATGGATATGGGCTTTGTGGTGGAGCGCAGTTACGAAGCTGTGGATGATCCAGAGGATGTTTCGCGGGATGCAGAGGGTGTCTGGCACATCAAAGCCGGTGCACGGGTCAAGGTCGTCATTAAGATGGTCGCGGATAACCGGCGCTACCATGTCGCGCTGGTCGATCCATTGCCCGCCGGGCTCGAGATCATCAATCCTGCGCTGGCAGTGTCACAGAACCCTCCGCAAGAAGATCCGGAAGGGCGCTTGTATGGCTGGTGGTGGTGGGGCACCTGGTATGAGCATCAGAACCTGCGCGATGACCGCGCGGAAGCCTTCACCTCTTTGCTTTGGGATGGTGTGTACGAATACACCTACTATGCACGAGCCACCACCCCCGGCACTTTCGTCGTCCCGCCCACCAAAGCTGAGGAGATGTACTCGCCCGAAGTCTTTGGGCGCAGCAGCAGCGACCAGGTGGTCATTGAGTAGGCGTGAAATCTGACACAACCAAGTGAGCCGGGAATCACCCGGCTCGCTTTATATTAGGCGATCAGATTCAGAGATCGAAATAAAGCTCGATCTCGTAAGGGTGCGGGCGCAACTGCAGCTCGCGCTCTTCGCACATTTTCGACTTGATCCAGTCCGACAGCATTTCATGGCTGAACACATCGCCTGCCAGCAGGAAGTCGTGATCTGCCATAAGCGCGGTCAATGCTTCACCCAGTGAGGTGGGCAGCTGCTTGATGTGCGCTTTCTCTTCCGGTGTGAGTGAAAAGATGTTCACGTCGATCGGACCGAAACCAGCGGCGGTTGGATCGATCTCGTTCTTGATCCCGTCCAGCCCGGCCAGCAGCATGGCAGCCATGGCGATATAAGGGTTGCAGGTCGCATCGGGCGGGCGGAACTCGAAGCGCACCTGGTCTGGCTCGGTGGCATACCTGGGCACGCGGATGGCGGCGCTGCGATTGCCGGAGGAAAAGAACGCGTTGACCGGCGCTTCGTAGCCCGGCACCAGCCGGCGGTACGAGTTAGTGGAGGGATTGGTGAGCGCGAGCAGCGCAGGGGCGTGGGTAAGCAAGCCTCCGATGTAAAATAACGCGGTTTTGCTCAGCAGGTTGGCGGCGTTCTGGTCGTAAAAGACATTCACCTCATTTTTGAACAACTGCTGGTGAAAGTGCATGCCTGAGCCGGCTTCGCCGAATAGGGGCTTGGGCAGGAAGGTGGCGGTTTTGCCAGCCTGGTGCGCGACCATCTTGGCGATGTACTTGATAAGCATCGCGGCATCCGCCGAGCGCATCATCCCCATCAACGGGGTTTCGATCTCGCATTGGCCGGGGCCGCCCACCTCGTGGTGGTGGTATTTCACTGGCACACCGCAGCGCTGTAGCAGCCGGACCATCTCGGTACGCAGTGTGAAGGTTTGATCTCGCGGCGGGTTGGCGTGGTAGCCGCCATGCATGGGGATGTAATGACCGTGACCGGGCTGCCCGCTATTCCAGTTGGCTTCGCTCGATTCCAGGCGGTAACTTCCTGCCCGGCTATTGTTTTCGATGACCACGTGGTCGAAAATGTAGAATTCCAACTCAGGCCCCCACACGCTCTGGTCAGCGATGCCAGTTTGTTTGAGGTAATCCTCAGCCCGTTGCAGGATCACGCGTGGATCGCGGGCAAAGTACTGCTTGGTATCTGCCTCAACAGCGCTGCAGATAAAACTGAGTGTGGGAACCTGCCAGAAGGGATCGACGAACCCTGTTGTAAGGTCTGGAATCAGCGCCATGTCACCGGATTTGACGCTCTTCAACCCCACGCTCGAGCCATCAAAACCCACGCCTGAGCTGAGCGTGCGCGGCGAAAACTGCTCCGCTGTGAGGGTGACGTGATGCCAGCGCCCCCACAGGTCTGAGAACTTGAGATCGATCATTTCAACGTGATTGGAATGGATAAATTCCGCGGCTTGTTCAAAACTTTGGAACATCATACCTCCTGGTAATGATTGATGAGTCTATTTTATATCAGTCTACCAATTAGCGCGGACCATGTATGGGAGCGACTTTCTCAGTTTCGTCCCTGTGGCGGTTGTACAAGGTCAAAATGGGACTTTAGATCGCCGTACGCGGGTAAAAGTTGCATTTGGGCAGTGGGAGGCTTAATTATCGGCTCGTAATTCAACACCCCCCATGTGAATTTCTACGTGGGGGAAAGCTGCGGATGGTATATAATTTTATCCAATCAATATTTGAAATCCGTATTTAAAACTCTGGTAGCTGAGGCAGGGGTCTTGAAGACCAGGGTCTTGATTTGGCAGTCACCGATAATGGGAGATCTTACTCGCTTGCAAGGAGGAGAAGAAGCCGGATGAAAATTCTAATGACCAATCATCAGCTCATGGGCTATGCCGGCACCGAGGTCTTTACATACACGGTGGCGAAGCTGCTCATTCAAAAAGGGCATGAGGTCACGGTCTATTCGCCCTTCCTTGGTGAGACGAGTAAGCTATTTGGTGAGATCAGTGTGCCCGTTTTTGATAAGACGGCTGACCTGCCGGATGATTTTGACCTTGCGCATGTGCATCATAATGTTACCGCCTTCGAAGTACGGCAGCGTTATCCGCATTTGCCGATCATCTATGTAGCGCATGGAATCAAACACCCATTGGAGCATCTGCCAGCGACCGACCTGGCAGTTACTTTTTGGTTGAGCACCAGTAATGGAATTTATAATCACATGATGAACAGTGGTATTCCCGCAGATAAGGTCATGCTGCTGCGCAACCCGGTGGATGAAGGGAAGTTCTCGCCAGGCGAGCCGCTGCCCGATTTCCCCAAAAAAGCTTTAATGATCAGCAACAAGGTGGATCAGCGAACCGAGAATATCATTCGCGAGGCTTGCAAGAGCCTGGGGATTACCATCCAATTCATCGGAACCCGCTTTCGCTCTGTTCCGAACGAGCAAATACCTGATCTGATCCGACAGCACGACATTGTTTTCTCTCTCGGGCGGGGGGTGATCGAGACGATGTTTTGTGGGCGGGTGCCGATCGTGTTTGACGCCGAAGGCGGTGACGGCATGGTCACACCTGATAATTTCAGCGAGATCATGCAGCACAATTTTTCCAGCCGGCGGTACAAACTGCAATTCACAAGTGAGACCTTGGCTGATGAAATCCGGAAGTACAAACCGGAATACGGTACCCAGTTGCGTGAGCTTGCGTTGCAGGAATTTTCAGCGGACAGCCAGGTGGAACGACTGATCGATGTCTATGAGAAATATGTAGGCTCCCCGGTGCCTGAATTGAGCGAGCAGGATTGGCGGGTGATCACTTCGGTGTGCGAGATGATCGATGAAACGCGGCGCTTTGGCTTTCATACCCGGGACATGGTGGTGGCAGACCTGGGCGGGGTGAAGGCTTACCGTCTGCTTTCTAAGGTGGGCAAACTGCGCTATGCCCTGTTCCCGAAGGACAGCCCGCTGCTTAAGGTATTCAAAAGTCGTTAGCAGGACACTAATATCGGGTGATAAAAACAGCCCCCCAACGCTCTGTTGGGGGGAGTCTGTATCATAAGCCTCACTCTGTGGGGTGCTGGTTGAAATGCAGCAGCGGCTGCTTACCAATCGAGTGGACGTTGAAACCGAGTTGATACAACCTTTCACGATCGAGGATGTTTCGGCCGTCGAAGATGAACGACGGATTGACCATTGAATCAAAGATGCGCTGGTAATCGAGTTGCTCAAAGTCCTGCCACTCTGTCAGCACGGCGATGGCATGCGCACCGTCGGCTGCCGCGTAAGGATCGGTCTCAAAAGTCACCAGCGCAGCGTCGTCACCCAGGTCGACGCGGGCGTTCTCAAGTGCGTGCGGATCGCACAGTACGAGGTCGGCTTTTTCCGCCAGCAATCCGCGGCAGATCGCCAGGGCCGGGCTCTCGCGCGTGTCACTCGTGTTGGCTTTGAACGCCGCGCCAAAGACCGCGATGCGCTTGCCAGCCAGGGTGTTGAACATGGCGCTGACCATGTTGGCAACGAAGCGCGCTTCCTGGTGCTCGTTCATCCTGATCACCTGTTCCCAATACGCCGCGGCTTCAGGCAAGCCCTGTGATTCGCATAGATAGACGAGATTAAGGATATCTTTTTTGAAGCACGAGCCGCCGAAACCCACGCTGGCTTTCAGGAAGCGCGGTCCAATGCGGGAATCCATGCCGATGGCATAAGCCACTTCTTCCACATCCGCGCCGGTCTTTTCACATAGGGCAGAGATGGCGTTGATCGATGAGATGCGCTGTGCCAGAAAGGCGTTGGCAACCAGCTTGGAAAGTTCACTTGACCACAAGTTGGTGGTGATGATGCGTTCGCGCGGCACCCAGTTGGCATATAGGTCAACGATGGTTTGCAGGGCTTTCCGACCGGCGGTGGTGTCGTGCCCTCCGATCAGCACCCGGTCAGGCTTTTCCAGGTCCTGGATGGCGCTGCCCTCTGCCAGGAACTCGGGGTTGGAGAGCACCTCGAAATGCAGCCCCTTGGAATTGGTGTTGAGAATGTTTTCTAATGCCTGCGCTGTGCGCACGGGCAGGGTGCTTTTTTCGATGATGATTTTATCCGAGGAGGAATACTCCAGGATCATGCGAGCGGTTCGTTCCCAGTACTGTAGATCGGCGGTGCGCCCGGCGCCCTGCCCAAAGGTTTTGGTGGGCGTGTTGACGCTGACGAAGATGATCTCTGCCTCGTCAATGTGCCTGGCAATATCCGCAGCGCTAAAGAAGAGGTTGCGTCCGCGCGCCTGCTGCACTACCTCCAGCAAACCGGGTTCGTAAATGGGCAGCTGGTCAGAATTCCATTCTGCGATCTTCTTCTCGTTGATGTCGAAGACGGTGATGGTGTGCTGTGGGCAGTGCAGGGCGATGACCGCCATGGTGGGGCCTCCCACATACCCGGCGCCAATGCATAAGATTTTTGTCATATGAAATGTCCTCGGTTTTCTTGTTGGTTGAATTCACCCAGGTGAGGGGAGTTACCTGAGTAGTATACCGCGAGCGAAGTGATTTGCGTATTAATTGAAGCTCTTAATTGAAGCTCTTGAAAACTCATAGCGTTGTTTGATATCG
Source organism: Anaerolineaceae bacterium (assembly GCA_038562455.1). Lineage (GTDB taxonomy): Bacteria > Chloroflexota > Anaerolineae > Anaerolineales > Anaerolineaceae > UBA6107. The sequence goes on along the minus strand of JBCFBD010000010.1, from coordinate 50,976 downwards.
ATAGTTGATTGACAAACAATCTTCCAAATAATAGTTTCGTTGGTCTGTTGATTTAACTATGCTGATTTGAATTTGACTAATTTCTCGCGAAATCACAATAAAGTCATCTCACGATAATAATTTTCCCCGAGCGCGATTTTATTCTATTTACCATTTTCAATCATTACGCCTTCAACCGGGCTGATGCGGTAAGCGTTACCCATTGGAAAAAATGCGACGGTGTTGGATATGGCAATACTTCCCAGGCGAGAGATTGCTAAAGGAATTTGGAAAATTTGAACTACCAAGTGTAATGCACCCGGTGTTGTACTTATTGCGTCCAGCGGCGTTGTATAATCGGGCTGTACCACATAGTTGAACCAACCCAAGAGTGCGATCGCCTTCTTACGCGGTGAGATTTGAGAGCCCTATATGGATTTGAACCAACCAACCGCCGAGATCTATATCCCTGACCAAATCGCTGTTCCTGAAGCCCTGGCAAGAACCACGCATTTGTGCATTGCGGCGCATCAGGACGACATTGAGATCATGGCTGCGCAGCCGATCCTCGAATGCTTCCATCTGGCGGACCAGTGGTTCACCGGGGTCGTGCTCACCGACGGCAGGGGTTCGCCGCGCGGTGGGGTGTACGCGCATACGACCGATGAAGAGATGCGGCTGATCCGCCTCGCGGAACAGCGCAAGTCCGCTTCTGTAGGAAGGTACTCTGCTCTGATCTTCCTGGATTACCCCTCGGCCGAGGTCAAGAATGCCCACAACCCTGCGCCTGTCGAGGATCTGCTGGAAATCCTGCGATCCACCAACCCCAAACTCGTTTACACCCACAACCTGGCGGACAAACATGACACGCATGTGGCGGTGGCATTGCGCGCCATCCAGGCCATGCGCAAGCTCAATCCCCGGGAGCGCCCTGAGCAAATGATCGGCTGCGAGGTCTGGCGCTCATTGGATTGGCTCGCAGACCTTGAAAAGGTGGTCATGGATCTTTCCGCCGACGAGAACCTGCAGCGCGAACTCTTACGCGTTTTCGATTCGCAGATCGCGGGAGGAAAGCGCTATGACCTGGCGGCCATGAGCCGGAGACAAGCCAACGCCACCTTCCATGCATCGCATGGGATTGATGTCATGCGTGGCGCGTCATTCGGGATGGATCTTACTCCCTTGATGAACGATCCGGAAATTCAGCCATCAGATTTTGTGAGTGCATTCATTCAACGTTTCAGCGCTGACGTAACGGACCGTATCAACAGAATGAGCTGACCAGCAAACATGGCTATCACCTGATGCTGGAGGAGTGATCCGATCCCGAGCAGTTGCGCAGTAATCGTAAAGTGAGGGGAAGCGGTAAGGATAGGATTACCCTCGGGGAATCGTGGATAAAAAAACTGCCCTTGAAAAAGGCAGTTATTGGGGTGGTTGTCGGGGTGGGGGTGGTTAATGCGGAGAGATTTGCGGTACCTTGCCAATCTTATCCCCCCATCTGTTCCAGAACTTGAAAAGCCCGGCAAGAAAACCAGGTCCGTAACTGCGGTGTAGCGTGGCGAATTCTGTGGGGTAAATAGCAGTTTTTGGTAAATTCTTTTATGTGGTGTTTTTTTCGTGGTGAGCTATTACCGAAGGAGATTTATACAATACGATTATCTTTCGATTCGTTCAGTATGTGTTAACTTTCAATTTGAGACATATTGATATGCTAATTCATAGCTTTCTGTATGAATACTAGAAAGTGGGTATTCAGTACATTTGTTTTTTCAAGAATACTCGCGATAAGCCTCGAGACGGGGACTACTTTACGGGCTATTGGTGGGGCGAGGGTAATTTTCTTAAAGGAGTACTTAGAATGAGGGAAGAGATGTTTAATTTCTTTTGGCGTAATTCCCTTTGTTTGTGCGTTTAACGGGTTCCACCAAAAATCATACCAGATTACGAATCCACCAGGTTTCAAAACCCGTGTAATTTCGGTTGCCATATTTCTTTTTATGTTTGGATCCAAAACTGATGAGAAAGCTGTATATTGAAGAACTAGATCAAATGATTCTTGTGAGAATGGTAAATTCTGTCCGTCGGCATTGTAGATGCCCGGGGTTAACAGGTTAGCCTTGGCTTCAACCAACCTGTCATATAGAAGGTCTATACCAAAGAGAGCAATATCATCTATACCCATTTGCTGAAATTCTTCAAGAACACTACCAGAACCGCATCCAATTTCCAACAATTTCAAAGACTTAAGACTAATTATTCCATTTTCCTTAAGCATTTTTTCCATGTCCCGGTGACGGTTTTCAGTAATAAATCTATGTGCTGGATTGTCCATTGAATAGATATTATCGTTCTTCAATCGGTGCTTGCGAGATTCGTATTCTTGTCGCAACCGGTCTAAGTCATTCATTTATTAATGGGTGGTACCTTGCCTGTCTTATCGCCCCACCTGTTCCAGAACTTGATCAGGCCAGCAAGGAAACCGAGGCCGTAACTGCAGTGTAGTGTGGCGAAAACTACGGGTAAGAGTGAGAGATGCCGCCATCCTTTTTTGGCGGCGCTGACCAACGAGGCAGCGAAATTCGCGATGAGGTAACTGCCAGCGACTGCTGCCAATATAACCCATCCCCAATTTGCGAGTATCGTTAGAAGGATGGCTATCACCAGGCTGAGCACGAAGAGCGGAGGCACGAACTGCCTTGGGCTCATTTGGCGCGGGTGTTTTTGCAGCACGCGAACTTTGTAGAAGCCGTATTGGAAGTATTGTCTGAATAACTTAGCCAGTGTTCCGCGGCTGAAGTATTTTGATCTCACATCTTTAGCTAGCAATAATTTTCCGCCCAACTCACGAATGCGGTAATTGTATTCATCATCCTGGTTGCGGACCAGTTCTTCATCATATAAGCCTGCTTTTTGGATCATTGATCTTGTGTAGGCGGGGAAGGGTACAGTATCCGCCAGCATGGTTTTTCCGGAGATAGTGCGGAATGCTGAGTTGCCTACCCCAAACGAGGAACTCATAGCCACGGCGATCGTTCTCGCAAGTGCGTCTTCACCCATCGTTTCCATCGGGCCGCCCACACCATCAACGCCATCTTTTTCGAGATGCTCAACGCATTTCTGCACATAGTCTGGTGCAACAACACAATGTCCATCCACACGGATGATGATGTCTCCCTTCGCTCGCTGTAATGCGATGTTCATTCCAGTAGGAACAATTTTGCCAGGGTTGTCAATTAATTTTATGTTTGCGTGTTTGAGTTGAAAGGCTTTAATTGTTTCGCGAGTATGGTCGGTCGACATTCCATCCACGACGAGGATTTCCATATATTCAAGCGGATAATCCTGGGCGAGGACCCCGTCTAACGCTGCCCGAATGTGATTGCCTTCGTTGCGGACTGGGAGGACGATGGATATAAAATATTTTCTCAAAATGATTTTACTTTTGAAATCACAGCCTGAAATTTTCCCGCACTTGTCCGTGGAATTTCCGACACCAGTTCAACTTGTACCTCCACATCCTGCCCCAATCTCTGATGCATGCGATTTTGAATATCCAGTATATCCTCTTCTGAAAAAGCATTTGTGGGAATTACTTTTACTGTAAAATTTGTCAGACTTTCTTGGACAATTTGACCTTCGACCACATGTGGCTGGTTCACAAAAATACCATGAAACCGTACCAATTGGCGTCCATCTGGCCCGGTGACGACATCTTCAACTCGACCAACAACCTCCTTTATGACTGGCATTTGTCTGCCGCAGGGGCAGAGTTCAGGGTCCCAAGCGGCTAGATCACCTAATCTGAAGCGAACCAGTGGTTGATAGTTGCGCATCAAGCAGGTTGTAACCACCTCACCAATCTCTCCTGGGTCGCACGGGCTACCATCTGATCGCAAGATTTCCACAATTCCAACATCTGGGCTAACATGCAACCTGCCATGCTCACATTCGCTGGCAAATAGAGCGCTCTCCACCGTACTGTATTCTTCATAGACCCTACACTGAAATGCTTTTTGCATCACCAAGCGCATGTCTTCTGTCAATTTTTCACTAGTTGTGATAACGGCTTTTAGATAGGGAACTTTCAGATTTTGATCGAGGATGTACTTTGCAAGGAGATAAAAGGAAACTGCATATCCAGTCATCCAGATAATTTTGTGTTTTCTTAGAGCATTCACATACTGGGAAGCAGTTTGAGGTTTTAAATGAAACGCGGAAAAATAAACCTGTTTTTCAACTGCGTTGTAGCGGTAAATAGAATCAAATTGCTGGGGATTAGGCTCCACCATTCTTCCAGAAAAAGTCGCGCGAGAATCCTTAAACGACACACCTGCCCAGTTGGCTGAGCGAACCTCTCGCAACGCCATTGAGTTGCGTAGTTCCGATAGAGTAAAAGTGCTGACGATTGGAGTCCCCGTGGTGCCAGAAGTGTGAAATACGAGCTTTGGAAGGGGATTCATATCTTGGCGCCGGAACAGATTTGGATTGGCTCGAATGGGATCCTTACCCAATAGAGGGATTCCCTTTAGATATCCATTTTTCACTTCTAATTGCGGATAATTGGACCAGGTATCCCGGAAATATGGGACCTGTGTAAAACAAATTTCCAGTAGTTCTTTTAAATTCTCATTTTGATACTCAGCCCACTTTTCTGCAGAAAATAATTCCCGTTCCTGGTATCCTCGTTTTTGTTTCTGCCAATCCCCACCGAAGCGTGCCCAATGCCAGTAGACCCCAAATGTGCTAACCATGGCATTTTGCATCCAGGTTGGAGAATGCTTATAAAGATTATCTAGGCGAGACATTGTGACGCTCGATAACCTCAACTAATAGATTTTCCCACTGTGGCAAGATTCCGGACCAGTCAAGTTTTTCTGCTCTATTTCGTGCGTTCTCTGAGAGTTTTACTGCTAGCGTGGGTTGGGTAAGTAAGCAGCTTACCGCTTTTGCCATGGCCATTGTGTCATTCGGCGGGACCAGTAAGCCATCCACCTCATCGTCAATCAGATAGGGCAGGCCGCCTACGTTCGTGCTCACCACGCATAACCCGCAAGCCATGGCTTCCATCACGCTGATGGGGGTGTTATCAAAATTGGTTGTGTTGAGGAAGATATCCCCGCGATTAAGCCATTGAGGGACTTCATTTTTCGCGGCTTTTCCTGGAAATTGTATACAATCCTGCAAGTTCTGGATTTGAACTTGTTCTTGAGTTCTTTGCAGACTGCCATCCCCTTTATCGGGGCCGATCATCGTCAAAGTAATATTCGGGTGCTTTGCCTTCAACCGCGCTATAACCTCCACTGCTAATGACGGATTATAAATTTCATGGAAGGCGCGCAGCCAGATGAGGTTTGGCTGAACGTTGATCCGCTGAACAAATGGGTAGTTTGAAATATCGATCGCGTTGGGAATCAGGCGGATATCATGTCGATAGTGCTTCAGCGCATTAAGCAAGTAAGCTGAGGGAGCTGTGACAACCTCCGGTATCCTTAGCAGATATCTAACCAGCCTGGGGTGTCGCTTGGAGAATAAAGGCAGGTTACCTCCATGCAGGGTGATTATTGTGGGTTTTTGTAGAATCCTAAGCAAGGTCACGCTGATGAACCCCCAAAAAAACGCTGCACCACTGAAAATATCAACCTGCGCGGCATGATAAGCATTCCTTTTGGTGACGATTGTGAATGCCATATCAACGAGTCGAGCGAACCGGTGGGGTTTGTTCGATGTGGTGATGACATGTATGCCCGCGTCCGAAAGTTTAGCCGCGACTGCCTGCCATGCGTTGACATTATGGTTGGTATCATGGAAATGATTGCCGACCATTAGAATTGAAACTTGTCTAGTCTTCACACCTTGTGGTTTTCATTTTTACTTTATGGAAGAATAATTAAAAAGTGATGTTATTCACTGAACTAAATGCTGGGGTAATATTGGAATTCGGAAGTTATAAGGATGAATCTGTATAAGAGCTTGGATGTTCCATTCTATAAAACGATATCCCAAATCTCTTCAAATGTTTTATTCAATGTCTGCAGGTAGTTTTCGTAAGAAAAGCAAGAGGCGAAGACAGTTCCACTCTTGCTCATGTCCTCCCAGTCATGAGGATGCTGAGCCAGGTCGATGATTCGTTTGGCATAAGTATGGACATCGTTGGATTTGATTGCGTATCCCGCTCCGGATTCTTGAAGGATTTGAGGAATACTGGCGACATCACTCGCCAATACTACAATACCGTAAGCCATTGCTTCGCTTAATACTTTTGGCCACCCTTCCGATGAGGAAGGTAAAAGAACAAAATGAGTAGTTTGATAATACTTACTGAGTTTGTCGCGAGGAACAAACCCGATAAACTCGGTATCAGCCTCAATTCTCATTTTCCGGGCTAAATTTATGTACTTCTCCCGGTCAGTTCCGTCACCGATTAGGCGTAGGCGAAATTGTTGACCTTGATTTCTTAACTCAACTGCAATTTGTAATACCTGGGTTACCCCCTTCGCTTCTTCAAGCCTGCCAACAAATAGAAGTTGTATTGGGTTGGTGAGTTGCTTTTGCCGCGCGAATTCTTGGCCCTCTTCCAGTTCGGTTTTGGTGAGGCAGGGATTTACAAAGGTGAGTAGATGTTGGGGTTGGACTGCCCACTTTCCATTGATAGATCCAATCCCCCGGAAGTAATTTTTCGCGATTAACCAGCGTTGAAAACGATAAGTTAGTGGATCTTCATCAATGGGTTTCCAATTACCGGCATACTTTACCCAACGGTAGGTTGGTCTTTGTTTCACAATCAAGAGTAGTAATGCGATCAGGCTGATGGCTGCAGGGCACCTCACATGTACAATATCAGCAGTCTTCATTTCCTCCAGCATCACGCGAACATATACGGGGACTTGTTTAAGTATCGAAAGTTTGTCGATGAACCCATTCCCACCCGCGGGTTTGACAGGTCGAACACGCACCTTCGGCGAGGTGTAGGGCAGGGAACTGCCGGGATCCTGCTCTGGGTGCAAAGGGGCGATATGGACAACCTCATCGAATAACGCGGCGAGATGGTCGATCTCTCTCACAGTGGAACCCCAGCCGACGATTTGATCCTCTTTCATGTAATGTGGGGTATGGGAAATGATTAACAATCGCATTTATTCACATCCGACCACTGTTTGCACCAACTGCCAGTATTCCGAGCCCACCTTTTCCCAGGTGAGTTCAGCCATGGCTCGCGCTTTGGCTTTTTCTCCCATCGTGCGGCGCGTTTCAATATCCGTCAGTAATTGCTTGATAGCCAGGGATGTACCCGCAGGATCTTTTTCAGGCACGCAGATCCCTGTCTCACCATGAACCACCGCTTCCGCCAGCCCGGAATCTCCACTCACGACCGCCGGTTTTCCGCTCAGCGCGGCTTCGATGACGCTGATCCCAAAGCCTTCAAAATCACCGTCTTCCAAGCGTTGGCTGGTCATCACGAAAATATCGCAAGCCTGATATAGCCCTGGCAGGTCAGCACTGGCGATATTCCCCAGGAAATATGCGTTTTTCGCTACTCCCAACTGCGCGACGAGCCGATCAAGCATGGCTTTCTCCGTCGGCAGGCCAGCCATCAAGTAGCGCAAATGAGGAAACTCCTTAAGCAGACCCGGCAGCGCGCGGATGACGATCTCCTGCCCTTTCCGCCGCGTCAGACTACCGACGGTGGGCAGGATGGGGTCGGCTTCTGAAAACCCCAGGGACTGCGACCAGCGCTGTTTCGCGTTGTGGTCAATGGTCGAATACAAAGCCGCATTTGCGCCATTGTGAATTACCTGCTCTCGGCGCGGATGAATGCCCAGATCTCTTGCAACGAGTTGTGTGAAGCCGCTGACATAAACCACCGCGTCTGCCAGGTTGAATGCCCGTCGGGTAATCCGGCGCGCGGCAGTCACCGGTCCTCCGAACTCGCTGCCGTGTCCGATGGCGATCAATGGTATCTTGTGTAACCGCGATGCCAGCGCGGCGAGCCATACCGCCCGTGCGCCCGATCCGATGATGACATCGGGTTTGTTCGCTTCGATTGCACGCATGATTTCGAGCCGCCAAACCCAGGCTTTTCGCAGCCTACGCAATTTATAGTTGATCGACCGAATTGTAAACAATTGGGTCTGATTAAACCTTTCAATTTCTGCCTGGGTCGCAAATTCCTGTGGAGCAACCACGGTCAACTCGCAACCGTTTTTTCGCAGTTCTTCCACAATGTGAAAGGCGTGATTCCCAATCCCACCCGGGCCGGGTGGAAATTCACTGCTGATGAATATTATTTTCAAGAAGAATTTTTGGCTGATGATTCGACCCAAACCTTATGAAGACTAATGCCGACTAGAGCCATTATTTGTCCTGATAAGGAAAAAGTAGCATACTGAAAATAAAAAGCTTCATTATATAGATTTGCAAAGATTATCACTAAGAAAGCACCCTGAAATCCAATCAGAACGGTTTTTGCCAGCCTAGATTTGGAATTCTTAAAATTAATTAATGATTGTTTAAAAATATTAAATATCATCCGAATGTAGAGGACAAATCCAATTATGCCGCCTTCAATTAGAACATGCAGATAATTGTTATGTGCCGCGTTGCCGATTTCAAGAACATATACCGAATTTTGTGTGCCTGCACCTGTGACTAATATCCAAGGGTGTCTAAGAATGGCATTTGGAATGTCCCTTAGAATTGATACCCTTGTAGGAGATAATTCACCAATCCCTCCTTCAGCTATTTTTGTTGAAAATCTTGCTGAATATGTGTCCTGGATTTGGTTCATCATGGTTTCGCTACTTTGCGAATAGAATAATATTATTCCTAATGCAATGAAAACAATCATTAATAGCGTATCAAATGTAAATCTTAGGGTTAATCGATATAGAACATATGCCATGCCAATGGCTAATCCAATCCAACCCGTACGTGATTCAACAGCAAAGGAGGCAAATATAAGTGCACCAATTGATACAGCAATAAGAATTTTCCTAATAATATTTTTTTCAAAGTGCAACAACGCTATGCCTATACTTGATGACATGGCACAAATCATTCCCATCTGCAGGTGATGCGGGCCAAGTGTGCCTGTAGGCATTAATCCGTAATAGTACCAGCGGGGTGGAAACAGATACGGAACGATTCCATTAAATTGTAGAATTGATAACCCGGCTTCTAAGACAGATAAGATGAAGAAAAACCAGAGGAGGAGATATAGGGTCTTTTGGGTTTTAATGAAGGTCACTATTACCGCGGATGTGAGACCATAGGCAATAAACCTGAAAACCCGTGCTGCGGAAATTAATGCAGTGGATGGACCCCGTAAAATTAATACTACAACGATTGTAAAACCAATCCACAGCGAGAAGACAAAAAAAGATGACAGCCACTTATATTCTATAATGCGATTAATTATCAATTTAAGATTGGGTAAAATGATAAAAATCACACCAATAATGAAAACCAAGTCATACAGTCTAAAATCTGTTACAGCCACTGTACTTATTGTTCCCAGTGGAATCACAATGAAATAACTAAAAACCATCGCGAAGATCCATATGATGACTGGGGTATTTTCGCGCACCCCATTCTTCTTACGCAAATGTGTCGTGATCATAATAATTCTTTATAAATTTCCAGATATTTTTCTGACATATATTTCAAGGTATACTCTTCTGGAAATCTTTTACTTAATCTTCCTCGTACTCGATGAATCTTCATTTGTTCCTGGAGATGGTCTGCAAAAATTCTGGGATCGAGAGATTCTTCAATAATTAGTTGATCACCAAAAAAACTAAATTCGCTAATTCCTGAATTTCGAGTAGTAATTACTGGTAACCCATTCGCTAAACCTTCCAACATTGTTAGGGAAAATGTTTCCCACCGAGAAGTTTGAACATAAATATCAAAACCAGAAAGTACGGCAGGCACTGAATTTGAAGTGCCAAGCCAATGTACTTGCTCAGCAATCCCCAAGTCTTCACTCAATCGACTAAGATCTGAAAATTGATTCCCTGTCCCGACAATGACCAATTGAGCTTTCACACTGGGATCATTCTTTACCAGGAGTGCGAACGATTTCAGAAGGATGTCATAGCCCTTTACAGGGTCGAGTCTCCCTACACATCCTATGACAATTTGATCTTCAGAAATTCCCCATTCACTACGAACATTTCTACGCTTTTCTTCATCAAAGCGAAAATCCTGATGATTAATCCCATTGTAAATAACGGTTATGTCACTAACCTTTGTGGGATAGATTCCAGTGGCATAATTAGCCGCGTACTTTGACACCGCAGTATGCCGAAATGGTTTTCTTTTAATTATTGAAAATCCTCCAAAGGCACGTAGTCTGAAGGATTTCGATTGGGAGTATTTACTCATTGAATGCTGCGTATAAACCAATGGGATTGGGTAAATTAATCGGGGTAAACCTTGAAATAATAGAGAAAAGTTAACATGGGAATGGATGATATCAGGATGTTCCATTGAAAATAGCCGAAGCAGTTTTCTTGTTAAATCTAGCGGATGTTTTCTGGAATACCCCAATTCAACGATTGGTATTCCGGCTCTCTCTATTGGATCAATAAATAAACCTTCTTTTCTTAAGGCGCAGGCAATGATCGGGTTTTGGTCTTGCTGTATTTTCTGGTATATCGCCAATTGACTGACGATTTTTTCTATTCCTCCTGCATTCAAGGTCCCAACAATATGGAGTATTTTCATTTGTCTAGTAATTGAGGACCAAGTTCGATCATTTTTTTTGCCTTACGATTAATTCCTCTAAGGAGTATCAATGTCCTGGGAAGTTTTATAAACTCATTCATTAACGCCATAATGATTCCTTTTGTCCTTTTTTCTCTTACCTGAGAGGAAGGTATTTGAGCGGTGTAAATCGCTTGAAAAATGGCTTGTTTTCGTAAGTGCTCAGGGAAAAATCTCATAAGATAATAAACAGTAGTAACTGGTGGCCTGGGCATGCTTTTTCTAACTGATCTATTATTCCATAATACACCAAAGTCCCTCAATCCCCCCTTGGCTTTATAGTGGACACGTTGTGCTATTGGATTATGGACGAGAACACCGCCAGTCAGATAGATTCTCATGCCTAAATCCTGGTCAGCTCCTTTACCGTAATCGTAATTAAGGTCAAACCCTCCAGCCCTCATCACAGTAGATTTTTTAATTAGTGAATTTCCTGTATCAAGGTTAGAGGCAATTCGGAAATACGTATATTCATGAGGAATTGTATATTTTTGGGGTGGGACTGAGATTCCCGTGGAACCATCTGCTCCAAAAAACGTTAGTGCAGATTCGTGCTGTTGTATTGTTTCTGGATGATAAGAAGAATCATCATCCGCAAAAAACAAGTATTCCCCTGTCGCTTCAACAATCGCTGCATTTCTCGCTTTACATTGACCAGTCTCATTTTGCCAAATAACCGTGATATTGAGGTCATTAAAGTTTTTATAGATATCTGGTCGTCGATCTTCCATCTTATTTTGGTCAACGACGATGATCTCATCAGGTTTCTTACTTTGACTACGCAAGGATTCCAGACATCCTGGCAGGTAATCATATCGATTAAATGTTGGCAAAACCACACTAATTTTGGCATTAGTAAATCCATCAGGAATACTTGAATTTGGTGCATCGATAGTCCCCCTAATCCATTTTTTCATTTGCAGGAATGTTCTAATCGTAGGTACTGGCTTGGATGGAAGGCAATGGATCAAAGTCCAATCTGCCCATTTCTTGCCATAAGTGTCAAAAATGAAACGTATTTCATCATCGAATCGAATGCGAATTTCTTTTTGGGTTTTGTTCGGCGAGAACGCTGGCGTGTTCTTTATGATTGCGCCTTTCGAAATATAGCGCTTGCCCAATTCGAGACCTGCGGCTTCAAGCGATAAATATTTTGCCGAAGGTAATCCCAAGGTTCGTAGGATGTCTGCTTTGATCAGGCAACTACGCAAGGAAAGTCTCCATGAAATGGCTTCGATGTCATCTTTTGGATCTACAATTAACATCCATTGTGGAGCGACATATTTCAAACATTCTGGTTGGTTCTTCAATCCTAGCGAAAGACCGCCATGCCATACATCACCCGGTTTTCTGAGCAGATTCTGAATAACACTAGAGTTTGGATTACATAGACTCGGATCGCAAAGGTACCATGCTTTTATTGATGGATCTAATAAGTTTGCTTTGAGGATTTGGTTGATTGAATCTACTATCGGTTCACTTATAAAGATATCTCCCAAATCCCATGCAAATTCTTTTTGTGGTCTATTAATCAATATTAAATTAATTTTATTTTTACTCATTCAATAGTCGGTTATAGAAATCGAAAAAGGAATAAATCTGCTCGCTCAATTGAAATCTATGGATAACTCTTTCCCGTCCTGCCACCCCGAACTTTTCGCGCAGGCCAGGTACAGCAGCGAGTCTTGTCATCGCCGCAGCCAGCGCAGCGGGGTCGCGCCGCGGTACTACGAACCCGGTCACTTCATTTGCTACATTTTCGGGTAAACCACCAGCATCGGTGCACACCACCGGCACCTGCATCGCCTGGGCTTCAAGGACGGCGTTGCAAAAGCCTTCAGACACCGCCGCGTGGAGGAATAGATCTGCCCATAAGAGCTCCTCTCTCACTTTTTCCCTTGGCTGCGCGCCGTGGAATTTCACCACATCATCCAACCCAAGCTGGTGTCTGGCGAACGCCAGCGGCTCGAGGTACGCCCCATCACCGACTATGTGATAATCACAGGGCACACCCGCGTCGAGCAGCTGCGTGATTGCCTGAAAGGCAAACTCGTAGCCCTTTTTCCATTCCAGCCTGCCCACGCTGAGGATGCGCAGCGGACGTGATGCTGATATTTCTTCGTAAGTCTTGAGATTTACGGGCTTGAAGAACTCGCAGTCGATCGCCGGCGGGATCAACACGAAAGGTTTTTCAGGCGGGCAGCCGCGCTTAAGACCCCGCTGGCGCAGGTCATCACCTAAAAAGTGAAAGCCGTCTGCAAATCTCCACACATCCTTGTAGAAATCCGGCTGGTCCAAGCCGGAGAAATTGAGATCGTAACCCCTGAAGCTGACGATGGTCTTGCAGCCCAGCAGGGAGGCGATATCCGCCCTGCCGGCTGCCGTCGCGCCAAACTCGAAGTGGATGAGATCAGGCTTGAGCGCGATGATTGCGCTGTCGGTATAGAAGCGTGCCAGTGTCTTCAATCCATGCAGACGGATCCCATTGGAGAGGTAGCGTAGGCTGCCAGAAATATTGCGCACCAAGGTGTTGACGAGCACCACAGGGAAGAGCAGCGCTGCCAGCCACCTGGCACGGTTCGGCGGGTTTTTGTGAATCCGCCTGGTGATCGATGGGTTTCGGGTGAGTTGAGGGAACACCCGCGCTATTTCGCTGTGATACGCGTTGCACACGATCTGAACATCCCAGCCCTCATCCACCAGGCTGGTGAACTTGGAGACGATGAAACTTTCAGAAAGCTGCGGGAATGCCGCCAATACCAGCACAATGCGTTTGGTCATTCGTGGTCGCTCACCTTTGTAAACAATTCTATGAATGACGCCACCTGGTTGTTTTGATCGAAATCCTTCAGGATGCGCACACGGGCAGCTTTGCCCATGCGTTCACGCAGCGCGGGGTCTTGGGCGAGGGAGCTGAGTTTTTCTGCCATAGTGGAAGGATCGCGAACTGGTACCACAAACCCTTCGACGCCATCTGTCACGGCTTCGCGCATACCACCGCAGTCGGTGGTCACCACGGGCAGGCCGCAGGCCATGGCCTCAAGCACGGCGTTGGAGATCCCCTCGCTGAGGCTGGAGAGCAGAAAAGCATCCGCCTGTTGCAGATGTTGCCTTACCGAGGAGGGCGGAAGTTTACCCAGCATAGTGATGTGATCCTCAAGCCCCAGGTCGGTGATCGTGTACAGGATGCGGGCTTTTTCGGGTCCATCGCCAATGATCTGAAAGTCAAAGTTCAAGCCGGCATCGGCTAGTTGGCGCATGGCTAATAGTGCGTATTCAAGCCCTTTTCTCCACATGATTGAACCCGTCGTGATGATGGTCAAGCGCTGGTTTGGAGCCTTGGTTGCAAGCGGCGAAAAGATAGTGGTATCAACAGCTGGGCGGATCACGTGTACTTTTGACGGCGCGGCGCCATACTGCCTGGCTTCCTCAAAAATGTGCTGGGAAACACTATGGATCACATTCACTTCAGCAAGTGCCTGGCGGAGTTTCTGCCTTGTGCGCTCTCCGTCAATCGGATGCAATGGATAAACGTTGACCATTGACCCTCGCAGGCTGGTGACTGATGGTATTTGGATTTTATTGAACCAATCAATATAAGTTGGCACACTCAATACCCAGGGAAAATAAACCACATCCACATCTGCGTTGAGCAATGGGGAGATCTGGTGAAAGGCGCGTATCCGGTCTTTGAAATTGTGAGTCGTCCTCATCAGTTGGATCAACGTTCGGAATGATTTGTGAAATGGCGAAGCGGCGGCAAGCCTGATGAGGTTCATTATCCTGTTGATCGGATGCGTGTCCCAGGAGGGTTTCCAAAGCCATCGGCATTTTGACTTTTCCAGCCAATTCTTAGGAGGGCGATTCGCAAAGCAGACAGTGACTTTTACGCCGCGGCTGGTCAGGCCGGTGATCAGTCGATCAAGGAATGTTTCGGGCGGCCATTTTAGGCCAATGATCAGGAGCGATAATGGTTTGGTCATTGTGGATGATGTCTTGGAGGAAGCTTTGCATAAGCTTTGGACTGGAAAAATGCGGGGGTCAACGACAACACTTATTGCCGCCCTTGCGGCAAACGCAAACGTACGGCGTGAATTTTTGCCTGTCCAGCCGGGTGAGAATGTTGAACATCACCCGACCGGAGCCGGCGGTGATGAAATTGGGGATGGTGAAGAGGATGGGGGTGGGGTGTTGGATCATGACCTGCCCATTAATTTCTTCTTTACGCGGTACCCGGCGGATCTGACCTGATCCTGAACCTGCTTCATGGGTGACTTTCTAGGCAGCGCGGCAAAGTCGATGGTAATCCCTTCGCGTTCAGCGTACTCATGAGCGAGTTTTGACCAGTAGCCATTGACGACCGCGGTGAAGACGTACTCAATGCCAAACCTGCGCTTTGTTACGCATAGAAACCGGTCGCTGTAACAGTCGCTTCGTCGGGAGCCATTGACCTCGAACTTCCAAGGCGATTCGTTCTCATCGAGCATTGCGAGCAAAGTACTTTTCCGCCAAAGGGACATTTGTAGTGATGCCCGGTAACGCGAACCCTGTTGGATCACCCCCAGTTTGTCATGCAGCGGACTGGGCAGGTCAGGCGGCGGCGCGGGGTAGAGCCTGATGTAATCAGCCTGGTCATCACGGATCAAGTTGATGTACTCCTCGATTTGCGCATGGTCAACATCGGATTGGAGCCAGTAATCCTCCTGGGAGTACAGGACGATCTCAGCGTCGATTTGGCTAAGTGCGAATCGCAGGTTGGCAGCCCAACCCTTGTCCGGCCCGGTCTTGATGGTATGACCGTCCGGCGACTCGAGCTGGTTGGTGATGAAAAACACTGGAGGATGGTCCGGCCAGTACTTGTTCAAGCCGTGCAGGTACGGCGGCCAGCAGGCGGCGTATTTGTCGCATGAACTGACCAGCATGACGAAATCAGGCATAATCTTCAAGCTTCTCGCGCAGATCCCGGTAAAACCCATTGGGAGTAAAGTGCTCCTCCCATAATTTACGGCAGGAGCGCTGCAGCTCGACAAATTCATCACCGGAGTGCCTGGCGTGAAAGTCCGCCACGATCTCGGCGGCGCGGGGTAGGTCCTTCATCTCGATCCAGGGGAAGAGCTCGCGGTAAGGGATGCGTTCGTGAAAAGGCAACAGGCAATCGGTATCGATGAAGATGGGGATGCGCCCCAGGGCGAGGGTTTCGTAAAAGCGAATGGAGAAGTTGCCGCCGCCGCGCATGCACACGGTGTAGTCGCTGCCGAGAATGTTGTTCACAAATGCCAGTTTTTGCGGGCTGTGGTCATCCTTCTCGCGGTCATTGCCGGCGTGGTACTTTTCACGCAGCAGGTAATTGGTGCGCACCAACTGGCTGCCCTCGAATTGCGCGAGTACACGCCGCCGGAAGCTTGCGGTCTCAAACGGTGCAGGCTGCCATTTGAGTCTGCCCGCGTGGTAGCGCGCCTGGCGCACGCGCAAGCGGATGGAGCGAAATATCGTGCGCAACGGCGAGGCATCCGCCTGACCGCAGAAGCCGATGACGGGCACCGGCGACCACTGGCGCGGTTGATGCTCACCCTCACAATATTTCGAAAGGTAATCGCGCAGGAAGAATGGCATGCCAGAGTGATAGGCAAGTTCTTGCGAGGAGCGGTATCCCGCCGCTTCGCAGAGGATGATATTGGGGTGGCTGAGGTTTGCGGGGGCATCGCCGCCGCAGAAGACCACCGTTTTCTTGCCGTGGCGTGAGGCGTTCTCGATCTCGGCGTAAGCCTGCTGTTCAATGCCCCGATCGACATAGTAGTTCCAGGTGTAGGTGAGCAGGGCAATATCCGCTTTTGATAGGTCAGGGGAGTATTCGTACCCGCGAGTCCATGTGCCGTAGATTGTGTCGCGTTCTATAGGTGAGCGGTCATTCCACAACGCTTTGATGATGTTGTTGAGGTGGTAGCGGTTTTCTGGACCATAATATTTCTGATCTGAGAAAACGATCATTTGCTTTGAAGATACCTGTTCTGCCACAACGCCGCGCTGAGCAAGATCCACATCCCCCACTCGTGGTTTGTTCTGCTGGAGAGATGGGAATCAAATGTGGATCTGAGTGCTTTGTGGTTGATTGGCAGTCCGAGCAAATCCTTTTGCCCATAGATAAGTTCTTCGACTAATGGTCGCAAAGGACCGCGCAACCATTCCGCCATGGGAACTGTGAACCCGCGTTTACCCGTTGATTGGTGACCGACCCTTTTGGCTAAGGCATGGCGCAGGGGCAACTTACCGGTATCTTCCTCGATATCCAGGCAGGATCGCCAATCAACGCGCAGCGCGATATTGATCACTTCGCGGTCAAGTAGAGGAACGCGCACTTCCAGCGAGTGGTACATGCTGCCGCGGTCAACCTTGAGCAACCCGCACGCCATGTGACCGGTGAACTCGTTCCAGCGCACCCATTGGGCAGTCTGATCCGGGTCGTTGCCGGAATATTCGTAGTGGAGATAATCGGCAGGAAACGGCTGTAAATCCTGGAACCAGTTTTGAAGCCAACCCTCAAAGTTGTGCTCATGAATGGATTGATACCACCTTCCAGGATGTTCAAAATAGCTTAATCCCCATTCCCCCGGACGGCGTAACAACCGCCAACGGGCTTTACGCAGCAGGAAGGGATACCTGAAAAATTTTGAATTGCGGATGGCACTTCTCATGCGGCCGGTGTAGCCCAAAAAAAGCTCGTCACCTCCGTCTCCGGAAAGCATGACTTTGACGTGCTCACTCGCGTAGCGGGCAGCGAGGAGCGTGGGGAAGATTGAGTAGTCGCCGAAAGGTTCAGAGCAGGCGTTCGTGACATCTTCAACCAGGGACTGCACTTGATCGAGGCGTACTTTGTGAAGGTGGTGCTCAACACCGATCTCTTGGGCATAAATGGAGGCATCCGCTGACTCATCGAGGCGGCTGTCCGCGACCCCGATCGAAATTGCTTTAACTGGGTTTAGGCTAAAAGACTGGGCGATCGCTGTGACAAGGGGGGAATCAATACCCCCGGAGAGGAACGCGCCGAGAGGCACATCACTGACCATCTGGCGGCGTACCGCTGAGCAAACAGCCGCGTCAACAGCCTCAAAGGCTTCTTCGCCTCGCAGTGTGGGCTGCCGAAAACGGGGAAAATCGAAGAACCTGCCGCGTTGAATGCCCCCAGCAGAGTCGAGTTGCAGCCACGCGCCTGCTTCGAGCATGTGCGTGTTGTTAAGGATGGCGTACGGCGCGGGAATGTACCCAAAGCGCGACCGCCCCCTGGTTGTAGGTGAGTTTTTTTGCCCAGGGGTGAGTGAGGACCTGGTCGTATTGTGAGCCGAAGACTAATCCCTGTTGATCGAGCAGGTAGTAGAGGGGCTTGATGCCTGCGTGGTCGCGAGCCAGCAAAAGGCATTTTTCAACTTTATCGTAGAAAGCAAGGGCGAACATGCCATTAAAACGGGTGAGCGCGTCAACGCCCCACTCAGCGAGAGAGTAGAGAACAACTTCGGCGTCTCCGCTGGAACGGAAGCGCACACCTTTATTTTCAAGCTCGGCGCGCAGTTCTTTGAAGTTGTAAACCTCACCGTTCATCACCAGCGTGCAGCGTCCATTGGAAGTGTGCATGGGCTGCGCGCCGGAGGGGGAGAGGTCGAGTATGGAAAGGCGGCGGAAACAAAACGCGCAATTGGGTCCATCTGTCCAGTAGCCTTCGTCATCCGGTCCACGGCGTTTCATAAGACCCACAGCGGAAGCGATGATCGTTTCAGTGTCAGGGGATTGTTGCTGGAAGGTGAATTGTCCGGTGATACCGCACATTTAAAGTAATCGAGATCCCCATTTACCTGGAGGTTGTATTTCTCCAATGAAATCGACATCTGATTTTCTTGAACCATTAACAGTGAAACTGAGTGAAACCCTACCGACATTAAGGGGAGTTTTTCTGTGAATTGCCGCAATTAAATTAATATAATAATTACCATTTTGTAATGTCTTGGCTGGAAAGAAAAATACAGACTCGGTTTGGCCTGTTCGGAAGTTTTCAAGTGGAAAAACCTCAAGGTCATATGTTCGAAAAAGCGCATAACCTCTTTCAGAAATCAAATCGAATCCTAGCAACACATTTCGAGTCGGGGCTTTCATATTATGGACGATACTAATTTCAAAAGGTGAATCTGGTAGTATGGTGGATGTTCGTTTGTGGTCTTGTTCAATATAAAAATCAATAATTCGTAAATTATCTACATCGATAGGTAACTTAAGGTTGTCACTACTCTTCGAGAGACCAAGATATTGCTGGACGATTCGAGCAGAAGTATCAATGTTAAGTAGTCTGCCTTGGTGTAAAAGAGCTGAATTTGGGCATAATTCTTGAATCGACCCCATGTTATGACTTACAAACAACACCGTCCGTCCTTCCTTGCTCGCCACGTCTCCCATCTTCCCAAGGCATTTCTTCTGAAAACTAGCGTCACCCACCGCCAGCACTTCATCCACGATCAGGATCTCCGAATCGAGGTGCGCCGCCACGGCGAAGGCCAGGCGCACGTACATGCCGCTGGAGTAACGCTTGACCGGCGTGTTGACGAACTTCTCGATCTCGGCGAAACTGACGATCTCATCCAGCTTGCGCGTGATCTCCGCGCGGGTCATGCCCAGGATGGCGCCGTTGAGGTAGATGTTCTCGCGCCCGGTCAGCTCGGGGTGAAAGCCGGTGCCCACCTCCAGCAGGCTGGCGATGCGCCCCTTCACCTTCACCACGCCGCTGGTAGGTGCGGTGACGCGCGAGAGGATCTTGAGCAGCGTGCTCTTGCCCGCGCCGTTGCGCCCGATGATACCCAACGCCTCGCCCTGCTCAACTGTGAATGAAACGTCGTCCAGCGCCAGGATGGATTCACCGATGCGTTCAAAAGCGTCCCGCTGCCCGATGCGCGTGTAGGGGTCCGGTAGTTTGCGCGCGCGCCCACCAGCGGTTGAGGTCGCGGCTGAGCGTGCCGGTACCAATCACGCCGAGGTCGTAGCTTTTTGTGAGGTGTTCTACAGAGATGACGGGTTTGGGCATTTTGAGTATTTATAAACCGATGATCGAGTTGTAAAGTTTTGAATCCAATGCGGCATTTTCTTTTATTCTCAGAACTTTGGATGGCCATTCCCATCCGCCGGGTTGAAGCAAAAGGTGACAACGACCGCGGTCCTTTAATTGATCAGGAGATTCCAATTTTACATTTTTAGCAAGATACCAGGCATCGTAATACAAGTCTCTGCAAATTGCCAGGATTCTCCTTGCATTTTCCACCATGGGCAACTCAGCACTCGAGTGCATTTCGACGAGGAATCGAGTTTTCTTCTGATCCATCACTTCATCTGCACCATCTAAAACAAATGATTCAGCCCCTTCGACATCCACTTTGATAAAATCCGGTACGCCGTACTTCTCAGTTAACAGGTTGATTGTGGTTGTTGTAACTTTAAAGTGCAGATCTCTTTTGGCTGCGGTCTTGGCGTGAGTTTTGAACATCGATCCCGCCGCCCCATATAAGACTGTATAAAAATCCAGTTCTTTCCCAGGTTGTTCACTGACAAAACCGCACTCAAAATTTACCCTGTTGATCAATCCATTAACAATCAGGTTTTCTGCAGCGATGGACAATGCCATAGGATTTGTATCCACTAACAATACATGTTCGACTGATCCGGGATATAACTCTAAAAATGCTGATTGCCCGATGTTTACCCCGATATCAAAAATCCGGGTGGATAAACTCGCGCATGCAAATAACCAACCATCATCCTTATCCGGAGTCTTCCGAATAGTCCCATCGCGCACAGTATATTTGCGCTCAAAAAGACTTAAAGTGACCCACGGGGGAGGTAATTTTAATAGGTATCGAAGCCTGCTGGATATTTTTGATTTTATATTTGACATTTTCACACCGTATCAATGAATGTTTTTTCCACGCGATTGAAGATCACCACGCCGATGAACAGCACCACCAGCATAAAGATTGCACTGTACCCTAGGCTGAGCCAATTGGCGTTGCCTGCGCCAAGGAAACCAGCGCGGAAGGTCTCGATAATGGGCGTGATCGGGTTGACCTCGGCGATCCAGCGCCAACTCGCGGGGATGGACGATATCGGGTAGATCACCGGGGTGACGTACATCAGCAACGATACACCGAAGCCCACCAGGTACTGCAGGTCACGGTATTTTGTGGTTAAAGACGAGATAATGATGCCGAAGCCTAGCCCCAGTCCGGCCATCAACACGATCAGCAGTGGCAGGCTGAATGCCCAGGCTGTCAGACCGATCGCCGATCCGCGAAGGTAAAAGTAAACGAAGAACCCCATGAAGAATAGCAACTGGATGGCAAAGGTGATCAGGTTGGAGATGATAATCGAAATGGGCGTGACCAATCGAGGGAAGTAGACCTTGCCGAAAAGAGCAGCGTTGCTTGAGAAGGTGGCCGAAGTTCCGGTCAGGCAGGCGGAAAAGTAGTTCCACAGCACTGTGCCGGACATATAGAAGAGCATTTGCGGCAGCCCGTCCGTGGGCAGGCCGGCGATATTCCCGAAGACAACCGTGAAAATCACGGAGGTGAGGAATGGTTGGATCAGGAACCACAACGGCCCGAGGATGGTCTGTTTGTAGCGGGAAACGAAATCCCGCCGTACGAACATACCGATCAGGTCGCGGTAATGCCAAACATCGTGCAGCTGCAAGTCATACCACTTCTTGCGCGGCGTGATGATGAGATCCCAATCTTCGTTCTGTGAGGTGGTTTTAGCTTTGTCTGTGATCATGTGCTCGCTTGTGTCATCCCTACGCGCCGCCCCTTCGACATGATCCCATGTCGAACTGTTCAGCGCATCACCTCCACCGCTCGCTGTGTCTTACCGGACCAGGCGGGCAGTGGAATTTGTAAGAGGTATTTACTTATATGCAGTCGCAGTTTTCATCAGTGAATGCAGATAATAATCATACTGCAAATCGAAAATCAAATCATCAGTCAGGGGAGTTCGGGTGGTTAAGGTTATGGATTTGTTGTTGTGCTGAAATCTAAGCGAAAAACCGACCATATTGTTAAAAAATCCCCTCGAGGGTGGTGACGATTAGCAGTAAGAGGAAACCAGGTGCTCGGATTTTTGGTGTTGCATGATTTTATCATCACTTGGATATATTTGCAAAAGAGCGCGGTCAGGAAATTGAGAAGAGGTCAGGAAATGTGCTGAATAAAGAGTGAAGGTGTAACTCCCCCCATGGATAAGATCTCGGCGCAAATTAATTTGGACAAGGCAGGTGTATAATCCGAAATGGAACTTTTTACGCCATCTTCCGTCTAATGAAAGAGTAGTTGTGTTCAAAAAGGAGATATTAAGTGAAAAGAAACCATTTGTTTATGCTTTCAGCTGTGATCTGTCTGGGGCTACTGCTTTCAGGCTGCGGCTTGTTGGGTCCGGCCGCCACACCGACCACCAACCCGGCTGACCTGCAAGCCACGGTCGATGCAATGGTACGCGAGACTATCCAGGCAGCCGAGGCGATGCTCACCAACACCGCAGCGGTCATGCCTACCAACACCACCGCCCCCACCGAGACCACCGCGCCGCCTACCGTTACACCGCAGCCCACCGCGACCATTTTCATCCCCACTGCCACGAACACCTTCGTGCCTGCCACGCCAAAACCCACGCTGACGTTCACTCCCGCACCTTATGCCTGCAAATTGACCAGCACATCTCCGGCTGCCGGTACCAAGTACACCACGAATCAGGATTTTGATGCCGTCTGGAAGGTGACCAATCATGGTACCAAGAATTGGGAGGTCGGTTTTGTGGATCTCAAGTACGTCAGCGGCACCAAGATGCAAACCGTAGCGGATATATTTGACGTCAACACGGCTGTCGCTCCGGGCGGCGAGCTCACACTGATCGTCGACATGAAAGCGCCTTCCACTGCCGGGAAGTACACCGCGCAATGGGCATTAACGCTTGACGGCGCCGTGATGTGCACTTTGCCAGTGGAAATTGAGGCAGTCGCGCCATAGATTTTGCTCGATTGAATTGATGAGGGTACTGGCAACAGTGCGCATAGTCTGCATCAACAGGTGAGAAGCACTAAATTAATCATCTCAGAAGGTGAGTTTGTGCGGTGAAGGTTTACCGCGACATTCAACCAATCGATATAACTACAAATCAGATTGATTCGCATCACAGACTCGCTCAACAGCGGGACTGTGATGTTTGGGTTGAATCTATAATCTCGCGGACTGAAATTGGGGAAAGCCAGTCAGCGCAAGCAATCCTTGGTCAGCACCCAGCCAGCGCCGAACACCGACTATGGCAATCCTGCCCCGACGCAGCAAGCGTCTGATTCCGCTATCATGGTCGGTATGACTGCGTCTCGTTTCACTCCGGATGCGTTGACCATTAAAGTGGGCACCCCGTCACCTGGGCGAATGAATCCTCGCTCATCCACACGGTCACCAGCGATACCGTCCGCTTCGACTCCGGCAATGGGCGAGGGGGATACTTTCCGCTACATATTCACCAGCGCGGAAGCTTATACCTACCACTGTATTTCGTAAAAGGTGTACATGATCGGGACCATCGTGGTGACGGATTAGACTAAATGAGCCACCCGGTGCTGGCCATATGTGACTAAATGTGACCATTAGCAAGCGAGGAAAAACATCCCCGTTGGAGACGCGCGATCTATAGATACCATCCCTCGATGGGGTTTAACGTTAGATTGGAAGGCGGCTCTTGCGAAGCATCCCATAGGGACGTGTGCGGGGAGATTAAATAGAGAGCGCCCCCGGCGCGGCTCGCCTGCACTGGCAGCAGGCCAGGGAACGCGCAACCTACTGATTCGAAGAACCGTCCTGGGGAGTCCATGCCGTATATGTGGGGGAACGTAGTATGTGAGGTAGTATATATGGGGGTAAAAATCGTCCAGGAAGTCCATTTTTGGCACTAAATCTACACGTTTTGCACGTTTTTTGCACGTTTTTTTGGTAACTCACAAAAATTTCGCAGCATTCCCGTTTTTCTCGAATTTAACCAGGTGCGGCCAAACCTTATGAAGGAGGTCGCAAATGTCGATCCAATCAAAACGAGCAAGAGAAAAGCTCGTGCTCTCCATCCATTTCACTCTTTATCCAGGAGTGGATAACAATTTCATACGTTTCATTCAAACCACACCCCGGCGTAATTTAGCCAGGCGGGTGTGCGAAGCCATGGATGCGTATCTCAGTATAGCTCACCAAAACGATCCAGAAAAGCGGTCGGTGGAGGTGAGTCATGAGTGAGCCTATCTTTTTCGGCGAAGATCTAGGTGCTGGCGCGAACAAGCTCTATGGCGACCACGGCGGGATACAACTTCAGGCTGTCGTGGCTGCTGATACCGGCCAACAGGTCAGCCAACTGTTGGGGTTTCGCAACCGCAAACCACCCATGAAGGTCGGGGTGGGTGGCATGAATTTCTATGTTGGACCAGGTGCGCACGATTGGGGGCGTCCGATTGAAAACCTGGATTATGAACGCATGACCGGCGTTCCCGAAACTCGCGCCATTGTGTATGGCATTCTCAGCCGCTACATGAACCAATTCGGGATGATCGATACTCCCATCAATTTGATCGTTGGTCTTCCCCTGGAAGTTTTATCCGGGGATCAGGCAGCTGCCAATGCTGAAAACGTAAAGCGGTGGTTGGTGGGGGAGCATGAATGGGAGGCTGAGGGGCTGCATTGCTCGATCCAGATCGGTGAAGTGAAAGTGACCAGCCAACCCTCCGGTGCGCTCTTTGATTATTTGCTGGATGATGAGGGACAGTTCATTCCGCAAAGGCGGGCTCATTTCAACCAGGAAATGGGGATCATCTCGATTGGTTTCAATACGCTGGAACTCCTGACGGTCAACGATCGGACGGTGGTGCAGGCGATGACTTCCGGCCGAACCCTGGGAGTGCGCCGGCTGTTGGAGCTGCTCAACGGAGACAACCTGCACACCCTGGGCGAGCTCGATACCAAACTCCGGTCATCGAAGCTGGAAGTGCGGCAGGCAATTCCTGTCTGGGCACGCGAGGTGACCGGTCAAATTGAAAAGACATGGGGACCGCGCTGGCGTCGTTTCTCACAGCTCATTATTGTGGGTGGGGGAGCCATTCTCCTGCATGAGTTATTGGTTGAACGATTCAGCGGCAGGGTTCACATTCCCGATGATCCGGTGATCTCGATCAGCCGGGGATTGTATAAGCTGGCCAAACAACAGGCTAATCGGAGGAAAGTATGAGTCCAAAGAATGATCGTGATGATGGAGCACTTGCAATATCCGTCCATATTCACCTCCGTTTGCGACCTGGCGAAGATGATGACCTGATCAAATTCTTCAATCGGTCTGGGTATATGTGCAAAGCGCGTGCGGTCAAAGCAGCCTTGCGAATGGGCGGACTTCCGTCTGATGACTCCTTCTTCATCGCTGAAGAGGGTGGCGCGGAAGACGCGCTCAATGATCTGTTAATCTAGGGCTCAAGGAACCGAATGTAGATTTTCCACATTCGGTTCCGGACCACTCCAAAAAAAGGAAGTAAAGAATGAATGAATTTCTGGAAAGTATTAATAAGAATCCTGATCTTGAAAAACTGAAAGCCTTGCTCGAATTTCATTTCGGTAAATTTTTCGACGAGATCGGTATATCGCTTGAGGATCATTTGATCCTCACTGCCTGTGCTGCCATTGACTACTTAATCTTTTCCTACGGGGATATCTGTTATATGAAACAACAATTTCGCGACAGGTATCCTGAAATGATCCTTGAGATTGTGAATAAGAAATATCATACGGAGTTAACCTACGTCAAAGATGTAGAGAAACAGATAGCTGACCGTGACCTAGAAATAAAACAATACATACGTTTGAGATATGAGATGGAACAAAGAAACTTTGCCTTGACCAAAGAAAATGAACGACTGGAAAAGATGATCCAGAAACAGAACCAGATATTACGCAGCCTGCAGGATCGATTAGACAGCGTCAATAATTCGGGTCAATAAATCGGTTAAAGTCCACATTAATCAAACCTTTAAATTACGGAGTGAATTTTTGACATGAAAGAAAATCAGAAACCAAACAATCGCTGGATTGAAACACACGATCAATCCGACCGTTTAAACCAAATAATGTATTGTTTCTCACACCGCGGAATTGCCACAGGAGAGCAGGTTGAAATCATGACCGGCTTGGGACAGCATCCAGTCCGGGATGCCTTGAAGATCCTATCCGAACCGCCAGGCGGATTGGCGCCGGCATTGCGGACGATCAACGTAACGATGCCGGGACAGCGAGGCAGACCTTACGCAGCCTTTGTCCTTACCGAGGATGGGGCGGCGGTGCTGGAAGAAAATCCTCGCAAAGCGCCGAAACTTGATGACCCTATTGAGGCGGTACATGCCTTGATGGAAATGCAGGTATTCATCGCTGCCTACCAACAAGGCAGAAAAACCGAATTGGAGAAAGTTCTACCCTTTAGCGGGTTACGCAATATTCGTGCGGACGTATTGTTTGAGAACAGCACGCTTTTTGAAATGGAGCAGCAAGCCCGTCTGAACGATGTGCCCAGGATTTCAGACAAGCTGGAACGCCTGTGTCTGTTCTTCAATTCCCCAGCCGGTAACGATATTGATCACAAGGTGAGAATCCTGTTTGCGCTGTCGGGGAATGACGGCAAAACAATCGCTGTCTGGCAGCAAGTACTTGGCGCTCTGAAGAAGAAAAATGGCTCCATCCCATTTGAGCTTTGCTGGAAAGAAATCGGAGACTTTATGCAGAATCCCGAATGGAGAAGCGTTGACTCCTTTCAGCTCCTGGAGCCGGCAGCCATGTTCCAACCGGAACTGCCACCTGCAAAGGAAAACTTGACAACCCAGGAAACAATAATCCCAAGTTTCTCCCGGCACGTACCGGCAGAGTTGAGCGAATTGAACATGGTGATGGGAATCATGGAATCCGAGATCGGTAAATTGGAAGGGGAGGTGAAGGAGAATCGTTACCAGTTTTTCCAAATGATGGAAGTGATCTACGACGGATCACATTACAAAGGAGGTCCCGTTGATCGTGAATCCGCTTATCCGGCGACTTCCATAATGCTGCTGTATCGATTTCTGCACATGCATCAAAACAAAGAGTTGCTCGAGCAGCTTCAGTCTGGATATAAACGGGTGCAGCAAAGTCAACGGCAGGCGTTGAACATTTTCAGGGATCACCTGACTCGTTTCTACTGGGATATCTTTCTCCGCTATTTCAACTTCGGGCGCGGTGGTCCGCTCAGGGTCAGAGTAGAAGTACCTTCTTTTGATAGCAGCCGCTCTGAGATTTATCCTGTAGCGAATATTACCGATTGGGAGATGTTGCGCGGCGAGGAAGGGTATGTTCAAAGTGGTGAGCCAGCCCATGCTGAAGAAGCCTTGAGCTGGGTGTTGGAAGCCATGCACCTCTATGCGTTTGATCTGGGATTAGTGGGAGAAAACGGAGGTACGGGAAGGCGAAAATGAGCAAGCTTTACTAATAATTATTAGCGAAGCAGAATACCGTGTAGCTTGCTGCGCCGGTTCCAAGCTTTGAGGTGACTGGCGCACTTGCTTTTGAGAAATACTCCGACAGCTTGCTGCGGTGATAGCAAAAGCAAAGCCACTGGATTATTTATCATGATTCATAATTTACAACAAAACAAGAATGTGCTAATGTAAAATGATTTTTTCTCCTATTATTGGCGGAGTTGATAAAAAAAGCCTAGCGGTTTACTTTTTCGAGAAATGAAATATTCTATCTAAGTATAAGGAGCAGATTCACCATTTTGTAAAACCATCGGTTTTATAACGGGAAAAGTAGTGGGCTTGCTTTTTAACCCACTACTACCAGACATTTTTCGCAAGTTAGGAATTTTTACGAAGGGCGTGAAGGGCTGCTAAGGTCGCATTAGAACATGCATATGATCGAAAAAAACCTCCAGTCTTCTCTTCTAAGCGAGTTTTTTTGTCGTCACCTTCATCGCAAATTCCTTTTAACACGCTGGCGGGTATTGCTAGCTCATGCGCGGCACGCATAAATCCGTGAGATTCCATCTCGACAGAAACTAATTTTGGATGAATTGGTGTATCAATATTAATGGCGTTATATTTCGGAAATTTTGGTTGTTTCGCAAGGGAATCTCTAAAATCCTTGTCACGTATAAGGAAAGGTCCGCCTGCTAATAGTTCTACGATAAGGTGTGGTGGTGTAATTTGACTCGGTGGATTGATTTTTTGTTTCCTCAAATTATTAAGATTTTCAATGATCTTACTAATGATCGAAACACAATCTTTTTGCCAAGGACCATAGCTTTCGTAAGATGAACGAAGCTCTCCTATCGCAATTCGCATTACAGGATCAACAGGGAATCCCTGAGTTCGGAAGGTGAGTATACCCCTTTGAACAGCAATATCATCGTAACTTATAACTTGACTCGCGAATGGAACATCTCCACGGCTAGCAAGAGTATTGTTGACCGAGGCTGCTATCCCAATAAGAATTACGGAATTCGGTTGTACCACTTTGAGTATTTGTGTCGTAAAGATTCCCATAGCCACAGCACCCATTGAATGTGCACTTGCCGTAGCAACTATTAATCGAGCTCCACTAGTCACTTGCCGATATTCATAAAGCGGTATTGTACCTAGGTCATTTATTCTCTTCGCAACTATGTCAAGTACTCCTCTGACAACTTGGGCTTCTTCTGTAAGTGCCGTAAGAAGGAGAAGATTGACCTTAGGTGAATTACCTTTGGATCGAATCGATCTTGTTGAATGCTGAATTGACTTGTCACTTCCTGCCTCTTGATGAGCGGTGAAAGGAATTTTCCAAGCTTTCCATTGGTGAAGTGCAGAGGAGTGCCAGTTTGCTTCTTCGAACAATTTGTGAGCAACTCCAGGGTTATTTCCCAAAGCCAATATACGACAACTACAAGCCATTGAAAGAGTATTGTCATATTCAAGTAGCGTAATATTTTTAATTGCAGTGTCTAAAGATGACAGTTGTTGCATCTTCAAGGCAGTCCACATTGTAATGCATCCCCAAAGAACTCTTGGGTCTTCAAGTGCACCTGGTTTTTCCATTAGATATTGAGTCACAGCTTGGCATACATCTTTGCGTGTGTGAGCAATATATGCTCCTATCTCAATCATTACCCCAGCTGTCACCCAATGATCATCTGCTGTAGAACCAGAAAGAGACCAATGATCGCCATCGAGAAGTTGCGTTAACAACCATGCTTTCGCAGAGTCTAATCGTGTTTGAATATCCATTTGCCATTCGCTGGGAATCATTCTTGAAGGGGAACTTAGCTTCAATAGCGACTTAGAACCTAGAATTCGTAACATTAGGTTCATGACGTAAAGAGTTGACCAGATGTCAGGTTCACTCCCTAAAAACTGTGGATATGAACCAGATTCGAATTGCAACTTAAGGAGTGTTGGTATAGTTCCAAACTCTTCACCTGATAACTGATCGGCTAATGCGAGTATATCAAGTGCTTTTGCAGTATGCCGGATATTATTTACCCAACCTGATCTTGTATGGCTTGGCATTGATGATCCAGCAGCGCTCTGCCACCATCCGTGATTCTGGTGAAGTCCCCGGACCCACTTTAAGAACTCTTGAACTTGGAGGCTGTTCACACCACCGATTGCTACTAAAGCTAATGCGGCCTCGCTGCTTGTAAATAGATTAGGTTTGGCTAAGGAATCTTGAAGTGTCCGATTACCAACAGCCTCGCATCTTCCCCATTCACCATGTTCGAATTGATCGTTTGTTAGAACGGAAATTGCTCTCTCCAAGTTAACAGTCATGTTCCTTTTTCCCTCTTAGATTTAGTGGTTAGTTTTTGTTATTTGTATTGGAGGCGTTCTCCTACACTTTCCGATTAGAAGACAATTATTTACGTTGAGGTTGAAATGTTTGAGATTATTAGGAGCCTCTCCTAGTAGTAATGGTACTAACTAGATACGGTTTATCTTCAGGCTGGGTTAAATTTTAGTAATTACTTAAGCCGCAAGAGTATTATATACTTAATTAAATACCGCCACTAATCTGAACTGCTATTTATTAATAGGACCAAAATGAATAAATTTCTATTCTGTGCTCAATCTCATCTAAGAATTTTCTAGACCAGACGAAGTCGAGTTGTGGAAATTTTTCGCAATTTTAATTGGTTTATGAAAATATTTTGATGAGAATTGAATTGATTTGATTTCGAAAAAACCAAAATCAGTGAAATTCCACTTTAAATCCGATCGCTCCTTTTAATTCACTTTTAATGGGCAAGTTTATTAATAGTGATCTCTATCAATATCGGATAAGTTGACAGGGAAATTATTGCGTAAGGTGATAAAATTTTTCAAAAATATCTATGTACCGGTGCTGGTTTACTTTAAAACCAGAATGTACGACTTGGTCCGTGGTAAAAAGCGGCAATTAGTAATTTGAAATAACCACTTCTCCAGAATAATCTTAACACCAACACAAGTGTTAATTTATTTTCTCCCTCATCGTTCCGAGATTTATAAGCGGCAAAGCTGTAATGTTCTTCATTACTGGGTATGTATCATTTCCAGGATAAATGATCCAGAGATGGTCAAGGGATAATTCTGATGAAGCAATCCGCATCGAAGGTATTAATGTGGGAGCCTCATTAATTTGATTTCGATGCCATATCGGTTTCATCTGGACTGAAAGACCAGATCGAGTTCAGCACCGGCATGCGTACTCCAGAAATATACTGCATTGGGATGCAGGATTTGCAGCGCCTGCTCAAGCACAAAACCTTCCCATGAAGCACCCACCTTGGGATTTCCAAGCAGGTTTTGTCCATTGGGAATATCCAGAAGGCTGTGCAACAGTCCTGTATCTCGGAAAAAAATCTTTGGAGATTTGACCTGCCTTTTGCCAAAATTCTCAAATCTACCTTGAAAAATCGGAATTGCGATCCGATATTTCAAGGTCATGTTTGTAATTTCGTTGATTCTGCACCAGCTTGTACAAATATGCAATCCAAATGCGGATTTGTACAAATAACCAAGGTTAGCATATTTGGAAGTAAAAAGAAGGAATTAGGTTATTGAAAAAGTAATACAAATGTATTACAATAGAGTTATCAAAGGAGTCAATAACCATGCCCATAAAAAACTCACCCACCAAAGCAGTTCGTTCGTTTCGACTAAGTATCGAATGTGTCCGTCAATTGAAAGATCTCTCTAGTAATATGGGGCGCAGTGAAGGAGATGTGGTAGAGGTTTCAATTGACCGAATGTATCGAGAGGAAATTAGGTTTGGAACCTTGATGATTGGTGAAGGCCAGAAACCCGAAGATAACTACAATGTTGGAAAGGAATAAGAATAAAAATGATTGCAGGATTCTTTCACTTCATTTGGAAAGTGGTTTGGAATTCAACAGTGATCCTTATCTGTGCCGGCTTAATCTTCATCGGTTTCAAAGCCAACCAACCAATGTCAGTAGTTGGAGCACCAGAGGGGATGACCTATGTTGAATTCATGAAAGATCGAATCGATGCTGCCAAAACAGTTGAACCATCAAGATGCGGTTGGGGAATGATACTTTCCTTGGCAGCCCTTGGCCCGATCTACAGCGTGGGGTACACAGCGGTGGCGATCAATCCAGGTGGCACATTGGCCAAGATGGTTGCTCCCGATACCGATATCCCGAAGGGAGTTGAGGGTGCGAAGTGGTATGAAGTCCCTGAAATCTGGTGGGGTGTAGTGGAGCGATTATCCTGGACTATGCTGGGTAAGCCGGCCAGTGTTGGATGTCAGTTTAGGGCAGTGAGGTAAACAGGTGAAGGCAGTCTGAAGAGGGGCTGCCCTCTCTTTTTGGAAGTATATCTTTCAATCGCCACGGTCGATAATCGCGGACTTCAACACTCATGTTGATGTGATTCGGTCCGAGGACTGAACCTTCAGGGGGTGGGGGAGAATTATGGATGTGTCCATGGATGTTAATGACACCATCATCGAGGGGAACCACAGGCCAATGGGAGAAAATGATCTTCACCTTTTCGTCAAGCTCCACATAAATGGATTCACTTACGATTGTTACACCCCGAACATCATATCTCACCTTGCTCAAACGATCATGATTTCCACGAATCAAGATAATTTTTCCATGCAGTTGTTCAATTAATAAGTCAAAGTTGCTTCTTTTCCCAAACGAAAAATCGCCCAAATGAAGGACTGTTTCATCCGGGGAGATCAAGTCATTCCAATTCTTGATGATTAGCTCCTGCCAGTTTTCAGGACGATTACAGTATCTTCCAATGTTTTCGTGGAAGAAATGGGTATCGGAAATGATCCAGATGTTATGGGTGATGGGGAGAGTGGTATTAGTCATTTTGATAACCGCGCCGGTTATCGATTTTACCTTGATACAGGATTTAGGTGAACTACTTAACTGGTCATTCCTTTCATTTCGTTCCTGTAGTGCCTTAAAGGGGAGCAGTAGAACAACTAGATAAGTAGACTAAATTATGAGCTTTGGTATCTTTTCTGTTTTGTATAACCAGGCATCTGAACTAGTACTACAAAGTACTAATTTTCCGCGATTTAGTTCGATTATCGTATTAGTACGGAGTGAACCTCCACACCTAGGGCAATAGACTAATCCTTCATCATCGGGTTCTGTAAAAATTTCCTGGATTGTCTTTGGATGTCTCTTATACGACTCGAACTCATTCTGCAATTCATCGTGTTGGATAGTGTTCATTATTGAATTGGGAATGGGTTGATTTTTTTCATTCAACTGAATCCATTCAATTATTGCTGAAATCCGTTCTCTTGCAGGTGTTTGGTATGTTTTTATCTTTTGGTAAATGTTGACACATTCATCCCAGTCATATTGACCCAGGCCAAAAGAAATCATGGCTGGATTATTTTTGTCAAAACATCCAACCGATTTTTCTAGTTTGATTATGAGTTTTTTTAATACCAGAAAATTTTTAACGAGATCGGGTGAGTGAAGACCTACAGACCAGGAAGGAGGATGGCCATACACAATACCAGTCATTATTATAAAAATGATGTATAGATTAGATTTTTTCCAGAAATCAATAAAATCCTGGCACTGATTATTTTTGTTGAATAATTGCCATGACGATTCTCCTTCAATTCCAACAATTGAAGGCCAGAATAGTGGAGACCAGATCCACCAATAACATTGAACAAAATCGCCAGAAGTAAATTCATCCACATGGGTTACGAATTCAATTAATACACGGGATAGGGTCAATAGATTGTCAAGAAGGATCGCAGGAGAAATTTGCTCAATAAAATCTTCCTGGCACATATGATGACCAAATCTTTTGCTGTAGGCGATCAGATATGCGCATAAACGTAATCTCGCGTCTGTTAGTTGTTGTTCATTGTTCTCATCTTCATTCTTTGAATTGTCTGGATGATTTTCATCATCATCTTTGCGAGTTTCAGATGACTGCATTGGTAGTGCAGTGAGTTTAAGAAGAACGATAGACAATAGATCTCTTAGGCTGTGAACGTTTCTCTCATATGGATTTTGTGTATACCATTCAATTTTATAATTTCCAGCGATATCTCTTTCGGGAACGATAAATTGCTCTGGATCTAAGACTGGGTAATTGTTATCTTCAGATTCATCATCTTGGTTATGACCGCTTTGCCTGGATAAATTCCTACGATGGGTTTGCATCGTTGGATTGTCTGGAGTGATTCGGTCAAAAAGGAATTCAAGTAATTCATGAAATAGGTTTTCTGCCCCTGCTACAGATCCAAGTTTGGCAGCTATTCTTTCGTGGTACGAGCGAGAACCATATTCTTTTAGGGATTCAGGAACATCTATCCATCGTGGCAAGGATTCTGCTCCGTTGTTATGTATATATGCTGCTTCGCTGGTGACAATTTCGGTTGGATAAGCTAGCGAAAAAGATAAATCTGGTTCAATCGTAATAATCTTCTTTTCACCAGATCGGATGAATATGAGTTCAGCCGAAGAGGGAAGGTTTTCCGGCCAACGATTTAGCCTTCCTTCAAGGTTACCATATTCATAAGTGAGTTCAGTGATTTGGATGGTGTCTTGGTAAACTTTGCGAGGTTCTTCAGATGCATTTGCAATTCTTGAAAATTGTATCTCAGCGAGATTTATCGACGAAATTGATGCAGGTTTTTCTAACAAATAATCAAAGGCTTTTTTATCGCTTGAGAATTGAAGTGTAACTAATTCCAAATTCCCGCCACGTTGCCACACCTGGTCTAGTGCAGGTCGAGTCATATTGGCACTTCCGGAAATACACCAAGCACCTTTATCTTCGATACCTACAATCAATTTTCCATGCAGGTATCGGTTTGGCTGATCCTCCATTGAATCATGAATCCCAAAGACAAATGGAAAATCAATACCTTCTGGCCAGCTTGCTTGGATTGAATTAGCGTTGAATGTTGAATTCTCAGGACTTAGGTACACCTCTATTTGATCAGGGAAAAGATTTTCTGCAAATCGACGGAGCATCGCTCCATCTTTATCATAATAGGGTGAAAAGATTCGCAGCTCTTTGAGCGTATTCCCTGCAAGACCTATTTCTTCCCTCCATTTTGTTAATTGTGTCCATATCGATTGATCGTAGTTGGACCAGATAGCAAAATTTTCTAACTGAATGGAATTCTGATTCAGCCATTGAGCATCATCTCGAATTTTCCTTATTTGTCTTTGAACAGTTTCTGGAAACTGATTATCATTCGTGATTTTTTGTATCAATTTCCATACGGATGAAAAAGCGAGTAGTGTTTCTTGTGAAGGATCATTGGGGTTGTATTCATAATGCGAAAAATTTTCCAGGTTGAGGCTGTATCCATTGAGGGTCAGGTTACCGCTGCCAAGCAGTAAGCGGCCACTTTCTTTGCCCGCCATGAACAATATTTTTGAATGTTGTACACCTGAACTTATTCTTGGAATAGGTGCACAAACATATCGCATCCCTGCATATGCAACTTGTTTTTTGCCTGTTTCAAGAGCTTCAGCATACCCATCCGGATCTGTGAGAATCAAGACATTGGAACACCCCGCGCTTTCAAGGGCAGGGGCAATAATCTGTTCAAAGAAATTCAGATTCAAAGTATAAGTGAGGAAGATGGCACTCGAGTAACCACCTCTCTTTACCGCTGAATCTTCTTCGATAATTGTTTTAAGGTTGATCATTGTTGCCTGAATCCTTCCAGAATTTTCTTGTAGTAATTCTTACCTTCTTGAGTCAATGAAAGGATTCCATCTGAAGATTCAGAGATCAAACCAAGATCAACGAGCATCGTCAGGCAGTTACCTAATCGATTTGCCGCTAAACGAATGGGTTCGCGGTAATTTTTCTTTCCGGTTGGCCAATGAAAAGTGTCTTCTTCAAAATAGAACTTGAAGGTGTCATATTCCTGGTATCGAAGTTTTTCAAGCGCAATTATTTCATGCTGTTCAAAAATGTATTCCTGATAAACCCAAGATGTCCACTCAGTTATAGACCATTTATCAGTCTTGAGTTTTTCATCCATGGATTTAAAAAATTGCTCGATGGGAAGTCGCGGTCTGGAGGCGATTTCTTTCCAAAGGGGATTTTGTGTGGAATAATCTTGATAGAAACGTAAATAAAGTTGGAGCAAAATTTTTGCACCAGTTTGGAACAACAGTTTGCTGTTCGTTTGGTTACGATTCGCTTTCAAGTAAAGAGAGTATTCATCAAGTTCAGATTGAAGCAAAAAAGATTGTTGTGTGATCTTGCGTAATTCATTGAAGTTAGCTGAAACACCGGCTTCCTGGCATATTATTTTTGAGACATTTTCAACAGATGTGTTCCAATTATTTTCGATTATTCGAGAATTGAGCCATTCAGCCCATTCTAGCTTGGTAATGTCATTTCTTGCATTCAATTCCAAAAGAAAAGCTGCCCAGAGGCATTGAAGCCCAAGTGTAAATATATGGCGTACCTCGACCATCTGCCATCGCTTTACCCAATCCCTCAACTCAAGGGAGGGGTCGTAGCGAAGGCCTGGTCGATATTCACCAATATATAAAGCCGGCCGAAGCATATCGCGTTGGAATTGATTGTCGGCTCTAGCTACCAAATCTAATGCGACTCCGAGCGAATTCCTGCGGCGTATATGTGGATTTGAATTATCTTGGGGTAAATCAAATCTGAAAAAAGTATCAAGAATTAAATCTTTATCTTTACCAAGTTGAATGGCATTCGGGCAAATGCAACCAACGTGGCCATAATCTTTTGCCTCATCTTCGCTTATTTCTGCGATCTGTTCATTTTGCTCAAGCCTTGAAAAATAGGAGGTATCTTTTATCGACGCTTCATAAGCTTCTGCTAGTCTTTTACCTCTATCAGTCAACCGGTAAATCAGGCGTGGTTCTTCTGCTTCGAGAAGGATATCCATGTTTTGCATAGCAATATGGTAATACTGACCAAAACCGCCCTCTGTGTTTTGGAAGTATTCCTGATCCAATGAAGTAATATTCCTGTCCCCCCAAAATCTGCGCACTTTAATATTATTCACACCGCTACCAATGACACCTGAAAATGGAGAACCTTGCTCGTGATGTTTGTATGCTGAAAGGATCAAGGCTACTTCGTGGCGTTTGAAAAAAAGCCCCCTAAAATTTTTGACAAGTTTTTTAGGGTCTCCATGGTAAATGAAACGGTAAATGATCCAGGCATAATAACTGTAATATCTTGCATGGTCGGTGACAGTGGTGATCCCAGGCAAAATAGTTTGCTGATAAGATTGGGCAACACCTTCGACTCCGAGCTGGTCTTCACCGTCTACGGTTTTGTCTGTGATTTCGGTAGTCCATTGAGGATATGAAGCATTCATTAAAAGATAATCCAATAGTAAAACTCTTGATTGATTCTATTTGGATAGTAAATCACTAACAATCCTTCGGTATTATTCTAAATATAAGGATTTACGTAGTTTACCGATCTTTTCCAGTTTCCCGGTCTCTGGGTCCTGGAAATGCCAAAAGTCCCAGCCATTAACCGCTTTCCAATCAATTGCAATAGCTTTCGCAGCTGCTGAGGGTGTCTCATATGTTTGTTCTTTCCAATGCACAACACCTTTCAGAGAGATGAGCTGAGCTTGAAAAAGTTGATCCTTGTAACTGGCCTGAATAATTAATGGAAAGGTTATTTTTTGATGGAAAGGCGCTTTCGTCTTTTTCAGATTCTTCGCAGGTGCTTCAGGTTCAACAGGTGAGACGCCTAAAACTTCTGTCCAATACTCGTTGTCGATGGTCGGCACGACATATACTTCTTTTTTGACACCCACATTGTATTGAATCAATAGATCAACTAGCTGAATGCCGTTGATCAGGCGGATCGGCGTTTTTCCGCTAGACTGCGCTTCTTCTTTCGCACCTGAAGAAAAATCGCTGGGCGTGATGATTAATCCTTGTTCTGAATCTGCTACTTTAAGCGAACCACGCAAATCGCGAACTACACCTGCACCGACATTCGCGGTCCATCGCTTCGCTTGGATTGCCACTTTGACGACACTCAGTGGATTCGAACGCAATACACCACGCACGTCCACGCCTTTGTCGTCGCTATAAGGAGTCGTCTTCGTCTCTTCAAAACCCATTTGCTCTAAAAGTAAGCGGATCAACTCTTCAAACTTTTGCGGGTGCATGTTCAATAATTGCTTGCGAAGATCTTTTTGGAACTGTATTTGGATGTTTTCTATTTGCTGTTGAATGTTGCTGGAAACCATTACTTTCAATGCAAATGTGCCCCGCTCGTCACCACGTCGAAAGCGCGAGTCCGGATTGATGGTATCAGTATAAAGTAAGGAGCCCATAGTAGCTTCGGGTGTACGTCCCAGGGTTTCGAGCAACCCTGCTTCCATAGCTCTGGCGGCAATTTCTTTATAATGCAGGGGCTGTCCGGCTTTCTTTAAAACTTCGTACGCGGCATCTTTGAATTGCATTTTGAGCCTCTCGATTTACTCATCATTCAAAAGTAAAAAATAATTACAAGTCCATAAAGTGATTTAGATCCAATAATTTACATGTAGAACCGATACTTTGGTTGGACAATCCCATTTTCAGGGATATGTTTCATAATCTCTCCCACCATTCTTGAAAAAGATAAAGTGATGGGAACACCATCTGCGAATGCGCAATTATTAACATTCATTTTTGTTAGAGCTAGGATCTCTTTGAAGAGGTCTTCTGGAGAACTTCCCCCGGTATGTTGCATAATCTGCCAGGGTTCGGGTACATATGGTTTGGGGAAGGTTTCGAGGAAAGGAATATATCCCATTGTGAAAAGCAGGTGAGTGGTATCGTTGATTGTAAAGTAAGTTCCTCGAAGTGGTGGGTACTTCCCCTCTCTAAAAAGCTTAACTCCAGATTGGGACAAAGAGACTAAATCTATTTCACAGCGATCAAACACTTCTCCGATTCCATCTTGAAATCCATCCAATTCATTAAACTCCACATGCTCTTTCCCCCAAAACTCTGATGTTTTGTGAATTACTACTCTTCGAGGAGGATAACCTTTTAAGTTAATATATTCATTCAAAGTGTCCTTAGCTAGCTTTCTTGCCCCATCCTTGGTTAGGTGCGGTGTTTTTCCTAATCGCTGAACATCCCAATTAAAATAATCACCCCGTAAAATCAATCCTTGACCCATAAAATCAAAAGCCTGGGCGACACTAGACCTCATTGTTAAGTCATCAGATAAATCTTTGGCAACAAAAAAACTTATACCGATGAAACAAGTTGCTTCATCGAGCGATGTTATGCGCCATGGGACTCCATTCGCTTTGTAGTACTGAGCTGTACAAAAATTCCAGGCACGAGTGGCGATATCTTGAACATTTTTCCCTTCACCAGTTACGGTACTTTTCGTGATAAGTTGTATTGGAATATTCCATCGCATTGATCGCGCTTTAATGGCACGACGAAAATTCAAGAAAAAGTTTCCTGAGACACGCACACTATGTGCTCGATTTTCGATTTCGGGGGGAAGCGCCAAAATAATTATGTCTGGAGTGGGATCATTTGCTGCAATATTTGCAATATTGTCATCAAAAAGATTGACCAATTGCCAAATAACATCCATTTTATTGTCAAGTTCAAGAATTGAGTTTAATTCTCGGGGGTGAATATATCGGATCCATCGATCATTTGTTTGAAAACAGCAATTGAAGGGCGACTCGACATTAAAGCCAACAAAATCAGGGGTTAAGATTTTTTCCAAGCGGGTGAGTGTTTGTGGACTATCGAAGAGGGCTTCGGTG
Source organism: Anaerolineaceae bacterium (assembly GCA_038562455.1). Lineage (GTDB taxonomy): Bacteria > Chloroflexota > Anaerolineae > Anaerolineales > Anaerolineaceae > UBA6107. Next base: position 11,872 of record JBCFBD010000010.1, on the reverse strand, counting down.
TCAAATAATTGACCTTCAATGCTTTGGGATGTTGATGCTTTATTTCTCTTTACGTTTTCACTTTCGATGTACTCACCACACCGCTCGATCCACTCCTGAGCCCATGACACAGTCTCTCTTGTACCAATAAAACCAAGCTTTATTTCTGCAGGATGTAATCCTGGGATATTTTTCCCAAAGGGACCAAATTCTGACAGTCCGGTTTTGGAATCCTGGTGTTCAAAATACCCGCCAAACTGAAGAGCTGGCTCCTGCAAATATTTAATTTTAATCATCTTCCCCCACTTCTTGTTCTTCTTCTAGAAAACCGTCTTCGTCTGAATTTAGGAGAAGGCTAAGTAGATTAGGTTGGGTCACCTCTGGAGGCTCTTGATAAATTGCTGGGTCATCTGTAATTGCAAAATCAGTAATACCTGTTTGGGGCATTTTCTCGATAATCAATATTGATTTGTAGTCCAATTCAATGTCAATTTTGCTTTTTCCCTTAGATAGAAAATCAGCCCAAAACAGAACATGATTCAAAACGTGGGGATTCCGCTCTCTGGCTTTTTGACGAGTAGTGTACGATCCCACTTTATCGGTATTCCAAATATTAACTCCATCAACTGTAAACAAATACTTTGGAATGATCTGTAAGAACCAAGAACTTGAGAAATATTTAAATCTCATATCTGCAGCGAGATGACGCCAAAAATGATCATAACCATATTCGTAGTATTGAGCCACTGTGCGAGTGGCATGCGATTTTGTTCTTTGATTTGTCCAGGAAATTTTGACATTCTCGGAAATTTCATCGTTTCGCGGAAAATAAAATCGCTTGTATTGTTGGTTGTATCTAATCCCGCATCGATTGCAGTGCATCCTTAATAGTCGATTTAACATCGAAACATATGATCGGCTTAAATCTGGATCTGACCACCAGGACTGAGCATTATCGATCTGGATTTTTGAAGTTTCACAAAATTCACGCAAAACGCAATCAGGATTGGTTAACTCGCTGAGTGTGTAAATTCGTCCATGATTGACACAAAATGGCGGAGCGAAAGATTGCCTTCCACGTAGAATAGATGAAATCGTTGAGTAGTCCAGGTTAGTAAGAACGGGAGCGTTATATAAATCTTTTGGGGCACGCTGGAGGAGAAATAAGTTGGAGAATAAGCGTTCCTGTTTTTGAAATAACACGCGTGGCGAACTGACATTGCCAATTTGCAAAACTTTATCGCGGAAAATTGCTGTGAATTCGTCAGTTTCTTTGTAGAAAATGAATTTTATCGGGGGCTGAAAAATATTCGGGGTTGCCCTGACATATTCTTTGACATCTTTCCAATACAACTTGTCATCATCAGGGTGGTAGACAATGAAAATCACGGGATAGTTTGCATTCGTCCAAAGCTCCAAATCTTCTTGTCGAATGGGTGTAATAAAGCTGGAAGTGGAATCTTGTTTTACATAACTGGATCCTGATTTTGCCTGAACCTTGATAATCTTACCAGTAGCAATTGCGCCTTTTCCATCCGGGCGAGGTTCCAGGAGGTCAATTTCTCCGTCAATTCCAATATCATCCTTGGCGATCTCTCTCCAAATGCATTGCATGTCATGAACCACTTGGGAGATTCTATCAAGGCCTTTTAATTCTTGGAATTTTGACGCTGGAACATATTTTGGCATTTATCCCCCTTATTCTGCCCAATCCCTTGCCAGCAACTCCGCTTGTTCTAATACGGTTTGAGTAGCTTTTTCTTGTTTGTCTGGTGGATAACCATATTTTCTTAATATCCGTTTTACCATTACCCTTAATTTTGCGCGTACCGTTTCTTTTACAGTCCAGTCAATAGTCACATTGTTGCGTACCATTTTGACCAATTCTCGTGCAATTTCCTGAAGCGTTTCATCCCCTAAGACCTTAACCGCGCTGTCGTTCACTTCCAATGCGTCATAGAACGCGACCTCGTCTTCCGTTAAGTGCAGCTCTTCGCCACGCTTGTCCGCTTCACGAATCTCTTTGGCGATCGAAATCAATTCTTCAATGACTTGTGCGGTCTCTATGGCTCGGTTTTGGTATGCACGAATGGTGCGTTCTAGCATTTCGGAAAAGGATCGAGACTGTACCAGGTTCTTCCGTGAACGTAATTTGATTTCGTCGTTCAATAATTTCTTCAATAGTTCCAGTGCAAGGTTGTGTTGGGGCATACCCTGAATTTCAGCCAGGAATTCATCTGAGAGGATGGAAATATCGGGTTTCTTTAAGCCCGCAGCGGTGAAAATATCGATGACTTCTTCCGAAGCCACAGCACGAGAGATGATCTGCCGAATGGCATGATCCATGGTTTCAACCGAACGGCCACTATCGCAGGTGGTTTTAGCTACCGCTGAGCGAACAGCCTGAAAAAAGCCGACATCATCGCGAATGGCTATGGTTCTAGGATGCGGAACAGCCAATGCAAAGGCCTGCGATAATTCGGTCACAGCTTTTAATAATCGGTTTTTGCCATCCTCTTGAGCAAAGATGTGTTCCTGAGCCATTGGTAAAAGCCCAAGCTTTTCTGCAGGGGTGCCGGTAGTCCATTTTGACCAATTGAAGCCATGAAAAAGTCCCAAACAGATTTCGTACTTTTCCTGCATGATGGCTACGGCTTGCTCCTGATCAATGGCCGCTTCCCCTGTGCCACCTTCGGCGGTGTAATTTGCCAAGGCTTGGCGCAATTGATCAGCCAGACCAAGATAGTCTACAATCAAACCGCCTGGTTTGTCTTTGAATACCCGGTTGACGCGAGCGATGGCTTGCATCAAACCATGCCCATACATGGGTTTATCCACGTACATAGTATGCAGCGGTGGGGCATCAAAGCCAGTCAGCCACATGTCCCGCACAATGACGATTTTAAATGGGTCATTTTGATTTTTAAAACGTTTCGCCAGTTCCTCTCGCCGGGCTTTGCTGCGGATATGCTGCTGCCATTCGAGTGGATCGGAAGCCGACCCCGTCATGACAATCTTAATCGCGCCTTGTAAATCATCCTCAGAGTGCCATTCGGGGCGCAATGCCATGATGGCGTTGTAAAGCTCAACGCATATGCGCCGGCTCATGCAAACGATCATGGCCTTACCATCCATTACTTCTAGCCGATTCTCGAAATGCTGTACAAAGTCACGAGCAATTATTTGAATCCGCCTCTCAGAACCGACCACAGCTTCAAGGGCAGCCCATTTTGTCTTTAATCTCTCTTTTTGTTCGAGTTCCTCACCTTCTGTGACCTCTTCGAATTCCTCATCAAGGTGTGGTTTGAGCTGCTCATCCAATTCCAATTTCGCAAGTCGCCCTTCGTAATAAATCGGGACTGTGGCACCATCTTCAACAGCTCGTTGAATATCATAGACGCTGACGTAATTTCCAAAAACGGCTCGCGTATTGCGATCATTCTGTTCAATAGGCGTACCGGTAAAGCCAATAAATGAGGCGTTGGGGAGAGCATCATGCATGTGGCGGGCATAACCATCTATAAAATCATACTGGCTACGGTGGGCTTCGTCCGCAATGACTACGATGTTGCGGCGTTCTGAAAGCGGTTCGCCATTTCCATTTTGTCCTGCTGGCGGCAAGAACTTCTGAATGGTGGTGAAAACCACCCCGCCGGATGCAACCTGTAGTAATTGGTGCAAATGCTGGTGGTTCTCAGCTTGAACTGGAATCTGCCGTAGCAAGTCATGGCAGCGTGAAAATGTACCGAATAATTGATCATCCAAATCGTTGCGATCCGTAATAATCACCACGGTAGGGTTTTCCATCAATGGGTGGGATATTACGCGGCCGGCATAGAAAGCCATGGTTAAGCTTTTACCGGAGCCCTGGGTGTGCCAGATAACCCCCACGCGGTGATCCCCTGGTGCACAGTCAACAGGCGTGCGGGTAAAATAGCCGCTGCGCCGCTCTGCGACCTGTCCTTTCTGTATGACATCGCATGCCCGCAGGGTTTGTTCCAGAGCAACATTGACAGCGTGAAACTGGTGATATGCCGCGAGTTTCTTGTTCAGCATACCGCCATTTTCTTCTTCAAAAACAATAAAATAACGCAATAAATCCAGAAAACGACGCTTTTCAAACACACCGCGCAAAAGCACTTCCAACTGAGGTTTTTGCACCGGAGCCAGATCTTCCCCCTCAATTGTTTTCCAGGGCATAAACCTTTCCCGGTCGGCAGTTAATGAACCAATTCTAGCCTCAATACCGTCTGAGACCACTAAAACTTCATTATAAATAAACAGATTGGAAATTTGATTTTTATAGGTCTGAAGCTGGTTGAACGCGGACCAAATGGTGGCCTTTTCGTCTGCCGGATTCTTTAATTCAAAGACGGCTAAAGGCAAACCATTGATGAAAACGACAACATCTGCGCGGCGATTAAGATTTCCTTCAATTACGGTGAACTGGTTAACCACCAGCCATCGATTATTGTCGGGATTATCGAAATCAATCAGGGCAATTTTATCCCCACCAATCGAGTGATCCGGCCGGTGGTATTCAACGTCTATTCCATTCACCAGCATTTTATGCACATTGCGATTGTTTACCGTCAATGAAGGAGAGGTCGGAGTTTTTAGTTTACGAACGGCGTCTTCAAGGATTTCATCGGGGATGGCAGGGTTAATCCTTTGAAGACTTTCGAGCAAGATTTTATCCAGACAGGCATGGTTATAACTGTCGCGATATAAGGAGGATACATCCGGTGCAATCTGCGGCCCATTTAACACCTCATATCCGAGACTGGAAAACAAAGTTAGGACAAATTCTTCAACAAACTGTTCTGTAATCATCGCCACTCCCGTATTTCTATCTCACACAACTTGAATTATTTCTTTGTTCACTGCTTTGCCAATTTGCTCCCGAAGCGGCGCAAGTGGATCCGTTGACAGATGACCAATCGAGCGAGTTAACGAACGTAGAACAGCTTTTTCATCTAGTCCCGTCCGTTCTGCAAGTTCGTATGAAAGCGAATGGAAAGCCGTCATCGTTGAAAGCATCCCGAGAAAAGCCTTGGTGGTCGGTGGATCTTCATTAAGCTCTTCTGCCAGTAGCTGGCAGCCTTCGTCGGTTTCCAGTTGCGCAAGCATCCATCGTTCAGGTGGAAGTTCTCCTGGCAATTTAATTCGACTAACCCTTGCGGAGAGTTCATCCCTTGTAATCTGGTCTAGTGAATCCAACCACTTTTTCACTTCATTACCATTTACGTCTCCGTCCCAAATGATCAACGGTATTTGTGGCCACCCCGCTTTTAAATGCGCTTCGGCATATGCTAATAATTTAGTTTTTGAGCCATAGACTACTTTCAATCTTCTGCGTAGATCGCCCGAAACAGCCTGGCGAATCAGGCTTTCCGCCACATCGTCTTCACAAAAGATGATGATGTCCGATTCCACCTGTGAAGATATGCTGGTAAAGATTTCCTGCATTTCGGGGTTATCTTTCGCTTGATGTGTAGGCCCGTCCGACTTGATCAAGCAGACAAGCTCGCTTGGAAAGGCGGTGATGAGATCCAGGGAATGTGTCGATAAGATTACCTGCAAACGCTTACTCTCACAGATCTCAACCAGGTGCCTGGCAAAGCGCGGCATAACCACCGGATTTAGACCAATCTCGGCGTCCTCGATCAATACCAAGCTTTCAGCCTCTGCCTGCTGGAGTAGCCGGATCATTTCAACCAGCATTTCCTCGCCGGTGCACATGTTAAAACTGGTGTATGTGGCATGGGTGGAACAGGTGCGCATTTCATATGCTCCGGACTTTCCCCAACCCGCACCAGTGAAAGGTTTGTTGAGGATATCGCGCAGCCGCTCAAGGTTACGCGGTTCGAGCTGGTTCTGCGATTCCCACACTGGCTGTTGGCGAAAATGGGCAGTCAGAGGTGTGTTTTCCCAGGCGGGCGCTACCCTGGAAAGCCCAATATAGACAATATTTTTTGCCGGAGGGGAAGCAGAATAGGTTTTGGTACCTCCATCCAGGCTAATTTGCGGTGGATCATGCCTCAAATAGGACCAACGAACCGTAAAATCATTGAAAGGATGCGGATTGTTGATCTCGATAAAAAGATCGTCAAACTGGCGATCTTGCTGAAATCCCAGCCGGGATAGGGAAATCACCGTGCTTTTACCGCAGCCGTTTTTACCGCAGATCACCGTAATTGGCCGGTCGAAATTGACGGTCAAATTCCTAATTCCCCGGATGCCGTCATTCCCCTCAATCGCCAATCCAGACAGGCGTGGCGTTTGATACCTGGCGGCGATTTTCCATCGCTCGATCAAGTCTTTTTCAGCCTGTGAAAGATTTACCCTCGGCATGGTTTTTCCTTATGATCCATTTTGGGGATTGATATTGTCCACGGTTACTTCCCCACTCAATAATTTTGGTAATAATGTATCCCGGAGGTTAGCAAGCGTATTAGATTCAAGTTTATTAAGGATTATCTTTTCTAGAAGTGGGGCAATAGCTTTATCCATTTCCCTTAGCAGACCCGTATCAGGAACAATGACTTTTGCTTCGCTCAAGTGGTGTCGTTGAATATGCCCCATTGTTGTTGCTTTTCCGGCTGCAATCGCCTGAAAACCTTGCAAATGATGAAGAATCCAATAGTAATAAAACCATTTGGGATATTTTTCTGATGTGACTTTAAACAGGTGTTGATTGAGCGCTCCTTTTCCACCACACCAAATCACAACATCCAAACTTCCTGACCAAGAAAAAAGAATATCACCATTATCAATAATATACTCTTTCAGTATAGATGCACTTGCTTTATCTGCACCATCAGTATTTTCTGTTCTAAGTTGCGCGATTTTAATAACAGGCAAGAATTTATCGCCAATTGGGGGGTATTTTTGTAAAGCTAACCCATTTAAGAAATGTGCTATTTGATCTAAAGATTCTTTCCTCCACCCACTGGGCACATCGCCATCCATCGAATCGGGGAAAAGGGCGGCCGTTTCAGCATCCATGCCGGCCGGTGTGCTCCCTTCCATTTTAGCGCGTACCGGTTCAAAATCGATGAACCAGGATTTGAAAATCGCCTGGGCCAGGGTTTCCAGTGTCTGGTTCATGTGCCGGTTCAATGCTATCTTATCGTCCAGACTACCGAGTAACTCCGCAATGCCGCGCTGTTCTGGGAGGGGAGGAAGTGAGATTCGATAATTTTCTACCGCCGAAGCAGGAACACGTTGCCGGCCTGATGTTCCTTCCATATGCGCAATTGCATAGGCTCTAAAATCAGGCGACCGAGCCAGGTAATACCCATAAAGACTTTCGCTAACGTCCTGCTTACCGGATAAAACTATATATTCTGTTGATCCGTGGGCAACAACATTCTCTGCTAAACAAGAAATGAAAACCGTCTTCCCATTTTCAAGACAAGGGGTAATACGAGCAATTAATGTGTCTCCATTTTTGAATCTTGTGCCTGAACCTGAATACTCACGGTAATATACGCGGGAAACTTCACGAGAATGTTCAGGTAATGCCTCCATTGGAATAAATGGAGTTACTTCTCCTCGCTTAATGACCCGGGAGGGATTTACGTCAAATACTTCTCCCAATTCAGAAATTTCGGGCTTATTCTCCATGCTTCAACCTTTTCAAGTTATTTTCAATTACGGTATCAAGCCTTCGCGCTTCTGATTGTTGTTCACGCAATATATTCCTTAATCGTACAAACTTGTCTTCAAAGGGTTCTTCATCCTCTTCAATGTCTCCAACCCCCACATAACGTCCAGGCGTCAGTACATAACCCTGCTTCTGGATCTCTTCCAACGTGGCCGCCTTACAGAAGCCAGGCACGTCCGCGTAGTCTCCGGCACCGTCATCTCCACGCCAGGCGTGGTACACTCCCACAATACGTGCAAGGTCAGCATCATTCAGGTCACGATGGACGCGATCCACCAGAGTACCCAACCCACGTGCATCGATGAAGAGGGTTTGGCCGCGCCGGTCGCGGAAACGTCCGTTGCGCTTGTCGCGCGCTAAAAACCACAGGCAGACCGGGATTTGAGTAGAGTAGAAAAGCTGCCCGGGCAGCGCCACCATGCAGTCCACCAGGTCGGCTTCCAGGATCGCCCGGCGGATTTCGCCTTCGCCGGAGGTGTTGCTGCTCATGCTGCCGTTAGCCAACACGAAGCCTGCCAGCCCGGAGGGGGCAAGGTGGTAGATGAAATGTTGTACCCAGGCGAAGTTGGCGTTGCCTGATGGCGGTGTGCCGAATTTCCAGCGCGGGTCATCGCGCAAGCTCTCGCCACCCCAGTCACTCATGTTAAAAGGTGGGTTCGCAAGGAGAAAGTCAGCTTTAAGGTCAGGATGCAAGTCTCTACGAAAAGAATCGGCCGGTTCGGGACCCAGGTTGCTTTCGATGCCGCGAATTGCCAGGTTCATCTTCGCCATGCGCCAGGTGGTGGGGTTAGATTCCTGCCCGTAAACACTGATATCGCCAATGCGGCTGCCATGTGCTTCGGCGAACTTTTCGCTCTGCACAAACATTCCACCTGAACCGCAGCACGGATCATATACGCGGCCTTTATACGGAGCAAGCATTTCCACCAGTAATTGAACAATGGATCGGGGAGTATAGAACTCTCCACCTTTCTTGCCTTCCGAACTGGCAAACTGGGACAAGAAATATTCATACACCCTGCCAAGTATGTCGCGGGAACGGTTCTCTTTATCACCCAGGCCGATGGTACCGATCAGGTCAATCAAGCCCCCTAAACGCTGCTTATCCAATGTAGGGCGGGCGTAGTCTTTGGGTAAAACGCCTTTTAAGGAAGGGTTGACTTGCTCAATGGCCGTCATGGCGTCATCCAGCAAACGTCCAATGGTTGGTTGTTTGGCATTGGCTTGCAGGTGGTCCCAGCGTGCTGCCGGCGGCACCCAAAAAACCCCCTCAGCACGGTATTCATCCGGGTCTTCGGCGTCGGCGCCTTCAGCTTGCTGCGCTACCAGGCGGGAGTGCAGATCTTCAAATGCATCGGAAATATATTTCAGGAAAATTAGACCAAGTACGACATGTTTGTATTCCGCCGGGTCCATAAATCCACGCAGTTTATCGGCAGCCAACCACAGAGTTTGCTCAAATCCCAGGGCGGCACCATTCGTTGTTTTCTTTTTTGCTGGCATAATTCTCCTCTGGTTATTAAGATTTCCAAAAATTAATGGTGGAAAATCTTATTATTGCGCTGAAATTTCTTTCTCAAATACCAATAAATCCCCCACCTGGCAATCAAAATATTCACATAACGCCATGATCACCGGTGCATCATAACGGGTCAACTGGTTATTTGCCCAAGAGTTCAGTGTTGACCAGGCAATACCTGTCTCGCGCTGCACGTCCATCAAAGCGATATTTTGTTGTTGCTTGGTTGCTTTTTGTGCCAGTAAAATGCGAAAGTGATTGACGACTTTTCCGGGCATTGTTCACCTCGCCCAGGGATCGATATTAATAATAGGTGAGGTTTAGAAATTTGTCAAAGAAAGTAGAGTACAAGTCGTAAAGAAATGATGCTGTCAGATTGAAGTGAATTGAACATAGATAACTTAAAGATTGCTTTACTGTATACTTAATCAGTGGACGTTGTTAAGAGGAGGGGTTTATGATTGATGAACTAGCCACTTATTATCGCGAAAATGGCATATCTGCGATAGATTTCAATTGTCAATATTTTTCAATCTGTTCGAGATATTTTCCATCCACGTTTACAACGGCCAAAGAAGCTTTTGTAAGTAGCAGGTATGTCACTCATGAACTTCCACGAATTGTATTTATCTCCTTGGATTCTGGAAGCGCTGAAACTGACCCAACCCTCAAAACCCATGAAAGTGTCCGTCAATGGGAAGAGGAAGGTGAAAACGTCCTTGGACTGCATAGAAACAAGCATTGGTTCCGAACCCAGATCAAACTCAGTGTTCGGTTGGAAGGTCAGCGGTTGGCCAGGGCGGGGCTCAAGGCCATAAAGACAACTTGTTATCGGGCTGAGGCATCTTCATTTTCAACATGAGTAACTCCTTTGCAATTTGCTCACTTGTATAATAAAATAAGATAGTCAGAGTGTCCATGGAAATGAAAGAAAACGATCTCGTAATAAGACTTCCTGAGAAGGCAATTCCACCCCCCGGCTCCTTGGTTCCTGAAAAAGATCCGACTATTGCAGATAGTGAAAAATTTGCCGGACAGGCCATAGACGAAGTTACAAAAGCAATGGCCAGATACTCCATTGCTTCAACCCATGTAGACACGGCTGAGTTTGAAAGTAGTCCCGCTAAAGCTCTTGGGGAGATTACAGTCGATGATCCCAATCTCAACTTCACGGAGGAAGAACTTAAAAACCCAACCGATGAAACACTTTCCTTGGCTATCCCTCTTGCCCTGGCAAAAGCACAAGTAGCTGAAAAAGAAAATGATTTAACCAAAAATGGCAAACGGGCTTTGGAAAAGTTCAGGGAAGGAATAGTTAAACTAGTCGGCCCCAAAAGGCTTGCTACCGGCATTCTTCTTCTGGCAACTGCCTGTTCACAAACTAATAGGCTGACCCCGGATATCCGAACAGCGACGGCCGCCTCTACCTCTGTACCCATAACCGAAACAATAACCCCGACAAGCACACCTGAGGTAACTGTAACACCTACAGTAGAGCCCACCGAAGCTATTCCCGAAAACCCAAAAACGTTTGAAGGTGTCGGCGTTATTTCTTCGATAGAACAAAACCCGGCAGATGGAAAGTGGTATGGCATAGATACCCTGGGACGGGCAGAAATCATATACAACGGCAAAGAATGGGTTAAATATGACAGACCGATAAAAATAGCAGGCCCCTTTGAATGGGATTCCGATAGACCCCAAGACCTACTGGGAGATATAAACCAAGAGGAGGTATTTAGACTAAACAACGCCGGAGAGCCTCTACAGTGGGGTATAGTCAAAGAATGGCATCCATTCGATGGTTACACTTTTGGCCATGTATATGTCTCGGGATATCCACTGGGGGTATTTGAGATTAGCAATCCCAAAAATACTGCGCGTAGAGTTTTATTGCTTGAAGTACCCCTACGTTACCAAAGACAGATTATTGAGTTTGGTCTTGTAGACCAACCGGATAGTGAAATGAACCTATTTTTGATTCCTTCCTCAGGCGATATTCAAAATTTAGACCTAACAAAACTACAGCACAAATACATATTGTATCATAAGCTGATGAACGACCTATCTAATCCAGAACTAAGAGGCCAACAAGTTGTACTCGCCTTTCAAGAAAACGAGTTAGACGTACCCGAACACCTAATGGGTGAAATGTCGCCCAGTGTTTTGGCATACTACACTAAAAGTGACCATGAATTACAAAGACTCAGAGATGCCCTCAAAGACGGGCTTGCAACAGATGCCGTAACTGGAGTATCAACAATACCAAGTTGGGTGTTTGTACCTGACAAATTCATAAAATAACTTCCCCAAATATTGCTCTTGCTATTATCTTGTTATATCATGACGGTAGGCTATCATGAATAATAAAAACACTCTTCTGATAATACTCATAGGGTTTTTTCTTCTAATGTAATTTGTGCTGGCTATTTGGGCATCGTGTCAAATTGTACAAATCGACCCAAAAAATTACAAAGCTTTGAAGACTTTGAAAACGAATTTTCATTGTCCCCCTAGGATAACGCCTTTTTACTTTGTACAATAAGACCAAATAATCAACACAGATTTAATCGTCGCTGAAATCGTTTGGACTTTCTTATTATCGTTGGAGCGACCTGGCCAGTATTTTTGGCGGGTCGTTTTGTTTTCCAGTGCAGAGAGGAGGTGGTCGAGGAAATTATCAATGGAAAGATGAAAAACATACG
>JBCFBD010000009.1:1130-60013 GCA_038562455.1 Anaerolineaceae bacterium | reverse complement strand
AGCTCGACGGGTTCATTGCAATTTCTGACCTCGTGGCGCGTGTAATCCAGGCTTATGTCTCCCACCTTCAACCCGGGGCGCACGCCATCGGCGGGGGCGGCGCGGCGCAGCACCGCGCGCATGCGCACCAGCAGTTCGCGCAACCGGAAAGGCTTGGTGATGTAATCATCAGCCCCCAGGTCAAACCCCTTGATGATCTCGGCTTCCTGCTGCTTGGCGGTGATCATGATCACCGGCGTTTCCGATTCCTTGCGCAGCTGCGAGATGAACTGGTACCCGTCCATGGTCGGCATCATAATGTCGAGCAGGATCAGGTCGGGGCACTGTTGGTGAAATACCTCCAGCGCTTCCCGACCGTCTGAGGCGGTAAGCACTTCATAATCCTGGCTGACGAGAAAGTCATTGATCATCATCAGCACATTGCGCGTATCATCCACGACCAATATCTTGCGTGCCATTACTGAATTATAACCATTCCCTTAATTTTATTTTGTGACAGGCAGGATGGTTTTCAAGCCACCCTGCACTGTCACGGAGAAGAGAGAATATGTCTGCTGTATTACGTTCAGGTGACACCCTCCGCGCTAATCATCACGGTCTGCGCTGCTGTACGCGATCACCACTCGCTGGTCATGGTTCCATTCCTCGCCAGCCCCGGCATCGTAGAAAACGGTGAGGTCCGCCGTGTCCTTGAGGAAGTTGATCTTACCGATGGCGATGCGTTTGATCTTCAGCCCGGTGCGCCTTTCCAGGTCAGCCATCAATTCGCTGCGCCGCCCGGGTTGAATCAGCTCGATCTTCTCGTACACCACGCGTTTGGAAACCTCATACTTGAACCCCCAGACCTTCTCCAGCACCAGCATGAGGATGAGGATGATGAGGTTGGCGGCAACCAGGGTCGGCCAGCTGGTGCCGTCCGCGCTGCTGGTGTTCATCACCGGCAGCGCCGCGATGATGAACAGGTAGGGCATTTCGCGCACAGGCAGGGGGTCGGTGCGGTAGCGCAGGATTGTGAAGATGGCGAACAGGCCGAAGCCCACGCCGATGCCGATCTCTACGCTGGTGAGGAAGTGCAGCACGAAGTAGATGACCGAGTTGAACGCCAGGAAGGTCAGTACATACCGCTTGCTGTGCGTGGTCGGATAATAAATAAACCTGACCAGTATGATGGCTACCAACAGGTTGAAGGTAAAACTCAACAGAAAATTGCCGATGTCACTCATGAATTGCTTCTTTGGAGATCTTTTCAATCCATAATAATTTTGATTTCATCGCGTTCTTTTTCACCTGGTTGTACAACAGCGAGGTGCCGATGCAATACTTGCTGAAACAGTGCGGGTGAATGAGCCAGTTTCTCATTTGCACCTTGAACGGAGAGACGCAATTCTGTCCGTCCATTTTCACTTCTGCCACCGCGATGCCCTCCAGGCTGGTTGAGCGATTGGCATTGAAGAAGCGGATATCCATGTCGATGGTGACCCTTTCGCAGCGCGGACGGTTCACCAGCGTGACCCGGGTGAAGGTGTTCCAGGTCTTGGCTTCAAGCAGCGCCGGGTTGAACGGGTACACGCCGTCCAGCCAGTCCTCGACCTCGCCGTTCACGATGGACATGGGGTGTTCGATGGAGATGCGCTGCTTGATCGTACGGTCTTTGCGCGTCTTGTGCTTGACCTCCAGGAAAGATTCGCGGCTGTCGACGTATTCGCGAGACCGCACCTTGTAGCGTTCTGCATTCCCGTTCACGTGAAGGTTGAAGAGCTTGAAATCCGGCGTGTCGAAGTACAGCGTCCGGTAATGATTGAGCCGCACGCCGTGGATCGTCAACACCCGGTAATCAGCTCTCAGCGCTTTGAACAGGGAGGGGAGGATGTGCGCCGGGAGTACGTACTTGGTATCCACACGGTTCAGCAACTTCACCCCGTCCATCTCATCCAGGCTGATCGGATCGTAGCTCCCCAGCAAGCGCTCCAAGCCCATATTGCGCACGGGTTTTTCCAGGTCGAGATGAATGGGTCGATAATCGTTGAGCTTCATGGTTGGGTCCACCATTGGGTACTCTAATATGTTTGTCATTCGATTTCTCACATTTCTACAATCTGGTTCCTTGTTGTGTTCATGATAGTTTTAATGCCGCGCCTTGTGGTTTATTTCTTGTATAAATTAACGGCAGGGTGCTTGAGGAGAAACCAGCACCCTGCCATTTTTGCAGAGACTTGGATCAAGTAACCAGATTCTAAGAAAAATCTGCGCGGAAGGGTTAAGTTTTGGTATACGGTGAATTTGGATCAAGATGTCGTTGAGATGGTCGTGTGGATGTTATCCCCGCTTGTAGGCTTTGAGAGCGCGTTCGCGCGCAAAGGCGTGCTCAACGATGGGCGTGGGGTAATCCCTGCCGATCACCACACCTGCGGCACGCTGCTCCTCCGCGGTCATCAACCACGGCGAGTGGATCTTCGCTGAGGGCACGTTTTTCAGCTCAGGCAGCCAGAGGCGCACGTAATCGCCGCGCGGGTCGAATTTCATCCCTTGCAGCACCAGGTTGAAGACCCTGAAGTAAGGCGCGGCATCGGTGCCCGTGCCGGCGGTCCATTGCCAGCCGCCGTTGTTGGCTGCCGGGTCGCCATCGACCAGATGGCGCATGAACCAGCGTTCGCCCTCCTGCCAGTTGATCAGCAGGTCCTTCACCAGGAAGGATGCGCTGATCATGCGCGCGCGGTTGTGCATCCAGCCGGTGGTTGCCAATTGGCGCATGGCGGCATCCACCACCGGGTAGCCGGTGCGCCCTGCCTGCCAGGCTGCCAGATCCTGCGGCGCGTCGCGCCATGGGATGCCGCGCAGCGCGGGTTTGAACGCGCCATCCAGCACGCCCGGGAAGTGGTAGAGGATGGACTGGTAGAACTCGCGCCAGATGAGCTGGTTGACCCAGGTGGCGCAGCTTTGTTTCACGAGGGGATCGTCGGACTCGCGCGTTGCGTCGTACGCTGCCGCGGCGGCAGTGCGGGCGGAGAGCATGCCGAAGCGCAGGTAAGGCGAGAGGGACGAGGTGCCGTCCATGTCAACGCGACCCCTATCTTGCGCGTAGCCGCGCACCGCGCCGCCCAGGAACACATCGAGCCGCCGCTTCGCCTCGGCTTCCCCTGCCGGGAATGCTGCCGGTGGGTCGAGCTCGGGGAGCGGTGTGGAGTCAACCGCCGGGGTCGGGGGCATGCGGGTCGGCGCGGGCAGGGGGTTGTCGTCAAAGGGCAGGGCGCACCAGGCGCGGCTGAACGGGGTGAAGACGGTGTAAGGGCTGCCATCCACCTTGGTCACCACCGCGGGGTGATGCACGCTCAATCCGTGTACGAGCTGCAGGTTGACCTCCCGCCCCACGGCCGCGTCGCGCCGCATTGCGTAAGGTGAGTAATCCTCCTCCGCGT
This sequence comes from Anaerolineaceae bacterium, assembly GCA_038562455.1. Lineage (GTDB taxonomy): Bacteria > Chloroflexota > Anaerolineae > Anaerolineales > Anaerolineaceae > UBA6107. The sequence continues at coordinate 56,597 of JBCFBD010000009.1, read as the reverse complement.
ACACCCTGTCCGCTTCCACCTCACTTGCAAGCTTCTTGAGCTCGTGAGCCGGGTCTCCGCTGCGCACTATCAACTTGGAGCCAAGCTTTTTCAGCTCGATGTCCAATTCCCGCAGCCCCGCGAACAGGAATGCCTGGCGTTTTTCTGCTGGTCTGGCGAGCAATCCGGGGTCCATTATGAACACTGGCAGCACGGCGTTGCCGTTCGACAGAGCGCTGGTGAGCGCCGGGTTGTCGTGCAGGTGCAGGTCGCGCCGGATCCACCAGATGTTCATCGTGCCCTGGTCCTTTCATAGACCATTATTCGTGGCCCCCGGTGGCGAGTTTCATGATCTCCTCGCGGGTGGCGTACACTTTGACCAGTTTCCCGTCGCGCATCATCAACACGCGGTCGACGAACTCCACCATGCGCAAGTCATGCGTGACCATGATACCGGCACGTTTTTGCTCATGGATCAGGCCGGCGAAAGTTTCCACAACCTGGTAGGCACGTTCCGTGTCCAGGCTGGCGGTGGGTTCGTCTGCCAGCACCAGGCTCGGGTTATGGATCAACGCGCGGGCGATCGCCACGCGCTGCTGCTGCCCGCCGGACATTTGACCCGGCAGGTTGTGCAGGCGCTCTCCCAGACCGAGGCGGGCGAGCAATTCTCGTGCGCGGAGCTTGCCTGATTTATCCAGCTTGTTGTTCAGGCGCAGCATTAGCTCAACGTTTTCCACCGCGCTCAGGTAAGGCACCAGGTTGTTCGCCTGGAAGGTGAACCCGATCTTTTCGCGGCGCATGGCGACGCGTTCCTTGTCATTCATGCTCGCCAGGTCGACACCGTCCAACAGCAGCTGCCCGGAAGTGGGCTGCAGCAACGCCGCCAGCATGGAAAGCATGGTGGTTTTGCCTGATCCACTGGGCCCGACCAACGCCACGAACTCACCGGCTGCCACGTTCAAGTTGACAGCGTCACAGGCATTTATGGTGCCAAAATCGGTAATGTAGGTCTTGGTGACCTCGCAGGTTTCAAGCGCGTAAGTATTTTGCGATTCAGTCTTCATGAGGATAATCCCAAAGCTTTGAGTGGTTCGATGCGCACCGCGTAGCGGATCGAGACAAGACCGCTGAGTGGACCGATGAGCAGCAGCGCGACCAATGCCAACGCGGAGGTGGTACCGTTGAACACGATTGGCACTGTCGGCGGGAAGGTGAACGAGAAAAGCAGGGCGAGCAGCCCGCCGATGGCGACTCCTATGATGGTGACCACGCTGATCTGCAGGATGGACGCCCAGGCGACTACCGGGTTGGCTGCGCCGATCGCCTTGAGCACACCGATCTGGGCGACCTTCTGCAGGATCTGGATCTGGAAGAAACCGCCGACCACCAGGATGCCGATGAAGAGTGTGAATCCACCCTGGGTATTCAGTGTGCTTTGCTGCGCAGTGTACCCGGGCAGCGCCTGGATGGCTTCCTTGAGCGTGGCGGCTTCCACATTGCTGACCTGGGATTGTATTCTTTCCCTGGTCTCGCTCACCCGTTCCGGGTCGCTCAATTTGACCAATATCACGTTCGCGACCGGGTTCGGATTGTTCACCTCAGCTTCCGACTTGGGGCGCACGCGGTCCCAGGTATTGAAAGGCAGGAAGACCGTGGGCTGCAGCGCATACTGCTGACTGTCTGTCACACCGACAATGCGCAGTGTGTAAAACTCATCCCTGGTACCCTGGGTCGTTCGAAGCGTGAGACTGTCGCCTGCCGCTAGGCCGCTGCGATATGCCGTCTTGCTGTCGATGAGCACCTCGTCGGCGAGCCCTGTGCTGAGTTGCTGACCCTCGAGCACCAATGGTTCGCCGATATGCCCGGGTTCAACACCCAGGATGGCAACCTTCAAGGGTTCGACGTCAGCGGGCAGCACCAGGGTGGCGCTGGAAGTCCCCAATAATCCAGCGTCTGCCACTCCATCCACCCGCTTGATGGCAGCCAGTCGGTCGCGGCTCAAGCGGCTGGCGGCGATCAGGTTGTCCACCTTGGCCTGGTAGACGATCAACTCGCCGTCCAGTTTGGAGATGTATTCGCGGTTGCCGTTGCCCAGCCCTTCACCCAGCGCGGCGATAAACAATACCAGCAGGGTGATAAGGGCGATCACCAGGCTCACCAGCAGGAACCGCCCGCGGTTGCGCCAGATCTCTTTGAGCGCCAGGTAACCGGAAATGGATAAAAGATTTTGCATGGTCAATTCTCTCAGCCTGTCAGGATTTGAAATAAACAGCCGCGGTCATTCCCCAGCGCAAGGCGGGGTCATTCTCGTTGAGCGCGATGGTAACGGTGTATGTAATATCACCGCGTTTTTCGACATAACGCGCATTGATGCGCACAACCTCGCCGGTGAGTTTTACACCAGGAAATGCGTCGAGTACCACCTCCACCTGGTCACCGGTTGAAAGCGCGGACACCTGAAATTCAGTCAGGTTGTCCGTTTTGACGACCCAATGTGAAAGATCGGCAATCGTCACGACGGGTGCACCAGCGGCAACTTGTTGCCCAGGCTGCAGGTCAAGATCGGTCACCATGCCAGCCATCTTGGCGGTCAAAATATTCGCGTCCAACTTCGAATGAGCGCTGGCGAGGGCGGCTTTGGCTGAGGCCAGCCTGGCTTCCGCCGCGTTCAACACGTCTGTATCGACCCCGCTTCCGTCTTGGACCCGGGCAAGTTCTGCTTCAGCCAGGGCGAGGCTGGCAGCGGCGATGTCCAATTCGATCCGATTTTCATCCGAAGCGTTGGCATTGTAATCCGCCTGGGCGTCGTCAAGCGCTTCCTGAGCGTTGAACACTTTTAATTCAGCCTGCGCCAGCGAGAGCTCAGCGCGCGCCAAAAGCGAGTCAAGCGCATGCTGCGCGGCCAGTACTTCCTCCTCCGCGCGGGCTACAGCCAGCAAAACTTCGGGGGATTCGACCAACGCGACGAGAGGCTGTCCAGCTTTGACCTGCTCCCCGTTACTGACCAGTACGGATTCCACGGTTCCTGGCAATGTGAAGGACTGGTCAAGCCAGTTCACGGGCAGCAGCCTGCCTTCGGCAATGGTGACCACCTCCGGTATAACCGGTTCAGGGGTGGCTGCGGTTTCAGCGTCAGCAGTGCTGCACGCTGTGAGTGATACGATCGCCAGCGCGGCGATAATGATGAATAAGGGTGTTTTTTTCATTTACGGTACTCCTGTGTGGTGATGTAGTTTCTATTCCTCAACGCCGGGTCCAACCGGGCCATCGAAGGGTTTGTTCCAATCGGTGTTTAAGACGCCGCTTAAGAGAAGGTCCAGCGGTGGATGATCGGCAATATGGTCGTAGTAGTAAGGCAGGGCGATATGCCCGTTGGTGGTGATGATGAATGTGCCGGACATTTGCATCGCGTCCTGTCCTTCAGGCGCGGGTTCGACCTGGTACCCCTTTTTGCGCGATCGGCGGATCGCCGTCCACACACTCGGATTGAGAAACGTCTGGAAAAGGTTCCCCCGTTCCAATCCATAAGCTTCATAAGCCTTGCGCTCAGGATCAGCCAGAAGGAATAAACCTGGCGCGTACTCTTTGGCGAACAACGCCGATGTTTCGGGTGTACCCTGTGTGACCACTGCCAGGTTGAGACCGGCAGCCGCGATCTTATCTCTTCCTACAACCAGTTCATCGAGCATTTCTTTGCACTGGGTGCAGCCGAAGTGCCGTGTGAATGCGAGCATCAGCGGTCGATCCTGCCAAAGTTCCGCCAGGTGAACAGGGTTGCCTGCCACATCCTGAAGGATCAGATCTGGAGCGGGTTGATAAAAATTTAGCCTTTTTTCTGTTGCCATTTTTCTCCTCGTTTATTTCACTCTTACGATTTGAGCTTTTCTGTAATGGTATCGATCCATTTTGTGACCGCGGCAGCCTCGCCGCCCAAATGTTCAACCAACCGGGACCCGTATATCTTGAGATACTCCTCAAGGAGTGTGCCGTCCATGTTGCGGCCATCCAGTAGTTGACTCACCCAATCCAGGTCGGTCTCCAGGTAGGCCGGGTCGCCCAGCTTCAGCGCGGCGAGCAGACTCGAGCTGAAAAAGTGGTTGGCATCCGTGATGTGCTCAGTTGGGTGTCCCATCGCAGCCAGCTGCTCATGCACGGAGAACTCGATCGCTGCGCGTTTATCGATGAATCGAACAGCGAGCGCATGGTAAGGGTTGGTCTTTGAGGCTTTCACAGCTTCAGTCTTGCCGTGCAGCAGCAGGCTCTTGGCTTTTTCCGCGGCTGCATGAAGATCCTCACCGAGGAAGTGCGCCGGGATGCTCTCGCGCAGGGCGGGGACCCGGTTGAAGATCAAACCGCCGTATGCCAGCGGGATGCCGGCAGGCTGCAGGACGTTGCATACCTCCAGCAGATTGGCGGCGGTTCTGATCGTCTGCGCGGCGAGGATGATCAACCCGGGCGCGAGTTCCACACTGGTCGCCACCAGTTGATCGAGCGGGATATTCGCCCCCAGGTAGACCACGTTGAACCCCCTGCGCCGCAGGAACAAATGAAGCACCGTGACGGGCAGCGAGTGCATTTCATCCGACGGGCAGCCCAGAAGTACAGTCTGCGGGCGGGTGGGGGGCGGTGTGAGCGTGAGCAGTGTTAGCAACCGGCGTTCCGCGAGTGCAGAGGCGAAGTGCTCCTGCTGCACGCTGTACCTGCCGCTGAGCCAGCCCTGCCCGATCTCGCGCAAGCCGCTTTGCAGTACCTCGCTGACGACCATCTCGACCGGGTGAACAGCGAAGGCCTGGGTGAGCGCGTCCTCGGCTGCAGCGTTTCCAAAGTTTAGGCAGGCGTCGATCCAGCGCTGGCGCAACTTCGGTAAAACCTCGTCATTCGCGCTTTCAATCTCTTTTTCGACCTGGCCGCCATCTTCACCCCGCGCCAAAGGATCACGTCCGAGCTGTTCCTCGGTGCGCCACAACTCCACGGCATTGCTGATTGACAACCCCTGCGCTTGCTTTTCCTTCAGCCATTTGAGGGTCTCGATGTCGTATTGTGAATACAACCGGTGCCCGCCCGCTGAGCGCTGCGGGTTGGGCAGGTTATAACGCCGTTCCCAGGCGCGTACCAGGTCTGCCTTTAGCCCGGTTTCGCGCAGCACGGCGCTGAGGTTGTAGATCGGGTTCTTACTCAATGTAGCCATAGGTTCATTTCGATTCCCTTTTCTGGACTCATTTGTCTATATTTTATCTAAATGTAAAACTAATGTCAAGATATATCTTTACAATACCTTGACAAAAACAGATTAATTTGATAAACTCTATCTGGATTAAGTAATGGAGAAAGGGTCTGTTATGAAAGTACTGATCACTGGTGGAACGGGAATGATCGGCAGCGCGTTGACTGAGAGCCTGGTGAGGGACGGACACGCCGTGGTCATTCTGTCCCGCGACCCTGCGAATGTTAAAAACAGCCGGCCTGGAGTGAACCTGGCAAAATGGGATGCCCGCACCGCTGACGGCTGGGGGCACCTGGTGGAGGACGTTGATGCGATCGTGAACCTTGCCGGTGAAAGCCTGGCCGCGGGCTTGTGGACCGCCGAACGAAAACAGCGCATCCTCTCCAGCCGGGTGAACGCTGGCAGGGCGATAACGCAAGCGCTGGAAAAAACAGCACACAAACCAACTGTGCTCATCCAGGCTTCGGGTGTTGGGTACTACGGTGTCAACAATCCCGCCCTGCTCGATGAGAGCTCGCCGCTCGGCGATGATTTCCTCGCCGGGGTCAGCCGCGAGTGGGAAGCCAGCACACAGCCAGTGGAAGCGCTGGGGGTGCGCCGGGTGGTCATTCGCTCGGGTGCGGTCTTTGCCAAAAAAGGCGGAGCGCTTCCGCTCATGCTGCTGCCCTTCAGGCTTTTTGTCGGCGGTCCGCTTGGATCAGGCAGGCAATGGCTCCCATGGATCCACATTGAGGACGAGGTCCGTGCCATTCGCTTTCTCATCGACAATGAACAGGCGTACGGGGCGGTCAACCTGGCTGCACAGTCGCTGACCAATGCTGAATTTTCCCGAACCGCAGGAAAAGAGCTGCACCGCCAATCCTTCCTCCGTGTTCCGGCGTTTCTACTGAAGCTTGTATTGGGTGAGATGTCCACTACCGTGCTGGATGGGCAGCGAATCTCCAGCCGCAAACTGACCGACCTGGGATTCGAATTTCGCTACCCGGGGCTCGAGGAAGCTCTCGAGAGCCTCGTACGATAAAACATACAAAAATATCTAAGTGAGGGTTATATGAAAGATAAAGTACGTCAGATCGTCGTCGTCCTGTCCATCCTGGTCGCCATCGTGGTCAACGGGCTCGCCAATGCCCTGCCGCTCAATGGGCAGAACACGGGTGAAATTTCCGACCGCTTCGAGGTCTATTTCACCCCCGCCGGGTACGTGTTTTCCATTTGGGGGCTGATCTACCTTGGTCTGATCGCCTTCGCCATCTTCCAAGCGCTCCCGTCGCAGCGTGAGAACCCGCGTCTGCGCACGGTTGGTTGGTGGGTGGTGGTTGGCTCCATCGCCAACGCTGCCTGGATCTTCCTGTGGCATTACGAGTTCTTCCCGCTCACGCTGCTCGTCATGCTGGTGCTCCTTGCATCGCTCATTATCACCTACCTCCGGCTGGGAGTGAACCGGGCGCAGGTAAGCACCGCTGAAAAACTCGCGGCGCAGCTGCCCTTCAGCATCTACCTGGGTTGGATCACCGTGGCGACAGTCGCCAACGCCACGGCGCTGCTGGATTACCTGAAGTGGAATGCCTGGGGTATTCCTGCCGTGACCTGGATGTGGATCATCCTGGCAGCCGTGCTGGTCATCGCGCTTTTGATGAATTTCACTCGCCGCGACATAGGGTACGCGCTGGTCATCTTGTGGGCGGTTGCCGGAATTGGCGTCAAGCATGCCGCCGTCAGTGGTGTGGCACTGCCCGCTTGGATCTCCTTTGGTGTGGTATTGGTCACTCTGGTGTACACGCTATTCAGAAAGCGCAGCGCCTGATTCACATTAAATGATTGCCTGCGGCGAAAAGTGGTTCCTCTATAAAAGCATTGCATGGAAGGTAATTTTCGTGATGAATTATGCCCCAGGTAACATGACACGATAAATTGAAACCATTAAAATTAACTATCAGGGGATTCACCCTTTAGGAGACTCCAATGGCAAAAATGATGATCGACAAGCTCGCACCAGATTTTTCGCTCGCAGACTATACCGGAAAACCAGTAAGCCTTTCTGATTTCCGGGGGGTTGCCAACGTGTTGCTCGTGTTTAACCGGGGGTTCACCTGACCTTTCTGCCAGCGGCACATGGCGCAGTTGCGCCAGGACTTTGATGAATTTGTAAAGCGGGAAACACGCGTGGTGGTCGTGGGACCGGAAGACGCGAAAGCCTTCAAAGCTTACTGGGTGAAAAATCAATTGCCTTTCATTGGTCTTCCCGATCCAAAAGCTTCTGTCTTGAAGCTTTTCGGGCAGGAGGTCAACCTCTTCAAGCTGGGTCGTATGCCCGCGCAAGTCATTGTGGATAAACAGGGGATAGCCCGTTTCGCACATTATGGGCACTCGATGTCGGATATCCCGGAAAATCAAGAGTTGTTTAAGCTGCTCGATCAAATGAAGACGTAATCAGGAGAGGATATGTTCTTATCTGTATTAAAAATCATTGCCTCATTGGCGACCGCCGCCACCGGTTTACTGGCACTGGTCAAGCCAGACGCCGTGTACGGGTTCACCGGTCTCAACGCCAGCGGCGCACGCGGGGTCTCCGAGATTAGGGCGATCTTCGGGGGTCTCTTTATCGCTATGGGTATCGCACCCTTGTTCCTTAAAACTCCGGGTTACAAAATGCTCGGCTTTGCCTACCTGGCGATTGCGCTCGCCCGCATTTTCTCGATGTTCTTCGACAAATCCTTTGACCGGTCGAACATCATCAGCCTGGTGATCGAGATCGTGTTAGGCATCATACTGATTTTATAGGAGTTCACATGACGATCAGGGTGGTAACTGACAGCACGTGCGATCTGCCAGCTGGTACGATCGAGAAGTATGGCATCAAAGTGCTGCCTTTATATATCAATGTGGGTGAAAGAGAATACCTCGATGGGATTGATATCACCCGCGAGGAGTTCTACGAGAAGCTTCCGGATTTTCCTACGCACCCCACGACCGCGGTGCCTTCCCCGATGAAGTTCAAGGCGATTTACGACGCCTTGGCTGAGGACGGCGCAACGGAGATCATATCGATCCACATCTCTGAAACGCTCAGTGCCATGGTCAACGTGGCGCGCGCCGCCGCTCAAGAAACGCTCTCGGCAGTGATCCATGTGATTGACGGCGGGCAATTAAGTCTCGGCACCGGTTTCCTGGTGGAAAGGGCGGCTGAACTTGCTGCGAAGGGATCGCCAATGGATGAGATCATTGAAGCACTCAATTCGCAGATGAGGCGCACGCACGTATTCGCCGCGCTCGACACGCTGGAGTTCCTCAAGCGCAGCGGGCGCATGAACCGCTGGGTGAGCAACCTGGGCTCGCTGCTGCAGATCAAGCCGATCCTCACTATGCATGACGGCAAGCCCGGCAACGAGCGAGTGCGCACCCGTGAGAAAGCCATGCAGAAGGTCGTGGAGATGCTCACAGCCGTTGGTCGGATTGAACGCGTTGCGCTGGTGCATACGCATGCTCCTCAACGGATTGCGGAGCTCAAGCAAATGGCTGCCCACCTGCTGCCCAAAGCTGACCTGATGACCCAGGATATCACCCCAGTCATCGGCGCGCATATCGGCCCCGGCGCGGCGGGTTTTGCGGTTGTGAGTGCGGAATAACATCGCACATACCGGAATCGGAGTGAAAACATGGAATTTCTTTCTATATATTTGATCCTGTTCGCCGTTACCATTGGGCTGATGACCTTGTTGTGGGCGTTGAGCCTGCTGCTTAAAAATTCAAGCATCGTGGATATTTTCTGGGGCGCAGGGTTTGTCATATTCGCCTGGGTCGCGTTCTTCATCACTCCCGGGGGATTCCTGGGGCGCAAACTGCTGCTCACCACCCTCGTCACACTCTGGGGATTGCGCCTGACCATCCACATCCTGCTACGCAATTGGGGCAAGCCGGAAGACTTCCGCTACCAAGTCTGGCGGACGCAGCATGGCAAAAAGTGGTGGTGGTACTCGTATTTCCAGGTTTTCCTGCTGCAAGGGGTTCTGCTGACCCTCATCGCCGCCCCGCTGCTCGCCGCGCAGCTGAGCGCCGCTCCAGCCCGACTCACCGCGCTGGATTACATCGCCATCCCCCTGTGGCTGGTCGGATTCTTTTTCGAAGCGGTTGGTGACTGGCAGTTGAAACGCTTCAAGGCTGACCCCGCCAACAAGGGCAAAGTGCTTGACCATGGCGTGTGGCGCTACACCCGTCATCCCAACTACTTCGGCGATGCCGCGCAATGGTGGGCGTATTTCCTCATCGCCGTAGCTGCCGGCGGCTGGTGGACGGTGTTCAGCCCGATCCTGATGACCACCCTGCTGCTGCGGGTCTCTGGGGTTTCGTTGTTGGAAAAAACGCTTGACTCGCGCCCGGGTTATAAGGAATATGCGGAACGCACCAGCGAGTTCATCCCCTGGTTTCCGAAAAAAGCATCAACTCTCTGACCATCGAAAATATGCAGTATAAATATACAGATAGGCTTGCAGGCAACCATGCAAGCCTATCTGTAAGTATGGGCAGAACCTTTGATTGCAGCCCTTTCAGGGCTTTATGAATGTAAAACGATCATCAGCTGACTGGCGCGCCTTTCGTTCTGCCCATCCAGGAAAGATCCCTGAAATTTCCGAAATATTCCCTGAAGATCCGGTAGTATAACAATTCTTCTTTCGTGTTCAGCGTTTCGCCATTGAGCAGCTTCCGTTCTGCGTGAAAATCGTGATCCGTGATCATTTTTTCAGCGTGTTCGGCGATGATCTCGGTCACACCGCCGCCCTGCCAGAATTTCGCCTTCTTGCGCATCAATAGGTCTTCAGGCAGCAGGTCGGCGACCGCCTTGCGCAGGATCCATTTTTCGACCCCATCCTTGATCTTATACTTTGCAGGAATCCCAAGCGCCAGTTCGACAATATCCTGGTCGAGTAAGCCCACGTACGCAACCGTGCCATGGGCGCTCGCGGAGCGATCCACGCGCTGTAAGGCTGTGTTGTGCAACCTCGCGATGATGTCGATCAATTCGTCCTGTAGATTTTCCTCCGGGATGTTTTTCAGATAATCATAGCCGGCGAAGAGTTCGTCTCCTCCTTCACCCGAGAATACCGCCGGTACATAATCAGATGCCAGTTCGGCTACGAGAAAATTCAATATGCTGGACCTGATGAGCAGGGCGTCGAAACTTTCAAGGTGATAGATCACCTCAGGGATAGTCTGCAGGATTTCATCTTTCGTTACCGTTCGCGTATGATGGATCGAGCCGATATGCCTTGCTGCCACGCGGGCGTAGTGCACATCGCGCGAGTCTTCCAATCCCGCCGTGAATGTATGGAACTCTTTTAAGTGGGGTCTGGCAATTGCAGCTAATGCGGTGGAGTCGATCCCACCAGATAGCCACGACCCTGCGTACCCATTTTCAATCCGATCGGTGATCGAGGTTTCCATTTTGCTGCGTAATTCGCCCGCAATCTGGTCGGCTGTACCTTTTTGATGGCCATTTGCCTTAATGGTGTAATTGCATTTGAGTTGATTCCCAGTTAAGGAATGACCGGGGGGAAGTTCGTGAATATCTCGTGTCACTGAAAGCAATCCCTTTACTTCGGACGCGAAACAAAGCTTGCCTTCCGCATTCCTGCCGTAGTAGAGAGGTGAGATTCCCAGCGCATCACGGCTGATTTCCAGTCCGCCCTTCGTCAACCTGGCGCGCGCGTAATGGTTGCGGCTCACATATTCGAGCGCTTCCTGTTCTTTTTGGATCTTGTCAGATGACTTATGTTGTGCCTTAGTTCCAGAAGCACCCAAAACGGTGCCATTCTTTTCGATGATATGCCGCCAGTCATCCCCCCGGTGACTCATCTTGCCAAGCATTTCTTTTACAATTGCCTGTCCTCCTGAGGATTGTATCCCCGCGATTGCTGTCATGCAATAACTCCTTTCGTTATAACCATTCCGAAAGTTTTATACACCATCGTAAAATACGCTGGTAATTTCAACCTGATGCCAAGTACTAATGGGGTTTGAGGAAAGATCAAAATGGAAATGGTTGAGTTGTATTTAAGTTCAGCATCTGATTGAGTACGGCAGGATCAGTTTCCTCTCAATTATTGTACCCTATTTTGTTTTCTGGCCTGAGGTGAATAACTTTCCGGTTTTGTCTGGATTCGTTCAGATATTAGTCCATCAAAGGACTTTTTTAAAAGATTCCTCTGATCATCATATTGAATGATCTTCTAAAATGATCTTTCATCACGATTTGGAATTATACCAATTTTATATTATAATTGACGAAAATCATCCCTATTTATAGGTATTTTGTGGAGCGAATATGAGTGCTGTCGCGCGCAAGACAATCCGAGAAAGAGAGAATCAAGCAGGTCAGATGATCGCCACGCGCATCAGAGAGTTGCGAAAGAAATATGGTTTTTCACTACGCGTTCTGGCAGATATCAGCGGGCTGAATGTTAACACGTTGTCGCTCATCGAAAATGGCAGAAATTTACCATCAGTTTCCACACTGACTTTGCTCTCGGATGCGCTCAAAGTGCCCATCTCCACGTTCTTCACAACAAGCGATGAAAACAAGCACATAGTTTTTACTCGCCGTGGTCAGGAATCTGAGGCCGGCATTGGCAATGACCAGATGGTCAATCTGGCGCGCGACCTGGCGGGCAATTCGATTCAACCCTTCCTGGTCACGCTTGACCCGGGTATGGGCAGCGGAGAAAGGATGATCGTGCATACCGGACATGAATTCGTCTATTGCCTCGAGGGATCACTGCGTTATCAAATCGAAGAGGAAGAATATCTGCTGGATGAGGGCGACAGCTTGGTTTTTGAATCGCATCTTTCGCATTGCTGGAACAATATCAGCGGAAATCTTACTAAAATGCTACTCATCATCCTTCCGGAGGATTCTCGGGAGGATGTGACCGGTCGGCATATGTCACTTAACCAGGTCCACAAGGAGAAAACCATGAAGATAGCAGTCATCACCGAAGATGGAAAGAAGATCAGCCAGCATTTTGGTCGCGCGCTGTATTACTTGGTACTTACCATCGAGGATGGTAAAGTTGTTAATCGCGAGATGCGTGAGAAGCTGGGGCACGCGCATTTTGCATCCGAACCCCATGAAGGTAACCACCACGGCGCGGGTCACGGCATGGATGCCGCCTCGCACACCCGGCATACAAGCATGGCAGACGCTATCTCCGATTGCGAGGTGCTGCTCTGTGGCGGCATGGGGCAAGGTGCTTACGAGAGCGTGCGCCGCTTGAACATACAGCCGTACGTCACCGACCTGCGCGACATCGACACCGCTGTGAAAGCCTACCTCGACGGCACGCTGGTCGACCACACCGAGTTGCTGCACTGAGCACGAACCGGGAAGGCAGCGACTTATCGAGCCATAATAGGTTTTTTTAATGAAGATCGAAGCAGAGGAACTGCAACGGATCATTGTTGCCCATGAGAAGTATCTGCGGGGCGAACCTGGGGGTGAGCAAGCAAACCTGGCGGAGATCGACCTTTACGGCCGTGACATGGCGGGCGCCAACCTCCGCGGCGCGAACCTGAAGGGCACCAACCTGAAACGCGCTATTCTCTGGGAGGCCAACCTGCAGGGTGCGAACATGGAAGGCGCGGCATGCAAGCACGCCATCCTCCAATGTGCCTGCCTGTGCGATGCCTGCCTGAAAACAGCCGGGTTGAAGGGGGTGAACCTTATCGGCGCAGACCTGCGTGGGGCGGACCTTTTCGGCGCTGACCTCGATAGCGCCATCCTGCAGGGAGCGCTGTATGATTCCAGCACCATCTGGCCTGAAGGGTTCGATCCCCTGGCAGTCGGTGCCATCCTGGCAAGATGAGTTTCACACCCGTAAAAGTGATACATTGCGCTTTCACATCCTTGATACAATTCTGTTGATTCACATCCACGTTTAAGGAAAAACCAGCATGACCTTGATCTCCGAATTGCTCGCCGCCTTACCCGCAGAACCCGTCCCTGTGCGCAATGTGGTTATCGGCGTACACTGGACGCTCGTGACGAGCCTGCACAGCGGTCTGGGGTCCACCACGCTGACCATCGGTCCGCACGGTGCCGGGCGCATGCGCGATGTGGGCAGGCTGCTCGACAAGAGCGCGCAGGAGCTGGCGGGTTGGCTGGAATCGGACAACCTGCTGGAAGCCAGCGTGGGCATCGCCGCGCTCAACTCATTAATTAATTTGGATGACGAACGCGTGCACAAGGACCTCAACGCCGCCGAGGTGATCGCTGAAAAGGCAGCCGGCAAAAACCTGGTCATCGTCGGGCATTTCCCCTTCGTCAAGCGCATCAAGCCGCTGGCGCGCAAACTGTGGATCATCGAGAAGAACCCCTTCGGCGATGATTACCCCGAGTCCGCCGCCCAGGACCTCATCCCGCAGGCGGACGTGGTCGCCATCACCGGCACCGCCTTCATCAATCACACCATCGAGGGGCTGCTGGCGCTCTGCCGCGCGGACGCCACGGTGATGATCCTCGGTCCGTCCACGCCGCTGGTGCCCGCGCTGTTCGAGCACGGCATCGATTACCTCTCTGGCTCGCGCATCATCGATGAAACCGCCGCGCTGCGCACCATTCAACAAGGCGCAAGTTTCCAGCAGGTGGAGGGCGTGCAGGTGGTGACGCTGGTCAGGGGCGCTTAAGCCGTTCCGATGCAAAGTTGTCAGACCACTTTGAGTGGCAAACAGATTTAAATTAGCGTACAATATTTGATGTGGATGGGAACGTGTGATCCACACAGCCAGGTAATTTATCCATTGAATATTAAATCGGAGGACGCGGTGAATAAACGAATCAACCTGACGATCAATAACGAGTTGAAAACACTTGAGGTCGCCCCGGAGGAGTCGCTGCTCGATGCGCTGCGCAACGCGCTGTATTACAGCGTGAAGTACGGCTGCGGCACTGGCGAATGCGGCAGCTGCACGGTGATCCTTGACGGACGCCCGGTGCGCAGCTGCACCATCAAGGCGGTCGAGGCGGATGGAAAATCCATCACCACGCTTGAAGGGCTGAGCATCGACGGCGAACCCGGGGTGATCCAGCAGGCGTTCATGGAAACCGGCGCCATCCAGTGCGGTTATTGTTCGCCAGCCACCATCCTCACCGCCAAGGCGCTGCTCGACAAGAATCCCGCGCCCACCGACACGCAGATCCGCAAGGCGATGAACCCGGTATTGTGCCGCTGTACAGGCTATGTGCGTGGTGTTGACGCGGTGAAGCGCGCCGCCGCGGTGATGCGCGGTGAAACGCTCGCGCCTTTCGGCCACATCGCCCGCGAGCTGCCGGAAGACATTTCGCAGATCGATATCCCCGAAGAATTTTTCCGCAAAGACGGCGGCGATGCCCCGCTGCCGCCCCTGGTGTACACCCCCAAGGGCATGCAGAAGACCACCATGGTGGGCAAGTCCGCCGTGAAGGTGGATGCGCGCAAGCTCGCGCTCGGCAAGCCGGTCTTCACCGACGACTTCCGCGTGCCGGGCATGCTTTACGCCGCCATGCTTACCAGCCCCCACGCGCACGCGCGCATCAAGAAGATCGATGCGGCAAAGGCCCGCGCGCTGCCGGGCGTGCACGCGGTGCTCACCCACCACGATGTGCCGCGCGTCAAGTACGCCAGCGGCGGTCAGAGCTACCCGCAGCCCCTGCCATTCGACCAGGTGAGCCTGGATACCAAGGTGCGCTTCGTGGGCGACCGCGTGGCGGTGGTGGCGGCGGAGACGCTCGAGATAGCCAACCGCGCGCTCGAGCTCATCGAGGTGGAGTACGAGGTGCTGCCCGCGGTGGTGGACATGGAAGAAGCCATGCGCGACGGCGCCCCCATCATCCATGACGAAGAGGACAGCGAAGGAATTTTTGACCGCGAGCACAATATCGTCTACCGCATCGAAGCCAAGGTGCGCGACGTGGATAAAGCCTTCGCCGAAGCCGACCACGTGTTCGAGGGCGAGTACCACACCCAGAAGCAGCAACACGTGCACATCGAACCGCACGTGTGCATCACCTATTTTGACGAAGATGACCGCCTGGTGGTGCGCACCAGCACCCAGGTGCCGTTCCACACGCGCCGCATCATCGCGCCGCTCATCGGGCTGCCCGTCAAGCAGATCCGCGTCATCAAGCCGCGCATCGGCGGCGGGTTCGGCAACAAGCAGGAAGTGCTCATCGAAGACCTGTGCGCCCATCTCACGCTCAAGACCAGGCGCCCCGTGCGCATGGAGTTCACCCGCCAGCAGGAATTCACCAGCTCGCGCTCGCGCCATGCCACCACCATCCGCTACAAGGTGGGGGTCAAGGGCGATACGGTCACCTCAATGGACCTGTACCTCATCGGCGATACTGGCGCGTACGCCACCCATGGGCTCACCGTCAACATGGTGGGCGGCTTCAAGGGGCTCACGCTCTACAACTCCCCCGCCGCGCGCTTTGTGAGCGACGTGGTGTACACCAACACGGCGGTCGCGGGAGCCTTCCGCGGCTACGGCAGCATGCAGTGCGAGTACGGCATTGAGGTGCTGATGAGCGAGATCGCCGACAAGCTGGGCTTCGACGTGATCGAGTTCAAGCGCAAGAACTGGATCAAGGTCGGCGACGACATGTACCTCTCGCAGCAGTTGGGAGAGGGGCGCACCGGCGTCAAGCAGGCGCTGGATACCAGCGCTTTCGACCAGTGCGTGGATATCGGCAACAAGGTGCTCGACTTCAAAGCCAAGCAGGCGCGTTATCGCAACCAGACCGGGCGCTACCGCCGTGGGGTGGGCATGGCGGTGGTGCTGCACGGCAGCAGCGTTGCCAACCTGGATATGGCGTCTGCCACGCTGAAGATGAACGACGACGGGTCGTTCAACCTCACCATGGGCGCCACCGACCTGGGCACCGGCTCGGATACCGTGCTGGCGCAGATCGCCGCCGAGGTGCTGCACCTCGACCTGGATGACCTGATCGTGTACTCCTCTGACACCGATTTCACCCCCTTCGACAAGGGCGCGTACGCCAGCAGCACCACCTACCTCACCGGCGAGGCGGTGCGCAAGACCGCCGAGAATATCAAGCGCCAGCTGCTCGAGCAGGCCGCGGTGATGTGGGGTCTGCCGGACACCACCGGTCTTGAGCTGGGGCACAAGATGGTCGTCGCGCCGAATGGCAAAGAGTTGACCTACGAGAAGATCGGCCTCGCCAGCCTGCACCAGCAAAATCAGCACCAGATCATGGCGACCGAGTCGCACGTCAGCCCGGTCAGCCCGCCGCCTACCGCCGCCCAGTTCCTCGAGATCGAGGTGGATACCGAGACCGGCAGGATCAACGTGGAGCGCATGCTGATGGCAGTTGATTGCGGGCGGGTGATCAACCCGGTCACCGCCGCCGGGCAGGTGGAAGGCGGCATGGCGCAGGGCTTGGGCTTTGCGTTGACCGAGGACATGGTGTACTCGCCTGAGGGGCAGCCGATGAATCCCAACCTGAAGGAATACAAGGTGCCGCGCGCCGCCGAAATGCCGGTGATGGACGTGATCTTCGTCGAAACCGATGAGCCGAGCGGACCTTACGGCGTCAAATCGGTGGCGGAGATCGCCATCGACGGCGTAGCCCCCGCCATGGCCAGCGCCATCCACAACGCCATCGGCGTGTGGTTGAGGGATCTGCCGTACACCAAGGATAAAGTGCTCGCCGCGCTGAAGGGTTAGCCTGCGCATAAGGAAGCATTGTGGAACTGGAAGCTGCCGGATGACCGCCAGCTTCCAGTTTTGTTATGTCACGGGGAGGATGGGGGTATATACTGGTAAGTGATGTTTGCTTCGGGGCACAGGCGGGGATTTTGGAGAGCGAGGTCAGGTGGGTAGAAAGGTTTACTTTGGCTATGCCAACGGCAACCAGATCACGCGGATGGTGGATGGGGTGACGTATGCCCTCACCTTTGACGCTGCCAACCAGCTGGTCAGCGTGCAGGCAGACGCGCCCTTCTCCACTGCCACCCCAGCGCCAACTGCTTCCCCCACGGTGACGGAAGTGCCCACGGCTACCGAAATGCCGACAGAAGCTTCGACCGAAACCAGTTTCCCGACCGAATCACCTACAGCAACCTGGACTTCGACACCAACACCGACCGAGACAGAAACACCGGACGGCACTAGCATACCCGAAGACACTCCCACACCAACGGAAATGGTAACGCCAACAGAGACCGGCATCCCCACTGAGACTCCTGCAATTACTGAAACCCCCACGCCGACACCTACCGTGAGTGAAACCCCCGTCGATACAGATACACCCACGCCTTCACCCACGGCAACCGAGACGCCCGCTCCCACGGCCACGGCAGAACCGGTGAACGGCTCAGCCCAATACGTCTATGATGGGGATGGTAACCTGGTCAAGTCAATCATCGGTGAGGTCGTCACCTACTACCCCAACGCCAGCTACGAGCTGCGCGTGGAGGGCACCAGTGAAAGCGAGTACAAGTACTACTTCGCGGGTTCAATGCGCATTGCCCTGCGCGTGGACGAAGCGATCACCTGGCTGCTCTCGGATCACCTTGGCTCAACCAGCGTGACCGTGGACGCGACCGGGAACGCGATCAGCATGCTGAAATACACCGCGTACGGCGAACTGCGCACCGGCGCCAGCGCCACTGACTACCAGTACACTGGTCAGCGCAGCGAAGTAGAAGTAGGGTTGTACTTCTATGTTTCGCGGTTTTACGACCCGCAGCTAGCACGTTTCATTTCTGCCGACACGATCGTGCCTGAGCCCAACAGCATCAAGGGGTATGACCGCTACGCCTACGTCAATGGGAACCCGGTCAACTACAGCGATCCAAGCGGGCATATATATTGCGATACTGCTGATGGTTCGTGTACTGGCGGGGGTGGTGGGAGTGGAAACAATGGCAGGGATAACATTGGTGGTATTAGCGGGGGTAACAATCAAGGTGGTGATAATGGAAATGGAAATAGTATTGGGAGCGGTGGTGGAATTAATAATGATATAACCACCTTCCCACCAATAGTATCTAACTTCTACTCTTTAAATACTAAAGGGTTTGTAAATCGAATAAGCACGGTAACTCCAGGATTGGAATGTACAAGTCTCAAACCCTGCATAGGCCCTTGGGTAAAACCGAAATGGTGGGATACAAATGAAAAAAACCCCGATTATTATATGATTGCCTTAAATTTCGGAGTAGGTTTAGGAATCGGCGCTTCAATCACGCTTGATCGCTATGGTGTTGTTTACCTTGGATTTAATGTTGGTGTAGGTAAGAGCATCACGGCGATTTCTGGGGGTTATATGGTCGGCTACTTGGGGGCTATCCCCAATCACGAATTACCTGATTCTTTGACACTAACCGATTCGCTTAGTGGTTTTGGAATTAATGGTACGCTTGGTGCTGTAGGTGCAATAGGTGTCAATAAAAGCATCAATTCTACATTTTCGAAACTACCAGCATACGAATACGGTGGTGTCTTGCCAGTTTCAGCAGGGGTAAACCTCGGATATCAATTTATAGTCTATGATCCAAATAGGAAGAATAAATGATTACAGTATTTGTCCTTATCATTGGAATTTGCGGCATGATTTATTGCGGCTATTTTGGATATTGGTCTTGGTTCCGACCTGATAAACTACCTGAAAAGATAAATCACTATAGAGAAAAGGCCGGAGGTTTAAATATCTTTCCAAGTTTTATAAATGATTTTGTATTTGACATTGAAAAAACACCTGTCTATCTCTGGTGGGCTAGAATTGGCACAATTCTAGGAATAGTCATATTCTTATTTGGCTTATTTGCATATTTTTTTGGACCATTTTGA
Source organism: Anaerolineaceae bacterium (assembly GCA_038562455.1). Taxonomy (GTDB): domain Bacteria; phylum Chloroflexota; class Anaerolineae; order Anaerolineales; family Anaerolineaceae; genus UBA6107. Next base: position 37,552 of record JBCFBD010000009.1, on the reverse strand, counting down.
GATGTGAATTTTTCGTGTGAGGGGTTCAGGCTGCAAACTCACCTTCAAACAATTTTGTTATTTGCTTTTCGTAGCTGCCAGCGAATTGATGGGCAGGAGTAATGGTCGGAGGGAGGAAGCTAAGGATGGCATCGACTCGTGACGGTGGATTATCAAATCACCCTTCAGCCATCGACCAACAATTCGTAGGGTTATTTCGGTCTGTGAACCCACCATCAGACAACGCGGAAATGGTGAAGGGGCGGATGTTAGACCAAACAGGACTAATGGCATCGACTCGCGACGTCGGGCTCTCAACCCACCCAACGACTGTGCGCATCGCCCTGCGCGTGGACGAAGCGATCACCTGGCTGCTCTCAGATTGCGTAGGGCGGATTCGATTAGTGACCGCGCCTTCCAACCTTTCTGTTTTTCGCTTTTTGTGTCTTAACTCTTGACTATTGATCTTCAACACGCTCTCCGAAAATCCCAAATTTGGAGTATAATGGGTGCAATTAACACAGCGTTGACCGGGACGAGTAGCTGCCCCCCACCCGCCAGAGAGAAGGAACCACCGGCTGAAAGTTCCTTCAGGATGACACAGCGAAAACCCCCCGCGAGCTTGAGCCTGAAAGTGTAAACAACTAAGGCGAACGGCTGACTCCGTTACAGGTCCACAGAGATGATCTGCCGCTCCGGCAGACCAATCTGGGTGGAACCGCGAAGCTTATAGCTCTCGCCCCAGTGATCGGGCGGGAGTTTTTGTTTAATCATGTACATTTTGGAGGGTAGCATGGCAAACGCAAAAGAGAACTACGAAGATTCACTGTTGTACCGCATCCGCCACTCGGCGGCGCACATCATGGCGCAGGCGGTGCTCGAGAAATTCCCCGAGGGCAAGGTGGCTATTGGTCCGCCCATCGAGGATGGCTTCTACTATGATTTCGATCTGCCCCGCGCGCTCACTCCCGAAGACCTGGAGAGCATTGAAAAGCGCATGCGCGGCATCATCCAGGCAGGCGTGAACTTCGAGAAGCAGGTTATCAGCGCGGATGAAGCCAAAAAACTCTTCCACGACCAGCCCTTCAAGCTGGAGCTGATCGAGGGGCTGGAATCTGGCGAGCTGGATGACGAAGGCAACCCCACTGACGTCAAGCCGGAGATCTCCATCTACTCCCAGGGGGGGTTCACCGACCTGTGCCGCGGACCGCACGTGGAAAACTCGCGCCAGATCAACCCGTCCGCCGTCAAGCTGATGAACGTGGCGGGCGCCTACTGGCGCGGCGACGAGAAGCGCCCCATGCTGCAGCGCATCTACGGCACCGCGTGGAGCAAGCCCGACGAGCTCAAGGATTACCTGTGGCGGCTTGAAGAAGCCAAAAAGCGCGACCACCGCAAGATCGGGCAGGAGCTCGACCTCTTCAGCGTCAACGACGAGGTCGGCGCCGGGCTGGTGCTGTGGCACCCCAAGGGCGCGCGCATCCGCAAGCTGATCGAAGATTTCTGGTCGCAGGAGCACGTCAACAACGATTACGATTTCGTCTACACCCCGCACATCGGCAAGGCGCAGTTGTGGGAGACCAGCGGGCATCTCGGCTTCTACAAAGACAACATGTACTCGCCGGTGGATATCGAGGGGCAGCAGTACTTCCTCAAACCGATGAACTGCCCATTCCACCTGCACATTTACAAGAGTTCGCTGCGCTCTTACCGCGACCTGCCCATCCGCTATGCCGAGGAGGGCACCGTGTACCGCTACGAACGCAGCGGTGTGCTGCACGGCTTGATGCGCGTGCGCGGCTTCACCCAGGATGACGCGCACCACTTCTGCCGCCCTGACCAGATGCCGGCGGAGATTGATTTCGTGCTCGATTTCAGCCTGCACATCCTGCGCAGCTTCGGCTTCAGCGACATTCACGCCTACCTCAGCACCCGTCCGGAGAAATCGGTGGGCGACCCCGCCATGTGGGAGGACGCAGAGACCGCGCTGCAGGAGTCGCTTGACCGCTCTGGCCTCGACTACGACGTCGACCGCGGCGGCGGCGCTTTCTACGGACCCAAGATCGACCTCAAGGTGAAAGACGCCATCGGGCGCGAGTGGCAGCTCTCGACCATCCAGTTCGACTTCAACGAGCCTGAGCGCTTCGACCTCACCTACATCGGCGAGGACGGGCAGCCGCACCGCCCGTACATGATCCACCGCGCGCTGCTCGGCAGCCTTGAGCGCTTCTTCGGCGTGCTGGTCGAGCACTACGCCGGCGCCTTCCCGGTATGGCTGGCGCCTGTGCAGGCTGCCATGATCCCCATCGCCGACCGCCACCTCGATTACGCCAAACAGGTGGCGCAGGAACTGAAGAAAGCCGGCCTGCGCGTCATCGTCGATGAACGCCCCGAGCGCATGAACGCCAAGATCCGCGACGCGCAGAACCAGAAGATCCCCTACATGCTGGTGATCGGCGACAAGGAGCAGGAGAGCGGGCAGGTGGCGCTGCGCCTGCGCAACGGCGAGAACCCCGGTCCAATCGCGGTGGCGGATTTCATCGCCCGCGCGCATGACGAGATTGCCGCGAAACAATGAGACTATCACGCGGACGGAGCCAGGGCTGATGAAACGCGAACCGGGTCACTTCAAGCGGCTGGCTCCCTCCTATGAGCGCTTCATCCAACCCAAGGCGCCTGAGATCATCCTCGCGCAGTTGGGGCTGCCGCAGCCCGATGGCGCCGTGCTCGATGCCGGCGGCGGCACCGGGCGGGTCGCCCAGTTCCTCGTGGGGCAGACCAGCCGGGTGGTGGTGGCTGACCAGACCTTCGAGATGCTGCTGGAAGCGCGGCGCAAGGATGGGGTCACGGCGATACAATCGCTCGCCGAAGAGCTGCCCTTCGCAGAGGGGTACTTCTGCTGCGTCATCATGGTTGATGCGCTGCACCACGTGGTGGACCAGGCAGCCACCCTCCGCGAGCTATGGCGCGTGCTCAAACGCGGCGGGCGCATCATCATCGAGGAGCCGGATATCCGGCGTTTGCGCGTGAAGCTGCTGGCGCTGGCGGAAAAACTCGCCCTCATGCGCAGCCATTTCCTTTCGCCGCAACAGGTGCTTGCCCGGTTTGATGATCCCGGCGCGCGCAAGCGCATCGTCACTGATGGCTGGACCGCCTGGATGATCATCGAAAAGGCATGAAAAACAAAAATGCTCCGGAACTCCCGGAGCATTTTTTGTGAGTGCGTGTGTGTTACCCCTTCAGTGACCCTGCCATCATGCCGCGCAGGAAGTAGCGCCCCAGGAAGATGTACACCAGCAGCGTGGGCAGCGCAGCCAGCAACGAAGCCGCCATCTGCAGGTTCCATGGGATGATCTGCCCGCCGGAGATGTTGTTCAGCGCCACAGTCACCGTCCAGTTCTGCGGCTGGGTGAGGATTACTGAGAACAGGAAATCGTTCCACGCCTGCGTAAACTGCCAGATGAGCACCACTACAAAACTGGGGATCGAGATAGGCAGCAGAATTTTGCTGTAGATACCCAGTAAGTCCGCGCCGTCAATCTTGGCGGCCTCCACCAGCTCGTTGGGGATGCTGGCGTAATAATTGCGGAAGGTGAGCGTGGTGATGGGGATGCCGTAAATGATGTGCACCAGGATCAGCCCAGGGATACCGCCGTACAGACCGATCGAATTCATGAACTGCACCAGCGGGATGAGGATCGACTGGTAGGGGATGAACATGCCGAACAGGATGAGCGTGAAGATGGCATCCGCGCCTCGGAACTTCCACTTGGCGAGCACGTAGCCGTTTAATGAACCCAGTATCGAGGAGAGGATGGCAGCCGGAACCACCACTTTGAGGCTGTTCAACATGTTGGGCGAGAGCTGCCTAAAGGCTTTCAGGTAATTTTCCAGCCCCAAGGTCTTGGGCAGGTCCCACATGGTTTTGATGCTGATCTCGTCGCCCGCCTTGAAGCCGGTCATCAGCATCACGTAGATGGGAATGAGGTAAAAGATGGCGAGCAGTACGAGCGGAATATAGCTCCAATAACGCGTGCGGCTGCGGTTCATTGCTTCACCTCCTTACGTAAGGAGAAGAAGAGGTACGGAATAATCAACACCGCCGTGAAAATAAGCAGCAGGATGCTGATCGCCGCGCCGCTGCCGTATTGCAGCCCGTCGAAGGTGATCTGCCACATGTGCACCGAGGGCATGTCGAGCACCAGCTGCTTGCCGACCGTGGCAATGACCAGGTCGAAGGTTTTCAGCGACATGTGCCCCAGAATGACCATGGCGGAGAGGGTCACCGGGCGCAGGAGTGGCAGTATGATATAGCGGAAGATGTTGAATTCAGAGGCGCCGTCCACGCGCGCAGCCTCGCGTAATTCATCAGGTATTGCGCGCAACCCTGCCAGGTACATTGCCATGGTGTACCCCGAGAGCTGCCAGATGGCCGGGATTGCCAGGAAGGCGATGCCCCATGTTGGCGTGGATGTCCAGCTATTGATCAGGAAATCCAACCCGAGCTTGTCGAAAAGCAAGTTCAGCCCGCTCATGCGCGAGCCCATGGCGGGGTTCATCAACCAGCGCCACACCACACCGGTGACGATGTACGAGATTGCCATCGGAAAGATGAACAGGCTGCGGAAGAAGCTCTCACCTTTCAATCCCTGGTCGAGAAGCAGCGCAGACAGCATCCCGATAATCAGGCAGCCGAGTACGAAGACACCGGTGAAAATGAGTGTGTTTTTGATGTCGATCTGGAAGCGCAGATTGTTAACGAAGAGGTTGACGTAGTTCTTCAGTCCGACGAAAGTGTAATCAGGAGTCATACCGCGCCACGCGCTGAAGGATACTCGCGTCGTCCAACCGATGAATCCATAGACGAAAATCCCCACGGCGATGATGGAGGGCAGTACCATCAAAAACGCGAGCCCCTTTTCTTTTCGATCTTGCATGGGATATGCCTCGTTTTGAAGTGAATGTTCCTAATTATTGCAGATAATTTTACTTCCTGCAATAGACATCGGGGAGCGCAAGCTCCCCGATGAATAAAACTCAGTGCTGGTTGTCGCGATTACTCGCCGCAGGGGCCGAGTGCGTCGCAGGAAGCCACCAGAGCTGCCTGGAAGGCGGCAACGTCGAAGTTGATAACGAAGGCGCCCCAGTCAGTGGTGATCTGGGTGGCCCAGGTGGGATTGGCAACCACGCCGTGCGCGAGGGAGCCGACCACAACATCCGTTGCCCAGTCATCGATGGCGGACTGCAGATAGACGTTGTACAGGGATTTGTCGGAGTCTTTGCGGGCAGCGATAGAACCCTTCACAGGATTGAAGGCGTCCTGTCCTTCCTTCGATCCGCACAGCTCGAGCCACTTGATGGCGGCATCGCGGTTCTTCGCGCCTACAGGCAGCACGAAGGAGTCGGAAAGGAACTGGTAGACCCCCTGGGTTCCGGGGACGGGCATCCAGGCGTAGTCTTCGAGCGGAGTGAGGCCCAGGTTTCCACCTGCCACATCACCGTAGAAGTAACCATCCGCCCAGTCGCCCATGATATTGAAGGCGGCATCGCCGTCAGCGACGAGCTTGCTGGCATCCTGCCAGGAAAGGGTCGCGTAATCGGTGTTGACGTAGGTCATCAGGGTCTTCACGTTCTCAATCGCCTGGGTCACCTCGGGGGCAGCCCAATCGCCTTCACCGATCCACAGCGCGTTGTACGCGTCTGCGCCGACAGTGGCGAGCAGGATGGTTTCGAACATGTGAACTTCAGTCCAGGCTTCACCCAGGGCAAGCGGTGATTCCATGCCGGCAGTTTTGAGGGCTTCGAGGGTGGTGACAAAACTGGCGAAATCGGTCGGAGCAGCCACATTGTATTCTGCCAGAACTTTGGGGTTGTACCACAGCACGTTGGCGCGGTGGATGTTCACGGGTACGGAGTACGGATGCCCATCCTGCGAGAGCAGGGGGATGAGGGTCTCAGGGAAGATGTCGTACCAGCCGTTGGCTGCATAAAGCTCATCCAATGGTTCGAGCTGTCCAGCAGAAACGTACGCACCGATGAGTTCCTGACCGGCGTGACCCTGCCAGGAATCGGGCGGATCACCAGCGGAAAGGCGTGTGGCAAGTACAGCTTTGGCGTTAGAGCCAGCACCGCCCGCGACAGCCGCGTTAACGAACTCGATATCCGGATACTTCTCGTTCCAGATGGCGATCATCGCCTCCAAGCCGGCGGCTTCGCCGCCGCCAGTCCACCAGGAGAAGACCTCAAGTTGTCCGCCAGTTTCAACTGGTTCTTCAACTACGGGTGCTTCGACGGGGGCTTCGGTTGCAACCGGGGCTTCCGGTTCAACCGGAGCCGGTGCTTCAGTGGCATTGGCGCATGAGGCGAGCAGCAGGGCGCTGATCAGCACAAGCGCGATCAATAGGGTAACTCTTTTGTGCATCATACATTCTCCTTGGTGACAATATAGGGACGATATAGACACATGAAACACCTCCCTGTTGTGTTTCACTCTTATTATAGTGGCAAAATTCAAATATTCAAATCGCCAATAACTTTGTTAACCAATCTACAGGAGCATTGTCACTTATCCGCATATACAAGTTCTAAACCAGCGGCCCGCTCGATCCATCTACAATCAAGTTGAATAGTTGACGGTGTGAACATTTATGAAGGTGGCATCCAACATGAGTAAAAACGCATTTCTGGTTAGTTTTTTTCATTTTGCTCAATTGGCGCTATAAGATTTTTTACCTCTCTGGTGAGTAACCTGTTTCTGCCAACTTCAGGGAGCATGGGGGAAATCACCTGGCGGCGTTAATAACAAGCAGTTACAGCACACGCTGTAACTGCTTTATGTAATTCACTGGCAAAGCAGAATACCGCGTAGCTTGCTATGCCGGTTCCATGCTTTGAGGTGGCTGACGCACTTTTTTTGCGTAATACTCCGCCAGCTTGCTGCGGAGATAGCAAAAACAAAGCCACCGATATTTATTCCTTGGTTTTTTTCCCATGAATAACTGGGACGTTGGTGTATTGGTGCGGCATAAGGGATGCCGCCTGCCGGTAATTCTACACTCACCTAGGAAGAACAGGGTTGCTGCATTGATTGAACAACCAAATAATAAGCGGTTTCCATAGACTAAACGGAATCAGTCATATCTCTGGTCTGACGACCACAGCTTTGCCGTATCCCTGCTGGGGTATTGAAACTAGTCGCAGTCGGTTGTATAATACATTCCGGAATATGAATATAAAATCCCAACCTGAAGACCGGTTAGCGTTGCTTTTCTCGCAACTCCGTCAACCTGCGCGTAATCAGATCCTGTTGATCATCGGACCGGGTGAAACCTGCGTCTGCCACATCGAAGCCATTCTCGGGCTGCGCCAGGCCACCATTTCGCAGCACCTGATGGCGCTACGCAAGTCCGGGTGGTTGAGCACCAGGCGGGATGGCCGGCACATCTATTACCGCCTTGCCGAAATTGGGTTGCTCGATCTTTTGCACCGCGCGGGCGAGTTGGTCGGAATCGACGCAGAGGAGTTGGACCGCTACTCTGTCAAACCTTACCCCGGCTGCACCTGTCCGCAGTGTTATGCCGAGCCCGGAAAAAGACCCGCCTGTTAATCCAGCGGTTAATAACATTAGTCATCGAGGAGAAATTACAAGATGGAAAATAAAAGTGTCACCAAACGGCTTTCATTTCTCGATCGCTTTCTGACAATATGGATCTTTTTAGCCATGGCAATGGGGGTGGGGTTGGGCTACCTCATGCCCAGGGCAGTTGAAGCCTTCAACAGTGCGGTATCGGTGGGCACCACCAATATTCCCATCGCCATCGGGCTCATCTTGATGATGTACCCGCCACTCACCAAGGTGCATTACGATGAGTTGGGCAAGGTGTTCAAGAATTGGAAGGTGCTGGGGCTCTCGCTCGTGCAGAACTGGGTCATCGGCCCGATTCTGATGTTCGCGCTTGCCATCATCTTCCTGCGCGGCTACCCGGAGTACATGGCGGGTTTGATCCTGATTGGGTTGGCGCGCTGCATTGCCATGGTCATTGTGTGGAATGAACTGGCAAAAGGGGACACTGATTACGCCGCCGGTCTGGTGGCGTTCAACAGCATCTTCCAGGTGCTGTTCTACAGTGTTTACGCATACGTATTCATCACCGTACTGCCTACCTGGTTCGGTATGGAAGGCATGAGCGTGCACATCACCATCGGTGAGATTGCAAAATCGGTATTCATCTACCTGGGCATCCCCTTCATCGCCGGTTTCATCACCAACAAAGTGCTCACCCGCATCAAGGGCAAGGAGTGGTTTTATAAGGTATTCATCCCGAAGATCAGCCCGGTCACCCTCGTCGCGCTGCTTTTCACCATTCTGGTCATGTTCAGCCTCAAGGGCAATCTGATCGTCACCATCCCGATGGATGTGGTGCGCATCGCCATCCCGCTGCTCATCTACTTTGTCGTCATGTTCCTGGTCAGTTTTGTGATGGGCAAGGCGGTCGGCGCGGATTACAAGCAGACTACCACGCTGTCCTTTACAGCGGCATCCAACAATTTCGAGCTCGCTATCGCGGTGGCGGTGGCGGTGTTCGGCCTCAATTCCGGCGAAGCCTTTGCCGCGGTCATCGGTCCGCTGGTGGAAGTGCCAGTGATGATCGGACTGGTCAACGTAGCCTTCTGGCTGCAGAGGAAACTGTTTAAGCACCAGGTCGCTGTGTGATCTAAATACCGATTTATATTTGGTCAATGAACTGAGGATTGCTGAAAAAGCAAGCCTCGTCTTTTCATCGAGCCGAACTTGTTGGAATCGTGGAGGTGCAATATTTATCCTCGAATGCTATCTCCTGAATTTGCAAATTGCTCACTGCAGATTCTACTCTTGACGCCGATTTCAGAAAGCCTATAATAATATTCACGGCATTGAATATGATCACCACAGAAGAAAAACAATCGCTGGACTTACAGGTCCAGGTTTTCAAAACGCTTACCCATCCCGCCCGGCTGGCAATACTGGAGATCCTGCGCGACGGGGAGCATTGCGTCTGCCACATGGAAGCTCACCTGGGATTCCGGCAAGCTTATATTTCACAACAGCTTTCTGTCCTGCGCGAAAATGGCCTCATCCAGGACCGCAGGGATGGCTGGAATATTTTTTACTCGGTCACCAATCCGCGGATTTTCGAAGTATTGGATGCCATGTACCTGATGACGAATGCGGAGAGGCCGGAGTTGAATCATCCAAAGTCGCCCTGCTGCTGCCCGCATTGTTCAAATTCTTAGCAAAAAAACAATCAAGAAATAAAAGGAGAGATTAAATGCTCAACATCAAGATCCTTGGATCCGGCTGCGCCAATTGCAAGCGCCTCGAACAGATCACCCGCACGGTCGTGCAAAACCTGGGCATGGAGGCCGAGTTCGAAAAAGTCACTGATTTCAATGAGATCATGAAGTACCCAATCCTCTCGACCCCGGGCCTGGTGATCAACGAAAAAGTGGTTTCCTCCGGGCGTATCCCCACCGAGACCCAGATCACGGATTGGCTGACGCAAGCATAGGCGTTTTCGGGCGGTAACCGGTTATCACCCATTCTTTTGACTGTATATTATGCAATAACTTGAATATGATGTCGGAGGTCTGGCGCATCAGTATGGAATCCGTTCTTGCTTACATTGGCACCCTATTGTGGTCGGGTTGGACAGGATTGTTGGATTACCTGGCGGCGCATGTGTTGCTCTGCCTGGTACCGGCTTTCATCATCGCCGGGTTCATGAGCTCGATGATCCCAAAGGAAGCCATCACCCGCTACCTCGGACCCAAAGCTTCCAAATGGATCAGCTACCCGGCTGCCTCGCTCGGCGGTTTCGTGCTCGCGGTCTGCTCGTGCACTATCCTGCCACTCTTTGCTGGCATCTGGAAACGCGGCGCAGGTCTGGGTCCGGCAATCACTTTTTTATTTGTCGGTCCAGCAATCAACATCCTGGCTATTACTTACACAGGTGCGGCGATCGGGTTTGATATTGCCATAGCGCGCCTGGTACTGTCCATCGTCTTTGGCATTCTTATCGGTTTGCTGATGGCATGGTTCTTCCGCAAGGAGGAAAGAGCGCGCGCGGCTGAGATGGAAGCCAACGGCGTGTTTGACCAGACAGCCAGGGTGAAACCTGCCGTGTGGGCGCTCTTTCTGCTGCTCATCGCTGTGCTGATCGCGGGCACACTGCAGGTTAACCTCTTGACCGGGGTCTTCGCCACCATCAGTCTGCCCATCAACCCGGATGGCAGCCTGGGGAGCTTATTATCGTCACTCAACCTCACTTTCCAGGGCGCGCTCCTGATCCTAATGCTGGTGATCATCGGCATTACCGCCTGGAAGGGCTTTGAAAAAATCCTCGACGGCTTTTCAACCTGGACCTACGCCACCTTCGCCGTGATCGCGCTGACCATCCTCATCGCCGCCCCATCAGAGCAGGTCGGTTCGATGGCGATTGGTTTGAACGGGCGGCTGGTCGGTGAGACCATTCTGCTCATCGCCATCGCGATCGTCGCCCATCGATCCTTCACCAAAGATGAACTCTGCGGTTGGGTTTGGGAGACCTGGAAGTTCGTTAAGCAGATCTTCCCGCTGCTGATCATCGGTGTATTCGCCGCGGGCATCGTCAAGGTCATCATTCCCGAAACCTGGGTGCGCACGGTCGCGGGTCAGAATACCATCTGGGCGAACATGGTGGGCGTGCTCTTCGGCGTGTTCATGTACTTCCCCACGCTGGTTGAGGTGCCGGTCGCGAAAATGTTTCTCGACCTGGGCATGGCGCGTGGACCGCTGCTGGCGTACCTGCTCTCTGACCCAGAGTTGTCGCTGCAATCCATCTTGGTGCTGAACGGGGTCATGGGCAGGAAGAAGACCGTGCTCTATGTTTCATTGGTGGCGGTGATGAGCACGCTGTCAGGCTACATCTTTGGGGTGGTTATCGCCGCTCTTTAAAGCAGTAGATCGACCAGTTGATCTTGTTACTTGCAAAAATTCCCGCAAAATCTGGGATAATGAAATTAATGTGAACTGATTATGCGGTAGTTCCAGCCTGGTGCGCCGCGCTGCGAGGTGACCTAATGAAGACCCAAAAAAGACGTCTGCCCTTTGCGAAGATCGGTAAAAAATATCTGGAGAGCAAGTTTGGGAAGAAGAAGACCAGCCATCTCTTCAATCAGGTAAAGACCGGGTACAACGCGCTGTTTGAAAACCGGGTGTTGCAGCGGGATCTTGTGTTGCGCTTCCATGAGGTTAACTTCATGCTGCCCGCATTGGCGCTTTACAAGGAGCTGCTGACGGAGTACGGTGGCGACAGCCAGGCAGCCATCAACGATGTTGAGGAGGTGGTGCGTCTGACCATCCTCGAGCAAACCCGCCTGCCCTTTTCGCCGCTCAGGTGGCCGCACCGGCCGTTCCCTCTGTTCAGGCGGGGCTTCGTGCTTGTGATGAAGGCCTTCCCAACTCCCGCGTGGACAATCGATTATCTCGAAAAGAGCCCGCGCCGCATCGCATTTAACATCACCCATTGCTTTTACCACGAGCAGCTCACACAGCTCGGCATCCCGGAACTAACGCGCGTCTTCTGCCGCGCTGATGACGCGATGGCAGAGCATTTCCCACCCTACATCGGCTATGAACGTAGCATGACCATCGGCAAGGGCGGAGAATATTGTGATTTCCGCTATCACAACCTGGCAGGTTGATCACTCAAGTCAAATTTCCCGTTGAGTTCTGTGACACCTCCACTGTGAACTGATTCACCCCATGCAGGTTTTGGTTAAATTTAATGATTTAGCGTAAAATATGTAAGTTAACCAATCATCGGCATTACATTCAATTCGCGCCAATCTTATTTTAAGTAGTGCTTGCTCCAGGCATGCCGGCGGGTTAACAAAACAGGTCAAATGTCACTGCCTTTTACCGTATAAATCTGGCAAAATTAAACGTAATCCACGCCTCGGAGGTGAATAGTGTTCCATGCACTCGTAGCAGTAAAACAAGTCCCGGATACGACCAATATTCGCATCGACCCGGAGACGGGAAACCTGATCCGCCAGGGAGTTCCCACCATCCTGAATCCGTACGATGCGCATGCCCTGGCGGCAGCGGTCGAATGGAAGCAGAAACTGGGAGGTAAGATCACCGTCATCAGTATGGGACCGCCCAGCACGGTGACCACCATCCGTGAATGCATCGAAATGGGAGCTGACCGCGGCATCATCATTACCGCCCGTCAGTTCGCCGGCGCGGATACCCTGGCGACCTCTTACGTGCTCGCCACGCTCATGCAGGTTGTGCACGAACAGGACCCGGTTTCAGTGGTGCTGTTTGGCAAGCAGGCGATCGACGGTGACACTGCGCAGGTGGGACCGGGCGTGAGTATCCGCATGGGACTGCCGCTGGTCACCTACGCGGTAAAGATCCATGACATCAACCTCGAGGAAAAATACATGGTCGCGGAGCGCAAAACCGAAGCCTACAACGAGATCATCCGTACACCGCTGCCTGCCGGGTTGACCTGCGAGAAAGAGATCGCCAAGATCCCTTATGCTTCGCTCCCCAACCTGGTCTACTCGCTCAAGTATGAACCGGAAATCTGGACGCATGAGACCCCTGTGATGTTCCCGCTCGACCAGATCGGGCTGAAAGGCTCGCCGACCTGGGTGTTCAAGACCACCCAGCCGGAACTGCGCAAGGGAGGCGAGGTCTTCAAGGTCACCGAGGTAGGGGTTGGTCCTGCGGTCAAGTCGGTGCTCGATCAGGTCAAATCATCAGGTGTGCTCAGCGCAGTTAGCGGAGGTGCAGCATGACCAGACGATTCTGGGTTTTCATTGAGCAGGAGCAAGGCAAACCGCACCAGGTCTCATGGGAATTGATCGGCGTCGCCCGCCGTCTGGCTGGCGAGATTAGCGACGAAGTGGCTGCCACTGGCGAAGAAGTGCTGGTCGAAGCTATCGTGGTGGGGCACAATGTCAAAGCCGTCGCAGAAGAAGGTCTCAAGTATGGTGTTGACCACGTGTATGTCGTGGATGACGAAGTCTTCGCGCATTACCGCAACCAATCCTACTCCAAGGCGCTGGTCGAGGTTGTGCAGAAGTACAAGCCGGAAGTGTTCTTCATTGGTGCTACCACGCTCGGGCGCGACCTGGCTGGGGCAGTTGCCACCAGCCTGGGTACCGGACTGACCGCGGACTGCACGCAGATCCAAATGGGCGCAATCAAGGAAGGCGGTCCGAAATTGCTGCTGGCAACCCGCCCGGCGTTCGGCGGCAATATCATCGCCACCATCGTCTGCCGCACCCATCGCCCGCAAATGGCTTCCGTCCGCCCGCGCGTTTTCCCCATGCCCGAGCAGGTGACTGATATCAAAGGCGAAATCTCATTCGAGAAGGTCGACCTCACCGAAGACGAAGTCGGCGCCAAGATCATGAAGGTCATCCGCAACGAGGCTGAGGCGGCGAATGTGGAATACGCCGACATCCTGGTCGCCGGCGGCCGCGGGGTGGGCGGACCGGAAGGCTTCAAGCTGATCAAGGAACTGGCGGACGCGCTCGGCGGGGTGGTGGCATCCACCCGCCCCTGCGTGGATGCCGGTTGGATTACCTACGACCACCAGGTGGGGCAAACCGGCAAGACCGTGCGCCCCAAGTTGTACATCGCCGCGGGTGTTTCCGGCGCCATCCAGCACAAGGTTGGCATGCAGGATTCAGATTTCATTATTGCCATCAACCGTGATCCAAAAGCACCCATCTTTGAGATCGCGAGTGTAGGCATCGTGGGCGACCTGTTTGAGGTCATCCCCGCGATGATCAAGGAAATCAACGCATCGAAGGAGGCTCAGCATGCCTGAGATGGAGAAAAAAGCGCAGGAAAAACTCAGCTTTGATGTGATCGTCGTTGGCGCCGGGCTTGCCGGCGGCACGGCTGCCATCATGGCGGCTCGCGCGGGCTTGAACGTCGCGCTCATCGAGCGCGGTCAGAACCCCGGTGGTAAGAACTATTTCGGCGGTACGGTCTACACTCACGCGATGGAGGAGATCTTCCCCGATTTTTGGACGCGCATGCCGCCGCTAGAACGCCCCGCCACTGAAGCCGGTTACTGGTTCCTTTCAGAGACCGGATTGACGCGCATCATGGTGGGCGGCGGGGAGCTCAGCCGCACCCCCGCGGATGCGTACATTGGCTTGATGGCGAAGTTCGCCAACTGGTGGATTACGCAGGCGCAGGCAGAAGGGGTTTTCCTGATTCCCAAGACGCTGGTAGTCGATTTCATTCGCGATAGCGCCGGTCATATCATTGGCGTGCAGACCGACCGCCCCGAGGGCGAAATCTACGCCCCGGTGACCATCATCTGCGAAGGCGTCAACAACCTCCTCACGCAGAAAGCCGGCCTGATCGATCACGACATTAAACCGGAACGCGTGGCGCTGGTGGTCAAGCAGCTCATCTCGCTGCCGACCGAAACGATCAACGCCCGCTTCGGTCTGCCGGATGCTGCGCACGGGCTGGCAGTTTCAGTGATGGGCGAAATCTCGCTCGGTCTCACTGGTCTCGGCTTCATCTACACCGGCAAAGACAATATCTCCATTGGCGTCGGTGTCGACCTCGATGTGCTGGATAATCACCACGTGCGCCCCTACGACCTGATGCAACACTTCCTCAGGCATCCGCAAATCGCCCCGTTGATCGCGGGCGGGCAGATGCTGGAGTACGGCGGCCACCTCATCCCCGAGGGCGGCTGGAGCCAGATGCCGAAGCTTTATTCTGATGGCGTGCTGGTGGCTGGTGACGCGGCTGCCATGGTCAACGCGCTGCACTGGGAAGGCACTAATATGGCGATTATCGCCGGCAAGCTGGCTGGCGAAGCCGCCGTTGAAGCCCACAAACGCAAGGATTTCAGCGCTGGTTCCCTCAGGGTCTACGAAGATAAGCTGAAAGACTCCTTCATCCTCAAAGACCTCAAACAGTACCGCAATTTCTCGAAGTTCCTCATCAATCACGAGGATTTCATGTCCGTTTACCCGACCTTCCTAAACGAAGCGCTCGGTAAATTCTTCAGCGGATTTGGCAAACCGAAGCAGGGAGTGTATAAAGACATTCTTGGTTCGCTGACCAAACGCAAACCGTTGTTGAAAGCCGCGGGCGATATACTCGCTTTTGGCAGAAGCATACTGGGAAGGTGAAAAAATGAAACCCGAAAAAGACATTCAGAAAACAATTGAAGCCAGGAAAGTTGGTGAAGCCCTTCCGCCGGTTTTTGTAGACGACATGTTGATGGCGCTCAAGTATTACGTCGATGAGGAGGAGGCGCACCTCTGGATCAAATCGCATGATGAATGCAAATTGTGTTCCGGCAACGGCTGCCTGTACTTCTGCCCGGTGGGCGTGTACACCATGTCTGAAGACGGCAAGATCCAGGTGTCGTACCAGAGCTGCATCGAGTGTGGTAGCTGCCGCATCCGCTGTGAACGCGACAACATCGCGTGGAAGAATCCGCGCGGCGGTTTCGGCGTCGCCTACAAGTTTGGCTAAACTGCTTCATTCAGTTTCATCAAATTACCCCGCCGGATTTTTCAGGCGGGTTTTTTTATTACTAACTTAGAGTATGTGCAGGAATGTTGATGGCGTTTTTTAATCGGGCAGGTATTCC
This sequence comes from Anaerolineaceae bacterium, assembly GCA_038562455.1. Lineage (GTDB taxonomy): Bacteria > Chloroflexota > Anaerolineae > Anaerolineales > Anaerolineaceae > UBA6107. The sequence continues at coordinate 21,905 of JBCFBD010000009.1, read as the reverse complement.
CGGATGGATTGGGCTGTGCGCGGATGCTGCAGGATGTTCATGTGCGTGCAGCCGGGGATCATCTCAAGTTCTGAATCCGGCACAAGTTCCGCGATCTCGAGGATGTGATCCGGTTTGATCATCTCCTGTTCTGCGTACAGGATTTTCATACCGGTCTGGATCGTGCGCAGCTCCTCTGCACTGATGCCGATGTCATTCAGCATCAGGTCAAAGCGCATGGCGAGTTTGCGCGTGGGCAAGCCCAGCCGCCCGAGGAACTTCCAAAGCCTGGAAAGCCTGGTGAACAATTTGAGCGTTTTTTCGTCTGTCCCACTCACCAGGTAGTTGGGAGAGATTGCCACGATGCGGTTGAAGAGCTGCGGTGTATGCTTTGCCAGCAGCAGCGCGATGTTGCCGCCGTCGCTGTATCCGACCAGGTGGGTTTTTTTAATCCCCTTTGCCTCGCAAAACCGCGCTACATCCCAGCTCAACTGCGGAATGGTGAGCGCCAGGTCGTGCGACCGGCTTTGTCCGTGCCCGCGGCTGTCCAGCGCTATGGTGCGAAAATCTGCGAACTCATGCGCTTGATAGTGTGCAAAGATGCGCTTGCTTTCTGAGTTGCCGTGCAGGAAGAGCAGTGTCTCACCGCTGCCGGCTTCACAGTACGCCAACTCGATATCTGGGAGGTTTATGAATTGGGTCGGAAGAGAAGGCATGGCGCGAACCTCCTACGGGATTACGCTGAAAAAAGACCCGGCTGGATGTTCATGAACGCGTTAGATTGCGCGTCGTAATCTAGATGGGTGATCTCGACGTTGGCAGCTTTAAGAAAATCAAGTGCATTTTCATCGATCCGGTAGGCGACATTGTATACCAACCGGTTCATGCCGGCGTTAATCAATACCTTGGTGCAGTTGATGCATGGAAAGTGGGTAACATAACAGGTGCAGCCACGGGTCGAGATGCCGTGCAGCGCTGCCTGGATGATGGCGTTGGTCTCAGCATGGATCGTACGTACGCAGTGCTCCTCGACCAGTAAATGACCGATCTCGTCGCAGTGCGGCTGCCCGGCGGGTGAGCCGTTGAAACCGGTCGTGAGGATACGCTTGTCGAGCACCAGCACGGCGCCCACGAAAGCCCGGTCGCAAGTGCTGCGTTCAGAGACCGCGTAGGCGATCTTCATGAAATAGGAATCCCAATTCGGCCGCATTGTCCTCACTCCTTGGATGGATTTTCGTGTAATATTCAACGGGTATTTCTAATTCATGATTTTAGCATAATCGACCGCTTCAACTCGCAATTTAATCGAGTGCCATAAGGTGTGCTCTTCCTTGCATCGAGTAGACCGCTTACTTTCGTGTGATTTGATCTTCGGTTGTCAGTGGTCTTGCATCGAAGCCAGCAATTACCCCTCCAGAACGCGCCTGGCAAAATCCACCCCGAACTTGCGCCCTTCGTCCAGCTCGGCGGCGTTGGGCATGCCCTTGTCGTGGAAACTGCCAAAATGCTGCCAGCGCAATCCCTGGATGCGTTCATTGTATTCGCGCTGACTGCCGCCGCCCCAGCCGTAGCTGCCGAACTCCGCCGAAATCTTGTGGAAGATATGCTTGCGCTGCGCGACATCCAACACGAATGACATATGTGGGAAGAGACCGCCTTCGTAGGTCGGCGCGCCTAACATCACCCCGCGCCTGGTCCACAGCGAGGGCAGAATGTCGCCCATCTCAGCCTGCGAAACGTTGAAGATGACCACCGGCACCCCTTCATCAGCGATGCCCTGCGCGACCACCTCCATCATCTTCTCCGTGCTGCCGTACATCGAGCAGTAAAGCAGCGTGACCTCAGGGTCGCCGGCAGTACCCGCGTATTCCGCCCATTTCCGGTACAGGTCGATGACGCGCTGTGGTTCACGTCGCCAGACCAGGCCGTGAGAGGGCGCCACCACCTCAATGGGCACGCTCATGATTTTGGCGACCGCGTTCTTGACCGGCTTTGAGTAACTGGATACGATGTTCACATAATATCGCAGTGCCCGCTGTTCGTACTCCGGCAGGTCGAGTGCTTTATCATCAAAGATGCTGCCGTTGAGTGTGCCGTATCCGCCGAATCCATCGCAGGAAAAGAGGATCTTTTCGGTCATTTCATAAGTCATCATTGTCTCAGGCCAGTGCACAAAAGGCGTGGAGAAGAATTTCAGCTTATGCCTGCCGAGGTCAAGCTCCTCGCCGTCGGTGACCACCTGCACGTTCTCGGTGATGCCGTAGAACGATTCGAGCATCTCCTTCGTTTTGGCAGTGCCCAGTAATTTGATGTGCGGCGAAACGTTCAAGAGGGCCTTCAAGCCGCCGGAATGGTCGGGCTCCATGTGGTTGATCACTATGTAATCCAGCTCGGCGGGGTCGATAAATCGCCTGAGCTGGTCGAACAACTCATCGATCGACATCTCGTTGCATAGGTCGATGATCGCTTTCTTCTCGTCCATGATGAAGTAGCTGTTATATGAAATTCCCTCTTCGCGTATCGACCAAAGCCCCTCAAAGAATTCGGTATGGCGGTCGTTGACTCCCACCCAGAAAATTGACGGTCTGATTTCAACTGGCTGCATTATGCTTCCCTCCAATTCGGACTGATCGTTCCAAATCATTTTATCACCGATGAATTTTGGATCGCGGATTCACCCGAAAACTCACCCATGAGGTTGGTGGTCTGCCGTTGTATAATGAGAACCAACTCGTCAAGCCTTATTATTTCTAATGAGTGGCCATATGCGTATTGTGTTGCGCGCCTTATTTCTGCGTCTCATTTCCATCATCGTCACCCTGTTGATCGTAACGGCGCTGCTTTACGCCACGGTGATGTTCACGCCCGCCGAAACACGCGCCACACTCTACCTCCCCAAGCAATTGCCCTCGCGTATGACTGAACAACAATACCAAAAGCTGATCGACAACATCATTGAAAAATACCATTTGGACGACCCGTACCCGGTGCAATACGTCTACTGGCTGGGAAATCTGGTCAAGGGAGAGTGGGGCTACAGCCCGACGCAACAGAAGGACGTCTTCAATGCCTTGATGGAAAAAACCCCCGTCACAGCTGAGCTGACGCTGTATTCGGTCCTGCTTTTCATCCCACTCGGGCTGGTCAGCGGCGTCATCGCCGGTGCGAGGAAAAATAAATTTGCCGACCACGGGTTCCGTCTCGCCGCGTATATTGCCACAACGCTGCCCTCTTTCATTCTCGCATTACTATTGATGTCTTTCTTTTACGTAGATCTGTATTGGTTCGCCCCGACCAGGCTGAGTTCTTCCATGAACCTGCTCGTCAACGCGGATGAGTTCCGGCAGATTACAGGCTTGCTCACCATCGATGGGCTGCTCAACGGAAGACCTGAGGTGACACTTGACGCGTTCAGGCACCTGGCGATGCCGGTATTCACGCTGGCGATTGTGCACTGGGCAACGCTGGGGCGCGTAACCCGCGCAGGGATGATCGAGGAGTTGAACCAGGAGTATGTAATCGCAGCGCGGGCACGCGGCATTCCAGAGAGGAGGATCACCTGGCGCCATTCGCTGCGCAATACCATCGCCCCGGCGATGACCAGCAGCCTGCTCTCTGCGACTGCACTGTTGACCGGTGTGTTCGTGGTGGAGATCTTGTACGAATTCCATGGTGTATCGGATATCGCCGTCAGAAGCATGGCATATACTCCGGATGCCCCCGCCGCACTGGGCTTCGCGATCTACAGCGTGGTGGTCGTCTTGCTGCTGATGGCAATCCTGGATCTCATCCAGTCCGTGGTCGATCCGCGCGCCAGGGAGAAACGCGCCTGAGATGAAATCCCTCCGTCGTTATTTCTCCCGCTGGCAGAACATGCTTGGATTCTTCCTGGTGCTTGTTTTTATCGCTGTCGCCATCGCCGCGCCTGTGCTTTCTCCGCAGGATGCTGACCACCCTGGACCGATCAAGTATATTGGTCTCAAAACAGATTATCGACCGCATTCGCCTGCCGAGGCGCCGCCCCTCGGCACGCTCTCCACGCAGATCAGCGTGTACCACGCGCTGGTGTGGGGTACGCGTTCAGCGGTGGTGTTCGGCATACTCGTGGCTGGCATCACAGCCTTAATCGGGTCATTAATCGGCGCGGTCAGCGGGTACTTTGGCGGTTTCGTTAATCGCCTATCAATGCGCATCACGGATGCCTTCCTCTCCTTTCCGATCATCGCAGGCGTGGTGCTCATCTCTCAATTGGTGATGAACGCTTTCGCCGCTGCCGGTGTGGAGATTCAAAATGCCCCATTTGGATTGATCTATTACCGCTATTCCGGTGGCGGGGTGGAGTTCTTTGAGCTGCACCAACTCCCTAAACTGCTCACCTTCCTGCTCGGCATCGATCGGGTGCTCATCGCGCTCATCCTTTTCTCGTGGATGCCTTACGCACGGGTCATGAACGTGGTTGTAAGCCGGGTGAGGAATACAGATTACATCGAAGCCTCCCGCGCTTTGGGGGCTGGTCACGGGCGCTTGATCTTCCGGCACTTGATCCCAAATTCCGTCACCCCCATCATCGTCATGGCTGCTAAAGATGTGGGCGGGATGGTGCTGCTACAGGCGACCTTCACCTTTATCGGACTGGGCGGTAATTCTCCCTGGGGGTTGATGCTGGTGCGTGGTCGCGATTGGATCATTTCACCGAACGGGATACTGACCTTCTGGTGGGTTTTCCTGCCCGCTACGCTTGCCTTGATTCTGTTTGGCATCGGTTGGAATCTGCTGGGCGATGGATTGAACGACGCGCTCAACCCACGCACTACATAAGTGATTAATTAATTCCGGTTAAAAATTTTCAGGCATTTCAATTTGGTGCATAAAATTGGAATCAAAATACGCTATACTAATAAAACATCAATTAATCGGAGGAGAAGATGACTATTCCAACTGACCAAGAACCATTACCTGTATATACCTCGGAAATTACTGGCGACGACCGCCTATAGGTGGTTTTGTGTTTTCTATTGACCCCGCTTTTCCCGCTGATCACACTATTCATGGACAGCAGGAAGGACCGGCCTTTCATCAAGTATCACACGGTGCCGACCCTCATCTTCGGAGTGGTGGAAGGCATCCTCATCGGGGCACTGCAGTTCGTTCCAGTGGTCAATTGCATCATCCCCTTTATCTGGATCATCAATGTAGTCTACGCTTTGAAAGCCAACAAGGGCGTCAATGTGGATATCCCGGTGATCACCCAGTTCGCCAAAGATCAGAAATGGATGTAACCTCCACGATCATAGAAAGCCATACTGCCCTTCGATTTTCGAAGGGCAGTCTCTTTGTTGTACATTGATTTGAAATAAGACTCAATAAGATGAATTGGAATGCGAGATCTCCAAGTCGTTTACCCGCATGAATCGCGGCACGATGATACTGGTTGGGTTGCGCGCGCCATAACTCAACGAAGTGTTGTAGGGCAGGGTCTCCCGCGCGATCCAGGCGATCTTATCGCTGAAGATGTCCAGCAGGCTCTGCGTCAGGCGGACGTTGTAGGGCACCACGATTGAACCATCCTGCTTGAGCAGCAGCGCGCCGAAGCGCGAGCTGCCGGTGACGATGCCCTTTGAAGGATTGACGATGTTCATGTAGTGCAGGAATGGTATGTAGAGGATATCCGATTCGCGCGGTTGATTAAGCAACTCCTCCAAAGTGGCGATCGGGTGTGTTCCTCCCGCCATGCACAGGCTGTGATGGGGGACTGTATGCCCGGTGGGGGGGCGGTTGAATTCGTCCGCGTCGTCCTGGTACCAGGCGAAAGCTTTGAAAGCGCCATTCTCGACCATGGGGAAACGATTACGGGGAATACCATACAGATCACAGCGAAACGGGAAGGTCTCACGCCGGGAGGGATCGTCGGTAAACGTGAAGTGTTCTGAAAAGACCTTCTGACCAATTGACTCTTCCTTGAGAAAGGAATAACCGCGTTTCATCAAGCCACCGTTGAACCCGATGAAGCGGGCAAAGTTGAGCATATCCGCGATTGCCGCGGTGCCAAACACGACATCATATTTGCCAAGCGGGATTTGCTGAGGAGTGTCATGCGTGTAGTGGTGAAGAAGGGTCGCCAGTTCAGTCCGCATTGCTGCGGCATCAAGATCACCTTTTTGCTGCGCGGACTGTTCAGATTGGACTTCCCACTTGAGCGCGCTGTGGGCGAGTACGATGCTCACCTGTGCATCGGAGGTCTGTACAAGGTAAGGGTGCTCGGAGCGGGTGCTGATGGCAGCGATGATGTTGGATCCACAGGAAAAAATACCAGAAAGTTTGATCTGGTCAGTTTCCAACCCGTCAACCACTTGGTTGAAGAAGGCCAGTTTTTCCTCGTTGCTCATTTGCGCCAGGTCAGGGTCGAAACCACTCTCATCTATGAACGGGCTACTGTATTCCGGAACTGTGGGTTTGTATGTAAGAGGCATGACATGCTTCACCATTTCACAGGCAGTGTCGACGCCTTGTTTCATATCATCCACTTTATTCAGGTCGGTGATCATGGCGTAAATGGCGCGCTTGTTGCCTTCGAAGGCCGTGACTTCCAGCCGGATGAGATGTTCGTTGGTGTTCAATGAAATGGCAGAATTGGCAAAGCGCATCAGGTAGCTGTCTTCTTCGTGGTAGTAGAACGAAACATCTGCTCCTTTCGCAAGTGCGTAAATGCGCAATTCGTTCAGGGTATTCAGGATTTTTTCTCTCATCGTTATTCTCCAATGCGCACATTGTCAAAGCGGCAAATCGGCACCCCATGCCCCAGCTGCATGATCTGGTTGGGTTGCCCCTTTCCGCAGTTCGCTACGTAGCAGACTTCCCATGTGGAGCGGTCTCCCACGGCGCTCAACGAGTTCCAGAAGGGGATGGTCGCACCTTTGTAGGTGGCATTCTTCACTGGCCGGGTGATCTGCCCGTCTTCCACCAGCCAGCCGGCTTCGGTGCCGAAGTGGAATTGCTCGCGGTTAGAGCCGATCGACCAGCTGCGGTCGCCGTCCAGCAGAATGCCTTTCTCGGTGTTGCGAATAATATCGTCACGTGTGCCATCTTCACCCGGGTCTATATTGATGTTGGTCATGCGCTCGATGGGCACGCGGTAAAAGGCGGTGGCGCGGTTGGCGCCGCTGCTGGCCTCGAAGATGGCGCGGCGGGCTTTGGCGTTGGCCTCTTCCGCCATTTGCCTTCCGGTGATCGCCCCCACCAGGATGCCCTTGTCGATCAGCAAGTTGTCCTGTGCCGGGACGCCGTCGTCGTCGTAGCCGAAGCTTCCAGGTGAGTTAAGCAGAGTGGCATCCGCCCTGGCGGTTAGTTTTTCAGAGCCGTAACGCAACGTTCCAAAGTCATCCAGCGTCACGAACGAACCGCCCGCGAAAGCCAGCTCATAGCCCAGGATGCGGTCGAGTTCGAGCGCGTGTCCGATGGTTTCATGCGTCTGCAGGTACATGATGCCCGGCAGCAGAATGACCGAACGGTCATCCACCGGGCATTGCTCAGCCTGCAGCGTGGCGTTAAGCTCGCGCACGATGCGCTCAGCATTCTCGCCGAAGTACTGCAGGTCAATGGTCTCCCATCCGCGCGTGTCACCTCGTCGAGGCGGACTGAACTTGCGTTCATGCATCCCGCCCTCGCTGTCCAAACCGTTCACTTCAAGGCTGGTGAACACATCAGTGATAACCTTTTCAATCTGGCTGCCTTCTGAATCCACAAAGATGATCTGCTTGCGCCTGAAGTCGAGGCTGCTCATCCGCTGTGTGATGCCAGGCTGGTCCAACAGCTTGTCCATCTCGCGTAGAAAGGCGACCTTTTCGGTCAGCGGTACCTCAAATGGATTGATTCGTGATGGGCTTTCGAACTTTGCCTCGACGGCTTCCTTTTCCGCCAGGCGTACCGGAAACGTAACGCGCTCTGCAGCGACACTGGCGTTGTCAAAGGCTTTATCGAATAATGCGCTGAAGTTGCCCAGGTCTGAAGAGGCTGAAAAGCCCCACGCGCCCTTGTATAGTACACGCACACCAACCCCGCTCTCGCGGCTTGAAGTGGTTTCTTTGAGATTGCCATTCCACATCAGCAGTGAATTGGTCTCCTCGTATGGGTACCAGCGAGTATCCACATAGGTAGCGCCTTGCGCGCGCAACCTTTCGATTTGCTGCTTAATCAGGTCTATCATTCGACGAACTCCTTCGCGAAGAGAATTGCCTTGCCATAGGCACCCCTTTATTATACGTCAGTAAAAAAGAGGGGTCCTCTTGAACCCCGAAATATTTACCAAACGCAGCATGGGAGCGCAGCCTGTGGCGCATCGGGTTAAGACCTGCAAAACTGTATACCGCGAACGAGGAGTGTTTATTGTGATTTGTACTATAATTTGTCCACCCTTTACGGAAGCGCCATTATTCTATGTCATCGGATTTCAATGTTGCCGGCAAGATCGAGCGCGGATTGCGCGGGTACGCTCAAAACGTGCGCGCCTTTTCGCGCAATGCATCGTTATACCTCATCAGCACGGTTATCAGTTCGGCTGCATTTGGCGTTTTCCGCCTTCTCTTCAATTTCTATGTCCTGAGCCTCGGGTATGACGAAGCGCTGGTTGGCAATCTGGTAACCACCAGCAGCCTCACCGCGCTAATTGCCGCTGTGCCTATGGGGTACCTTGCTGATACCCTGGGGCGCAAGCCATCGTTGATTGGCGGCGGTTTGCTGACCGTGGCTGCTATCGCGGGCATGGTGATCATGCCTTCGCCTGGCATTTTCATCGCGATGAACGTGCTCATGGGGCTGGGGCAGAGTATCGCCGGAGTGACGATGGGCCCGTTCTTAATGGAGAATAGCGGTGAAAAAGAACGTACCTATCTATTCAGTTTCAGCTCCGGTCTATCCATGGCAGCCTCCTCGGTCGGCAATTGGATCGGTGGATTGATGCCAACCTGGCTGGCGGGTGTGGCTGGCGGCGAAGCCACCAGCCCTCAAGCCTACCGCCTCTCGCTGGTATTGGTGGCAGTAACCGCTGTTCTTGCGGTGATTCCTCTTTTCATGCTGGTGATTAACAAAGTAAATGCTGGCGAGCGGTCGCTTTTCGCGCCGTTCACCTATTTCAAAGATCACCCGGCTTTGCTTGGCAAGTTGGTCCTGCCGATGTTGGTCACATCGGTCGGTGCGGGGTTGATCATGCCGTTCATGAACATCTTCTTCCGCCAAGTTCACGAGCAATCAGACAGTGCCATCGGCACGCTTTTTGCCTTTGGCTCACTGGCGATGGGCGTTGGGCTGTTGCTCGCGCCGCCGCTTGCAGAGCGTTACGGTAAGATCCAATTCGTGGTGGTTACCCAGGCGCTCTCCATCCCCTTCCTGGCGATGTTGGGATTCTCGCCGTTGTATTGGGTGGCGGCATCCGCTTATTACATTCGCGTAGCGCTGATGAACATGAGCGGGCCTGTCTACCAGACTTTCGTGATGGAGAAGGTTGAACCCTCCGCGCGCGCCACGGTTGCCAGCCTGGTGAGCATGGCAAACTCCTTCGGCTGGGCATTCAGCCCCACCATCAGCGGAGAGATTCAGGTGCGTTATGGGTTCAGACCTGCCTTCATGCTCACCATCTTGCTCTACGTGGTCTCGATTTCGCTTTACTGGGGGTTTTTCTGGAGGCGAAGCAAACCAAATGGTTCGCCGTAATCTGAATGCTGCGATTCGGCATTTCATTGCACATAAAATCGTACTACCGGGTGCATTTATTGCTTTCATTGTTTAACTTGTTTATTCCACCGCATCGATGTAATAATTAACAGGATCATCATCCTAAATAAAAGGAGAATCACAGCAGCGTATGGCAGCTTATGACCTTAAATCCTTGAATTTACCAAAGCTTTATGGCGGCTTGCTTAAAGCATTCGCAGGTGCAGCGCGCAATCCAATCACTGGACCACTGCTACTGGGCAGCCTGCTGGAAAATGGCGGCATCCCAAAATTACGCGCCCTGAGATTCACCGAGGAACCCACCAATTTTCCACTGGTCATACCCACCGAACATGCCGCGGGTCACCTGGAAATGCCGATGCATGCCCCATCGGTTGACCGAACCCCGCGCGAACAGCTGCCGTTCACACTGACGCGTGACTACGCGGAAGCCTACCGCAAAGGAAGCCTGACCCCATTGGAGGTGGCTGAGACAGTGATTGGCGCGATCGGAGCTAGCGAAAAAACCTCACCTGCCATGCATCTGTTTGTTGCCAGTGACGCGGAGGATATCCGCAAGCAAGCGGCTGAATCGATGGAAAGACTGCGCAGCGGTCAACCGCGCAGCATCTTTGAAGGCGTACCGGTGGCGGTCAAGGATGAACTGGACATGGTGCCATACCCTTCCACTGTTGGCACCCGTTTCCTTGGTAACAAGCCTGTGACCAGGGATGCCTACATGGTCGCCCGCATGCGCGCCGCAGGCGCAATTCTGGTGGGCAAGACCAACATGCACGAGATCGGCATCGCGACCAATGGCGAAAATGTGCACTATGGGCGCATCGCTAATCCTTATGACCTGGAACGCGACACCGGCGGTTCGTCGAGCGGGTCAGGCGCAGCGGTGGCGGCGGGGATCGTCCCGCTAGCCCTAGGGGCGGATGGTGGCGGTTCGATCCGCGTGCCGGCAAGTCTCAACGGCGTGGTGGGGCTTAAGCCGACCTTTGGTCGCGTAAGCGAAGCCGGGGCAGCGCCACTGTGCTGGAGTGTGGCACACGTGGGACCGCTGGGCGCGTCGGTTGAGGATGTGGCGCTGGCTTATCAGGTTATCGCCGGTCCTAACATAAATGAAGCCATTTCTCAGCAGCAGCCGCCGGTGATGGTGAAAGGATGGAATACGCCTGACCTGAAAGGCATCAAGTTTGGCATTTACCCAGCATGGTTTGAGCATGCGGACAGAGAGGTGGTTGAAGCCAACCGCAGAATGGTGACTGAGTTCGAAAAGGCTGGTGCGCAGGTCGTGGAAGTGGAGATCCCGGAACTCGATGAGATGCGTGTGGCGCATGTTATCACCATCCTTAGCGAGATGGCAGCATGTATGCAGAATTATCCCGAGCATGCGAATGATTTTGCTCCCAGCACTCAGCTTAACCTGGTGATTGGAAAAGCAGCGACCGCGCACGATTACCTGCAGGCGCAGCGTATGCGCACCCGTGCGCTGCGGATCTTCGCCCGCGTGTTCGAGGTTGTCGATGTGATCCTCACCCCGGGCACAGCGCTCACGGCGCCGCTGGTTCCGGCGAAAGCGCTCTCGACCGGCTGGTCAGACCTGGGTACAGATACCGAGATGATGCGTTTCGTCTTCCCCGCCAATCTCACAGGGCTGCCGGCGATCGCCTTTCCGGTAGGCTATGACCTTAACGGTATGCCCATCGCGATGCAGGCTATGGGGCGCCACTGGCAGGAGCACCTGCTGTTGCGCGTTGCTTATAACGCTGAGCTGTGTTCAAATCGCAAATTACCAAAGCATTACTTTGGAGTGATGTAATTCAGAAAATACATGCACAGACGCATGAACTGGAAGACAATAGAAAAAACAAACCTTTCTGTCGTTCGCAATGCCATTTGTCTCGCTCGAGACTGGCATTGTGGTTGGATAAAAAGTTACCTTCTAATTACCAAGTTTTTCTTATTACTTGGTAAATATCCCATTAAAAATCCCAGATGCGGGTATCGCGAAAATTTTTATCCTAATCTAAATACGTGATGATTGTAAAAAAATCCAATCGGTTGCCATTAGGTTTTTTCTGAGCTTAAGGCTAATTATTGTCAGTGGGTAGCGGGCTCACAGGATCTTGGTTATTACTTCACAGATATTGGTTCGTTGTGATGGCATTATTTCGTTGATTATCGGGTTTAGTAGACGATAAAGTACAGCTAATTTGAAATTTATATTTTTGTACAGTAAAGAATCACTCTCGAAAATTCGTTTGCTTCAAGGTTGGGTCGTTGAAAACAGGTTAACTTTTAGCAGAATCAGATCAACAATTGATCGCAAGTATTCCAATGAAATCATACGTGATTTCAGTTCAGTGAACCCATCTGAATTATTCGTCGTCGCGGGTGCCGGTGTGGGAGTAGAAGTATGGGTTGGTTTCGGAGTGTTATTAGCTGGAGGGGTATATTTTTTTGTTCTGGTGGGGTTTGGCATAGTGGTTGAGGTTGGGATGGTCGTATTGGTTGGAGTGTATGTGGATACGGGTGTTTTGGTGTAAGTTGAAGTGTATGTGGGAAAGGGTGTTGAAGTATGGGTAGGTGGGTTAGTCGCTGTATGTTTTTTTGTTTTATCAGGTGTTAGGGTGACCATTGGTGTGGTCGTAATAGTAATTGTTAACAACGGCGTGGTTGACAGAATAGGGGAGGGTGTTTGAGTGGGTGTAACGATGGTTCCAGTTTGAGTTTGTGAACTGGTCAGGCTGATGGTAGCTGTTAAACTAATCAATGCAGAAGTTGACCGTTGTGTGGGGGTTATGTAGATTGGTATGAGAGTTTGGGTAAAACCAGGATCAATTGGCTGTGGCTGCGCTGTGGGTACTGGCGCAGATAAAGTGACAAAGACCTGATCTACTCGCTCCTCGACATTCTCGCTTTCTGGTTCCAACTCAGCAATTATATCTTTCAGGATTGAAAGATTTACTACAGGATTCCAGTATCGTGTTGGGTCAGCTTGATAATTTCCTTCATCAACCGAGTGGAAATTTACTGGTATTTCTTGAAAACTGTTCGATTGATAATTTTGTGGCAGAAAGATCCAGATCAAGATCAACATGATCAAGACCAGCAAAATAATGATAACTTTCCTTAACCACCCAGTCCATTTATCATCCTTATTAATATATTGCTGATGGTCCGGCCTGATATCCATCCTAAATACCCATCACTTATGATCAACTATTTTTAAAAACACATCAACAAGCTTAGGATCGAATTGGGTGCCGTTCCCATTACGAATTGTTTGAATCGCTTCTTCTTTGGACATACTATTTCGATAAGGTCTATCTGAGGTTATGGCATCCCATACATCAACGATTGCGAAGATCCTGGCTTCGAGCGGAATTTCTTCTCCTTTTAATCCAAGCGGATAACCAGTTCCATCCCATCTTTCATGGTGGGAATAAGGGATTGATAACGAGGGCTTTAGGAATTCGATATTTTTTAGCATTTCGATGGCATATATTGGATGCTGTTGCATTATCTGTCTTTCTTTTACATCCAATGGCCCCGGTTTGTTTAATATACTATCAGGTATTCCCATCTTACCAATATCGTGTAGTAACACCCCACGCTGGTAATTTACCCTTGTTTCACCGTCAATACCAAGCGCATCCATCATCGATTTCATCAGGTTTGTTACCCGCTGTGAATGGCCACTCGTTTCATGATCTCGAAGTTCTAGCGCATTTGACCATCCTTCAAGTGTATTGTCATATGAATTGAGAATCATCAACCGAGAGTCATTGATACTTTCGATCATCTCGTTGAAGGTTCTTGATAATAGCGCTATCTCATCTCTACTTGTCGGCTCTACTTTTACTCTGTAATCTCCTGATGCAACTTTCTTTGCGGCGTTTACCAATGCCATGATTGGTTTTGTTAATAAAAGGGATACACTTATGCCAAAAAACAACACAAGTAGTAATGTGGTGGCACCCAGGACAATTATCTGAAACCGTGTTGTCGTTGTGGTGCTAATAATAAATGATTCTCCAAGTGAGACACCAAGTACACCCAGGTCAACATCTCCTCTACCTTCCCATACCCCGAGAAGTTCTCTATAACCGAGATAACTTTGCTCCACGCTTCTTGTGGTTTCTCTTTCAAAGCTGATGGTATCCTGCTGTTCAAATAGCGACTTTGTGAATTCTGGAGTAAGAGGAGAAGGGGTAGAGAAAGTACTGGATAGAACATTTCCCTGTGGGTCGTAAAACGTAATTTGTGCAAGGGTTTCTTCTCGCAATTGCCGGGCAAGGGTATCCAAGGATGTTCCCACGACAACCACTCCGATCAGTTTATTCTGACTATCGATCACTGGCCCTGCAACTAAAAAATAGAGTCCTTTTTGGGTTTCAACTAAATCCGAATATTTATCACCTAGACCATCAGTTGTTTTTGTTACAACTTTATTGACAAAATCATGATCAATGAGGGGCGATTGATCTCCTGTCAAGAAGTCGTATTCTTCTATCAAACCGCCTTTCTTATGGTACATCGAAAGGATTAAGTTCCCGGACAGATCAATGAACTCTACCGCTTCAAGTTGGTTGTTTACGGTTGTTCCGAAGGCAAGATCGCGTAATTTACTTTCATTACTTTCTTGAATGGCAGTTGGAATTCCCTCACTGAAAGCTAACTGTCGCATTGCCGTTAGTAAGTGATTTTCTTCAGCAACCATCCGCTCTGAAGCAAGTTTTCCGGCTTCTACGAGCTGGTTTGTAAAGCGTTCTTCAATCGTGTCGAACACTATTTGGGTGACGATTAACGCCGCTCCGAACGCCAGCAATGTAGCTAAAGCAACATAAGGCAATGCAATTTTAGCCCGGATGGAAAGCGGGATCTTATTAATCAAATCAGAAAAGAATTGAGAAATATTCAATTTAGTATGCCGATTACCAGCTAAATTTCGTAAACGAACAATATACGCCCTGAAAATTCATTATACATATTTTTATATTTTATTTTCAGGAGATTGTGCATTTGTAACTAATTAGTAAGCTCCGTCGATAGTTTCTTCCTTTGTCAGAAGCCCCTAATGTATTCGACACAATTCCGATTTGTATGTGTGTGAATTCAAGCTCCGCACCCACTAAAACCTGGTACTTGCTCTAACCTCTCAATCAAACGAAATTTGCAGTAGTTAATTACGATTATCACTCTTCATCATGTTAATTGGTGACTCGATTGCTTATAAATTCCTAACGGGTGCTTACAAGGTTCAGTTTAGATAGATAAATGGCGCGTGTTGCATAACAATCTCTCCTTAGGAATGATTTCCCTAAGTTGCTGTGCAACTTTGGCAGCAACATCGCTTACTGTTTTGTTTCCACAACTTTTACCTGATCCCGATTGGCGTTATGTGGGAGGTTTTTTTCTTATTAATAACAATTTGTTGTTGTATCTAGTGGTCACGCAAGAAATTATATTGGGTTTAAAAGAAATCCTGCTGAATGCGATTCGCCGCGCAAATGTCTCGCAGCTCGTCCCGGCTCAATCCGCCGGCAGGTTCACCCGCCACCAGGTTCAGGTACTCATATCTGGCGGCAGTCTCAGCGTACTCCACCAGGTCAACCGCATGCATCAGCGATTGGTCGGAGCGTGCCATAACCCCATGTTTTGCCCACACCACCAACTGGTGATTGCGCGCCCAAATGGCATTGGCAGACATGAGCGTCTCTGACCCAGGCACCTGGAAGGGCATAAACCCGATACCCTCTGGCAAGTTGAGGATGGTCTCCGGTTGCCAGCGCAGCAGGTGCGTGTTGATATAGCGTTCATCCTGGTAGCGCTCGATGTGGCTCAGATAGGTGAGATGCACAGGTTGCACATGGATCAAAGCATGAAAGCCGAGATTATGTGTGAGCACCTGGTCGTAATGTACAGCCAGGTGTGAGTTGAATTCACTGGTCAACCGCGAAAAACGGCAGCTTTTTGACGTGAACTGTCTGGCTGTCTGCCCATCTGCTTCAACCACCAGGCAGGCAATATTCCCCTGGGGGTCGTCCTTGATCTCGCGCAGCCGCTGCCCCGATCCGCTCACCAGCAGTGTTGCACCTGCCAGCGCGGGTGCTGCCAGCGGCAATTCGATCATCGTAGTCACCGGGAAGAGCTCGCGTGGCTCCAACTCGCCGCGCACGCACAGCGAGAGATTGCCAGCAGCGCCTTCACTGGTGTCGATCTCCGCCAGGTAGCGCCCGGCTTCGCCCAACATCGTGAGCAGTTTGGTCAAGGAATAATCGTTTGTAGTCGTCGGCATGGTGATGATTACTCGTGAATAGTCAATCCCATCTTATCTTGTGAGTCAAGTCATTTCAGTAAAAAGCGTAAGTCAAACCACTTCGTATTCGTTAGTTCTTTTGGTTAATCACCTCAACCGCGGCTTTCCCGGTAAGGTGCTCGATCCGGATCTCCACCACGCACAACCTGTCCCAGTCATTTTCGATCTCAATCTGCCCCTCGCTGATGAAACCAGGGGAGTACTTTTCCAGCAGGCGGTTGAGCCCATGGCGGATCTCGGCGTCTTCGGTCAGGATCCGCGCCCTGCCGAACGCGATCGCGCTGCGGTAATGCGTGGTGAATTTCTCAGCCACCACCTCGTCAGATTGGATCACACAGAACGAGACCCTGTCATTCCGCTTGATCGCGTCGATTTTGTGCCCGACCCTGGCGCAATGGAAGAACAGCCTGCCTTCGTCATAAACGTAACTCAGGGGCACAGTGTACGGGTAATCATCGTCACCGGCAACCGCCAGCACACCAGCGGTGCAGGTACGCAGCATCTCAAGCGTCTCTGAGTCGTTGAGTGTTTGATTCTTTCGTCTCATTTCTCTGAACATTAATACCTCTGTTCGTAGGATTAGGCTAACTTGACAACATGCTTATTGTATATGATGTTGCCCATTCGTGTTTACCTCAAACAACAGAGCCCTGGCAATGTCTGTAAGCAATGTTTTCTCAAGCAGCCGCGGTGGGGCTTGTACATTTTTACGCAAAAACCGCCGGTATACATTCCGGCGGTCATACGATCAGTTGCGGGCAGGTTCAGCCACTAGCTGATGATGCCTCCAATGGTTTGACCTTGCTGTCCGGCAGCACCAGCGACCACAAGGTTCTCAAACCAATCGTACTGACCAGGTTCACCAGGAAGAGGAGGAAGCCGATACCGGCGACCGTGCCGCTGATGAATGCTACCAGCGTATTGGCGGAAAACTCGCCGCCTGTGTAAAGTGTGCGCGCAGCATACCCTCTGAACCCGCCATGCCCATTGCGTAAGCCATTGAGACCGAGCCGATCAACCACATCCACAGGTGCCAGTCGACAAGCTTTCTAAACTTGAATAGCGAAGCAGTATACCGCGTAGCTTGCTACGCCGGTTCCATGCTTTGAGGTGGCTGACGCACTTGTTTTTGCGTAATACTCTGCCAGCTTGCTGCGGAGATAGCAAAAACAAAGCCACCAGTTTATTAGCAAAAAAACCCCTCAATTCAGTGATATTGGTCAAATCCAATATCAACTGAAATCTGGGTAGTTTTTTAACTCAAAACGACCCACCATTAGAACATCATTTTTCTATCATCCAATGGGTGAAAGAAAAGTCAGTTTCCCGGTAGGGCAGTGTAGAAACGAGCGTTTCACCGTGATGCATGACTGATTGCGGTCTACAACGCGGTCCTGCGCAGCAGCTGCGCGTTCAACGCCACGATAATCGTGCTGAGTGACATGAGGATCGCGCCAACCGCGGGGGATAGCAGTATGCCTATCGGCGCGAGTACACCCGCCGCTAGCGGCAGGGCGAACACATTGTAACCAGCCGCCCACACCAGGTTCTGGATCATCTTGCGATAGCTGGCGCGGCTGAGCGCGATGATCTTTACCACATCCAGTGGATCGCTGCGTACCAGGATGATGCCGGCTGACTCGACTGCCACGTCGGTGCCACTGCCGATGGCAATACCCACATTCGCTCGGGTCAACGCAGGCGCATCATTCACGCCATCACCGACCATCGCCACCTGTCGTCCCTGCTGTTGAAGTTCGCTCACTTTAGCGTCTTTCTGGTCCGGCAGCACCTCGGCGAAGAAGACGTCAATGCCCAGGTCATCCGAAACTGACTTGGCGACCGCCTGACTGTCACCGGTGAGCATGGCGACCTGCACACCCATTTCCTGCAGTTTTTTTACAGCCTCCCGACTTTCTTGGCGGATTACATCCGCCAATGCGAACGATGCCAATACTTGCGGATCTTTTCCGCCATGACCGGTCTGAACCAGGTGCACCACACTCTGACCCTTACCGCTGGCATCGCGTTCGAAGCGGTCGAGCGCGTCCGGGAGTTGGATTTTCAACATTTCCAGTAGGCGCGGTCCACCGACATACAACACATGCTCGCGGGTGTGTGCCAGCGCGCCTTTGCCTTTGATGGCTTCGAATCCGCTAACCTCTGGTATCGTCAGGTTTCGCTTCTCAGCGCTGGCGCGGATCCCTTGCGCGATGGTGTGCTCTGAATCGCCTTCCACCGCCGCGGCAAGGGCCAGGGCTTTTTCTTCGGTCTGACCTTCAACCACCTCGATGCCAACGACTCCGAATTGACCCTCGGTAAGGGTGCCGGTCTTGTCGAAGATCACTGTATTCACCAGGCGCATTCTTTCCAGCGCCAACCGGTCGCGCACCAATATGCCGTTCCCTGCACCGATGCTGGTTGTGATGGCAACTACCAGCGGGATTGCCAAGCCAAGCGCATGGGGGCAGGCAATCACTAGCACTGTCGCAACGCGCTCGATAACGCCGATATTGAATCCTGTCGCGATAATCCATGCCGCAGCAGTGATGGCAGCAGTCCCCAGCGCGATATAAAACAACCAGCCTGCCGCGCGGTCAGCCAGGATCTGCGTGCGGCTCTTGGAGAGCTGAGCCTGTTCGACCAGGCGCATGATGCCCGCCAGCGCGGTCTGGTCGCCGATCGCGGTCACACGCACGCGCAAGCTCCCGTCGCCGTTTATCGCGCCGCCAATGACGCTCGAGCCGGGTGTCTTGTTCACCGGCTTTGATTCACCGGTAATCAACGCCTCATTTACATCTGACTCACCCTCGATAACCTCGCCGTCCGCGGGAATGCTCGCGCCGGGTCGCACCAGAATGCGGTCACCGGTGTGCAGCTCGCTGACCGGAACCGTTTCAGTTTCGCCATTCTCGTTCAGGCGTTCAGCGGTGTCGGGCATCAGCTTTGCCAACGAGTCAAGCGCGCCGGATGCCTGGCGCACGCTGCGCATTTCGATCCAGTGACCGAGCAACATGATGTCGATCAGCGTGACCAGTTCCCAGAAGAAATCCATTTGCCCAGGGAGGAAAAGTGTCGCGACGCTATATATAAAGGCAACCGAGATCGCCAGCGAAATGAGCGTCATCATGCCAGGTTGACGGTTTCTCAACTCGGGGATAGCCATCTGCAGGAATGGCAGCCCGCCGTAGATGAAGATCACCACACTGAAAACAGGGGCGATCGACTGGCTGCCCGGGAACGAGGGAGGCGCAAATCCCAATAGTGTAGCCAACCCCTCGCTGAAGATGAGTACAGGTATCGAAAGAATGAGCGACACCCAGAACTTCCTGCGGAACAATTGCTCGTGACCGCTGTGGTCCGCATGCGCCTTGCTATGTTCAGCGTGTTCTTCAGATCCGCCGTGTCCGTTATGCCCGCCGTGGATGCTGGCATCCGCAGGTGCCTTCTCAGTATCATGGTGGTGGGTTGTATGATTATGGTGTTGCGAGGTGCTATCGTGCGTGTGATGATGTTCGTGGTTACTGTGTTGCTCATGACCCATTGATGAATGGTCATGCGCAATGGGATGGTCTTCTCTTTTTTCGTGCTTGTAGTCTTCAGTCATTGTATCTGCTCCTTCGAACGGATCACATTCTAGGAATGGGAACCTTCACCGATAAACGCACACTTATTGTGCGTGTCTAAATGATACACCATCCTTACGGCATTTTCTTCGCTTTAGCGAAGTAATACAATCGTTACAAATTTGACACATAAATTTGGTCAATTTCCGTAGAGACTGGCTTTACTCGGGTCTCCTCAGGTGTTGGATTTACTTATCGACGGATAAGGTCGAATTCCTGGCTCTTGCTCCCATTCCAAATACACGCGCTGTATAATTATCATTATTACCTGCTTATCATACGGTGAATTGGTGCTGTAATAGAGAGCAATCATGTATAGAAATGAACTGAAGTACCTGATTAATGATTTGCATAAAAATACGCTGGCAAAAAAGTTGAATGCCCTTTGCCAGCGCGATGCATTTAGCGATTCAAATGGAGGTTACCAGGTATCCAGTTTATATTTTGACGACTACAATCAGAATGCCCTGGTGGACAAGTTGATCGGTATCGGTGAACGCAAGAAATTTAGAATTCGCGTTTATAATTCCCGGTCCGACGTCATCAAGCTAGAAAGAAAGATCAAAAAGAATACTGTTACTCACAAAAACCAACTGCCGATCTCAAAAGAGGAATATGCTTTGCTGGTCAACGGTGATGCGGGATTCTTAAAGCACAAAGATGATCCCGTGGCTAAAGATTTTTATCTGAATTTTCAAACCATGAACCTCCGTCCGAAGGTGGTGGTTGAGTATTGGCGCGAAGCGTATGTTTACAAATACGGAGATGTTCGAATCACCTTTGATCAATTTTTAAAAGCAGGTATCTTTCAAAATGACCTTTTCTCACGTGGATACATGATCCCTGCGCTTCCGCAGCGTCAGATCATTCTCGAGGTCAAGTATACCGGCTACCTGCCTGGTGTGATCCGTAATCTCATTCAAGTTAACAGCCTGCAATGGCAGGCGCTCTCAAAATACGCTTTGTGCTGTCTGGTTGGTATGTAGTAAGAAAGGACTCATTATGACCTGGGACCAAATTTTAGAGAACCTGGATTTTTCAACCTCAGAACTGTCGGTTTTGTCTATTGCGTCGACTTTGCTGCTGGCCTTCGCGTTGAGCCTGTTCATATTCTTTGTCTACCGTGCCAGCTAC
>JBCFBD010000009.1:0-1120 GCA_038562455.1 Anaerolineaceae bacterium | reverse complement strand
GACATTTAACGTGACCCTGGTTGCCATGTCAATGATCACCGCGTCGATCATTTTGGCAATCACCAGCAACATTATCCTATCGCTGGGAATGGTGGGCGCGTTGTCGATCATCCGCTTCCGCGCTCCCATCAAAGACCCGATCGACATCGCCTACCTGTTTTGGGCTGTCGGGACGGGTATCGTATGCGGCGCCGGGCTTTGGATGCTGGCGGTGATCTCGTGCGTCGTCATTGGAATCATCCTGTTCGTATTTTCCCGCGTCTCAGATGTGAAAACGCCGTACCTTTTGGTAGTTTCGTACCAGACGGAAGAAGCCAATGACCAGGTTTTTAAGCTGATCGAGAGCGAGGTGAATCGATATCACCTGAAATCCAAGGTATTTAACGGAGAGAATTACGAGTTGACCGTTGAGATTCGTGAACGGAAAAAGACCGCCAGCCTGGTGAACAAAATTGGCGGCATCAGCAATGTCAACTCGGTCGCGCTCCTCGGCTATGACGGAGATTTTGCGGTTTAGAAGTTGATGGTGGAAAAACCCGTTTCATTTCTTAGCAAGCTGCTGATCGTTATTGTTGGGTTCGGCGTTCTGGCTGGATCCATTTATGCGATGGCGTTTATCGAAAAGAGCATCAGTGCACGGGTCGAACACAAGAACCAGACCGCTGCCAATAAAAATGCCAGCTTCCAGAAACAGACCAGGGTGGTCATCACCGAAGTGATGTCATCCAATTCCCTGACCATGCTGGATGGTTACGGCGCCAGCTCAGACTGGATTGAATTCTACAACTCAGGCGATGAGCCCGTCAATTTGAAAAACGCGGGCCTTTCCACGGATCTCAACGAACCGATGATGTGGGAGTTTCCGGATTTTGAGATCGGTCCACAGGAATACAGACTTGTATTCGCCTCGGGTGTGAACGAAACGGACGCGTCTGGTAATTTGCACTTGAATTTCAAGCTGAACGCTGTAATGGGCGAGACGCTTTATTTCACCTCAGCGCTCGGCACATTGTTGTCCACCATCGAGATCCCTCCGATGGAAAGTGACATCTCCTACGGCGTGAGCGAGAAAGGCGAGTGGTTGTTTTTCAACCACCCCACGCCAATGCAACAGAACGGT
>JBCFBD010000008.1:3877-60167 GCA_038562455.1 Anaerolineaceae bacterium | reverse complement strand
AACTGCGAACGCAGTCGTGGGTCGCGATGTGCCTATTTTCTTGCTTGGCGCGGGTATCAAGGAACCCGGCGAGGCTTACTCTCCTGAAGTCCATGCCGGTATTTGCCTCAACATCTTTGGTTTGTTGAATACCAACTCTGCAGATAACGCATTGCCCGCTTATGTGCAAAGCTGCAGTTTTTATGCGTTAAGCGCAAACTTGCATTCTGCTGATTTCTTGCACGCCTGGTTTCGGTCTGAAGACGATGTGTTGCCTATCGTCGACCTACTCACGAACCACTACCCGGATGCAACCACTCTTTCAGGTGGTAGGATTTTTACAGATGCAAATGCTCAGACCCCAAAGACAACCGGTCACCCGATCGAACATTACCTACTCCTCCCTATGTACGATTGGGGTGTGGCGGATTACCACCTTGAAGTCACTCGCCCGTTCATCCAACGCCATCATCCAACGGTTGGCTTTTCCATCGAGGAAGCGGCTCTCGCCCGAAAAGTGACCGTCATCGGCGGCGACCAGACCTTCCCGGAAGAACAACTCACCCGACTGCGCGCCGGTGGTAGTGTCGTAGAGCGCATTACCGGTGATGGTATAAGTATTGCAACCCAATTGGCAGAGAGGTAGACGATGAGCAATCTCAATTTTGAAAATTCGCGCCAGACTCATCTTCCAGTGCTGAAAGTCATAGGCCTGGGTGGCGGCGGACAGAATGCTGTGGATCGTATGATTGAGCTGGGTCTTGAGGGGATCGAATTCATCGCTGCCAACTCTGACGCCCAGGTATTGCAAAAAAGCCTCGCCCCGGTCAAAATCCAACTAGGACCTACACGCACCCGTGGACTTGGCGCAGGCGGTGACCCG
Organism: Anaerolineaceae bacterium; assembly: GCA_038562455.1. Classification (GTDB taxonomy): domain Bacteria; phylum Chloroflexota; class Anaerolineae; order Anaerolineales; family Anaerolineaceae; genus UBA6107. The sequence goes on along the minus strand of JBCFBD010000008.1, from coordinate 59,305 downwards.
GTGGTAGGTGAAGAAGCAGCCAATGAAAGCCGAACCGTGCTCGAAGAATCGCTGAATGGTGCCGACATGGTCTTTCTCACCTGCGGGATGGGCGGTGGTACCGGTACAGGTTCCATCCCGGTCGCAGCAAGCATCGCCCGAGAACAAGGTGCCGTTGTGGTGGCGGTCGTCTCAACACCATTCTCTTTTGAAATTGGCCGCCGGCAAGCGAACGCCCGCACGGGGCTGGCAAAATTGCAACAGTACACCGACACTTTGATCACAGTGCCTAATGACCGCCTACTGCAAATCGCGCCGCATGACCTTTCACTTGAAATGGCCTTCCGCCTGGCGGATGATATCCTGCGCCAGGGCATCCAGGGAATTTCCGAGATCATCACGCAGCCTGGTTTGATCAATGTAGATTTTTCCCACGTTAAAAAGCTCATGCAGAATGGCGGCGGATCTCTCCTCGCTATCGGTACCGGTCAGGGTGAGAATCGCGTCAGCGATGCCCTTGAGCATGCACTGCACCACCCTATGCTTGAGGAAATCAATCTCGAGAACGCCTCGGGGATCATCGCCAACTTCACGGGTGGCGAAGACCTGGCATTTTCCGATGTCGTGGCCGCCTTGACCGATCTGCACGATCGTACTGGCGGTCGTGCGGATATTATCCCTGGGGTAATTAGCGATCCGCGCATGGAGGACCGCGTCCAGGTCATCCTGGTGCTCACCGGGTTGGGCGGCACCACGCTTGACCAAGCGCGCCGCGATGTTGCCCGTCAGGCTCCAGCAAGCATCAACCAAACACTTCAAACCGATCCAGCCCAATTCCCTTTTCTGATGGACGATCATCAACCTCCCATTGAGGGCAGCCCTAATGACCCAGACACAGACCTCGACATCCCCGCATTCATGCGTCGAAAAATGATCGAATAAGGAGAGTGATGGAATCCCGTATCAAATCCTCGATCTGCGCCGAAATTTACCGGCAATTTCCAGAAGTGAAAGGCAACTCACCCGAGGTGAAATCCATGCCGGGTGACAAGTACCAGCTCGTTTTTCATGGAAAGGTGAAAACGGAAGATGGAAAGTCCATAAATAGGACAGTACGCGTTGTCACCGACGACTCCGGCAGGATCATCAAGTTATCCTCCTCGCGGTAAGGGTTAATATGCTGCACAAACTGCTTGAAATGATCGAGCTCACCTTCTGGAAAATTGCCATTCCCCTAATGACCAGGTCAAAAATTGTGCACGCGTTAATCCGCACCACATACAAAATTCACATCGACCAGCGCTTGAAATCGGATATTGCCCTCTCTCTTGCCATTTCATGTGCCGGGTTTGTTTTCGGAATTCTCGTTTACTCACTTTTCAACTTCCTCGCATAACCACATAAAACTGCAGCCATTCAGCGTGCTGTCTTGTTCGGCACGCTTTTTCTTCCCATTTCGTCATGCAGCCGCTCCCGCATGATATAATTTCCACCTTGATGGTCAAAATAAAACAGAAAAGAGAGCTGCTGTGAGCGAAAACGCGAATTTAAACAAAGTGAGAGACAACCTTGTCGTCAGCATGGTCTACGAGCTGCGTGTTAACAATGAAAAGATCGACTCCTGTGACGAGAACGACCCGCTGCAATTCATCCAGGGTCAGGGTCACATCATCCCCGGTCTCGAACGCGAGATCGATGGCATGGCGATCGGCGAATCCAGGCACGTGCTGGTGAAAGCCGCCGACGGTTATGGTGAGTTCGATCCCGACCAGGTGGTCGAGATGCCCAAGAGCGACTTCCCAGAGGATTTCACGCTCGAACCGGACATGGAAGTCACCTTCGAAGATGAGGACGGTTCAGAAACGAGCGCTTTCGTGGAAGAGGTCACGCTGGAGACGGTTACCTTCAACTTCAACCACCCGCTTGCCGGTGATGACCTGGAGTTCGACGTCAAGATTATCGGGCTGCGCGAAACCACAGCTGAGGAACTCGAACATGGTCATGTTCACCTTGAAGAACATCACCACGATGAATAATTCGGTTCAAAAAGCAGCCTTCTGGCTGTTTTTTTATGCCGACCAGCGGATGGTATACTCGCAAAGAGGATAATTTGTCGTTCTTACCGACCACCCGCGAAGAAGTGCAGCAGCTTGGATGGGATCACCTGGACGTGATCCTCGTATCCGGAGATACCTACATTGATACCCCCTATTCGGGCATTGCGGTCATCGGCTGGCTGCTTACGGATGCCGGTTACCGCGTGGGGGTGATCGCCCAACCCGACATCAGCTCGGACCGGGATATCGCCCGCCTGGGTGAGCCTGCCCTCTTTTGGGGGGTCAGCGGCGGTACGGTCGATTCGATGGTGGCCAATTACACCGCCACGCTGCGCAAACGCCAGTCTGATGATTTCACGCCGGGCGGAGAGAACAACCGCCGCCCTGATCGCGCGGTCATCGCCTACACGAACCTCATCAAACGCTATTTCAAATCCACGCGACCGATCGTTCTGGGTGGTATTGAAGCCAGCCTGCGACGCATCACTCATTATGATTATTGGAGCGACCGCCTGCGCGCCCCCATCCTATTCGACTCGAAGGCGGATTACCTGCTCTACGGTATGGCTGAAAGTAGCGTGCTCGCGCTTGCCGAAGACTTGCGTGAAGACCGCGCGCCTACCGAAGTGCGGGGGTTGTGCTATCTCGCTAAAGAAGCGCCGGAAGGCTATCTCGTCCTGCCCACCTTCGAAGAAGTGAGCGCTGATAAAGCTGCTTTTACACGCATGTTTCACCTTTTCTACCAGAATAACGACCCAATTAGCGCGCAGGGGCTGGTTCAGCGCAAGGGTGACCGCTACATGGTGCAGAATCCTCCCGCTCCATCTCTTGACCAGGTTGCGCTGGATAAGGTCTATGCGTTCGATTACCAGCGTGCGCAGCACCCTTATTACGAGCAACAAGGAGAGGTGAAAGCGCTGGAAACCATCCGCTTCGCCATCCCCACTCACCGCGGTTGTTACGGCGAATGCAATTTCTGCGCGATCGCTGTGCACGAGGGGCGCACAGTCACCTCACGCAGCATAGATTCCATCATCAACGAGGCGCAAGCTATAAGCAAACACCCGCAATTTAAAGGCATCATCAACGATCTCAGTGGTCCCACTGCCAACATGTACGGCTTTGAATGCGAAAAAAAACTCAAGTTTGGTGCGTGCGAGGATAAACGCTGCATATACCCGAAGATCTGTCCAGTGCTGCGCGTTGACCATAAGCAGCAGATTGAGCTGCTCCAGCGTATCCGTCAGATCCCCGGTGTACGCAAGGTATCGGTCGGTTCAGGCATCCGCTACGACATGGTGCTCGCCGACACTCAATGCGGCATGGATTATTTGAATGAGATCGTGCGTTATCACACCTCGGGGCAATTGAAGGTCGCGCCGGAACACTCCGAACAGGCAGTGCTTAGCCTGATGGGTAAGCCTTCCACCGAAACACTGTTGAAATTCAAAGACAAATTCGAAACCCTGAGCCGCAAAGCCGGCAAGGAGCAATACCTCACCTATTACCTCATTGCCGCCTACCCCGGCAGCAGTGAGACGGATATGAAAGCACTACGTAAATTTGCATCTGCCAGCCTGCAAGTGCAGCCGGAGCAGGTGCAAGTATTCACCCCCAGCCCCTCCACTTACGCCAGCGTGATGTATTACACCGAGCAGGATCCTTTCACCGGTGAGCCGCTCTTTGTGGAGAAGAATCTGCATCGCAAAGCCGTGCAAAAGGACCTGGTCACACGCAAGCAGGCTGTCAGACCTATTACAGTGCATTCCCGCAGCGCTGCCAGTCGATCTCCCCAGCGAAAGGACGATCGCCGTAAATCTCATGGCTGATCCACGATTACAGATCTTCGTCTCCTGCGCGCCTGGTATTGAACCGCTGCTGTCCGCGGAATGCCAGGCGCTGGGCCTTACCAGGGTGAAAGAGACACTTCCGGAGGGTTCAACCAGCGCGGGTGAAGACGCGGGTGGTATGTTGCTGCAAGGCAGCCTGCAGGACGTTTACCGCTGTAACCTGCATTTACGCACCGCCAGCCGCGTCACGGTGCGCCTGAGTACGTTCCACGCGGTCTCTTTCGCGGAACTGCGCAAGAAAGCCGCCCGCCTCGACTGGGGTAGATATTTCCTACCCGGGCAGGAGCTGAACATCAGCGTCACCTGCCACAAATCGCGCCTGTACCATTCGGATGCGGTTGCTGAGCGCGTGCTCGGAGCGATCAACGATGCCTTCATTACTCAAAAAGCCGCCAGCAAACCTTGTGTCGCTGGCAAACAGGGTCAGCTTGTGCTCGTCAGGTTGGCGAATGACCAATGCACCATCAGCATCGACAGCTCTGGTGAGCTGTTGCACAAACGTGGATACCGCCAGGAAACCGCCAAAGCCCCGCTGCGCGAGACTCTCGCAGCTGCCATGCTGCTTGCCTCTGGCTGGGATGGCAGCGCTTCCCTGGTCGATCCATTCTGCGGCTCGGGCACCATCCCCATCGAAGCCGCGCTGCTGGCGGCGCGCATCCCGCCCGGCATCAACCGTGAATTCGCCTTTATGCGCTGGCCGGGCTTTAACCGCGAACTTTGGCAAGACTTGCTCTCCATCGCTCGTAAAGAAATAACCCCTGTCACAACGCAGATATTCGGATTCGACCGCGATGCTGGCGCGATCAGCATCGCCACTTCCAACGCCGCCCGCGCTGGTCAGAAAGACCTGATCCAATTTAAGCAGCAGGCAATTTCACTACTCTCCCCCTCCGATTTACCCGGCTGGATCATCACCAACCCGCCTTACGGCGTAAGGGTAAGCTCCGGCAGAGATTTGCGCGACCTCTACGCGCGTTTTGGTGAGCTGCTGCGTAGCAAATTCACAGGCTGGCAGGCAGGCATCCTGGTCAGCGATCCGCGCCTGGGCGGCAACCTGGGATTGCCCGAAATGCATAAGGAATGGCGCTTAATAAACGGTGGTATTCCGGTGAAATTCCAGGTTTTCAATCTTTAAGCTTACCCTCCTGCTAAAAACATGATGCTCATCCAAATCGTGAATAGTCTTCTATGCTAAAATCACCATGCACACTACCAATAATATCTAAATTCCAGGAGTATGTATGAAGCAGATCAGAGTTCTTCAGTGGGGGTTGGGAGCGATGGGCAGCGGTATGGCGCGCTTGATGCTGGATAAACCGGGGCTGCAGATCGTGGCGGCAATTGACAACCGCCCGGATTACAAAGGGCAGGACCTCGGCGATGTGCTCAAACTGGATCGACAGCTCGGAATCAAAGTCAGCGCGAATCCTGATGAAGTACTGGACAAGGACAAGGTCGATGTGGTGGTCATCGCGACAACCTCCTGGTTGACCGAACAAGCGCCCGACCTACGCCGCATCATCACTGCCGGTATCAATTGCGTTTCCATCGCCGAAGAAATGGCTGATCCATACGCCCAAAATCCCGAACTTTCCGCAGAACTCGATGAATTATGCAAGCAGCACAATATGACCCTGCTGGGCACCGGTGTGAACCCCGGGTTCGTGCTGGACTTGCTCGTGGTCGTGCTAACTGGAGGTAATCATCAGGTTGAGCGTATAGAAGCCTCGCGCGTAAACGACTTGAGCCCGTACGGCCCCACAGTGATGCGCTCACAGGGAGTAGGCATCACCCCCGCCGCATTTAAAGCTGGTATCGAGGATGGCTCAATCGTCGGGCATGTGGGTTTCCCGGAATCCATTCACATGATCAGTGACGCGCTCGGGTTAGATGTTGACCGTATCGAGCAGACACGTGAACCGATCATCAGCAATGTGTACCGTGAGACGCCCCACGTTAAGGTTCAGCCGGGTATGGTGGCGGGTTGCGCCCACACTGGCATCGGCTACCGCGGCGAGACCGAGGTGATCCGTCTCGTCCACCCGCAGCAGATCCACCCGCACCTTGAAGGGCAAGACACGGGCGATTACATTCACATTTTTGGCAAACCTGATATCCACCTCTCCATCAAGCCCGAGATCGCCGGCGGCATCGCCACCATGGGGTTGGCTGTCAACATGATCCCGCATGTGTACGCTGCCACGCCCGGGCTCAAGCGTATGACCGACCTGCCGGTACCGGCGGCGTTGATGGGAGAGAGCGCTTACACCCGTCATATCTAAATTTTCAAATTTTGGAGAACAGGATGGGAAAAATCAAACAAGGAACCTGGGTGGAAATCGAACAGGTTGTATTACAACCTGCGCAGCGTTCCACAGCCCTACCCGAGGATACAAAACAAGTGCCATACATTCTCAGGGTTTCCGGTTTTCTCGAGCAGGATGCTGAGATTGGATCGCAAGTTACGATCAAAACCATCATCGGTCGGAGGCTCAGCGGTGAGCTGAAGATCGTTAATCCAAGCTACGCGCATACCTTTGGGAAAGTGGTACCTGAATTGTTGACCATCGGCACGGAGTACGAAGCATGACTAGCCGCGATATGTCTTACCAGGCGGTGATGTCACGCAAGAACGAGATCATGAAGTCCTCCATGGGGATAGACTACGCAAGTTATATCTTCAGTCCGGTGGCGTTCGATTACGAACGCATGATGGCAGACACCGGCTACAGCATGGCAGAGATCATCCGCATTCAAAACGAAACCAAGGTGGGCAGCACGCCGCTTTACGAACTGCATAATCTCACTGCGGCTGTGCGCAAGATCTCCGCGCCCGGTAAAGGCGCGCGTATTTTGGTGAAAGACGAAGCCATCAACGCGTCTGGTAGCTTTAAAGCCCGACGGGCCTCGATCAGTGTGTTCCAGGCTGCGCGGCTCGGGTATAAGGGTGTCGTTGCAGCCACCAGCGGCAACTACGGCGCGGCAGTCGCTTCACAGGCTTCCCAGCGCAATCTCAAGTGCATCGTTATCCAGGAGGTCTACGACAGCCGCGGTGTCGGTCAGCCCGAGATTATTGAGAAGGGACGCGCTTGCGAAGCCTACGGTGCTGAGGTCATGAAGCTTACCGTGGGACCTGAACTTTTTTATATGCAACTGCGCACGCTGGAAGAAACTGGCTTCTTCAACGCCAGCCTGTACACACCCTTTGGGATTCGCGGCATTGAAAGCCTGGGGTACGAGATTGCCCAGCAGACCCGCACCCAATTCGGTCGGGACGCTGATGCAGTGGTGGTCACCCACGCCGGCGGCGGCAACCTTACTGGCACAGCCCGCGGATTGGCGCAAGCAGGCAGCACAGACACTCGTATCATCGCCTGTTCAGTGGACCTGCGAGGTCTGCATATGGCTTCTGACCACGATTTCAATCGCAAATCTTTCACCACCGGTCACACCGGCTTCGGCGTACCTTTCGCCTCCTGGCCTGACCGCACGGATGTGCCGCGCAACGCCGCTCGCAGCCTGCGCTACATGGATGATTACCAGGTCGTGAGCCAGGGCGAGGTGTTTTATATTACCGAACTGCTGACCAAGATCGAGGGGCTTGAACGCGGCCCAGCGGGCAATACCAGCCTCACCGCTGCGGTGTCGCTGGCGCGTGAGATGGACCAGGATCAGCTCATCGTCGTGCAGGAAACTGAATACACAGGCGCAGGCAAGCACCAGAACGCTGAACTTTCTTTCGCCCGTGAGAACGGTATCGAGGTCAGGCGCGGCGACCCAATGGAGAACATCCCCGGCAAGACTATCATCATACCCAACCGTCTAGAGCAAATTCAAAGCCGGACCCAGGAACTCGACCACCTACGTATGGAATACCTGAACAACGCAGCCAAACAGCTCGCGCCTGAGCTATGGTCAGAAGCTGACATCCAGTTTCTCGCTGAAGACATAAAAAAAGACCCGCGCTGGGTCGTTGAACACTATATTAACTAAAATCAATCTATACCCGGAGAATATGCATGACAGAAGATCGCATCACCAGGTTTGAAGAACGGCAAAAAGTGCTGCAGGACCTTTCAGATGCTGATTTAAAAGCACGCTTTTGGCAGTTGTGTGATCAGCTGGTCGATCCAATCGTCGAACTCGCCCGCACCCACACCTCACCCTCCATAGAACGCTCTGTCCTGCTGCGTATGGGCATCGACAGCATCACCGCGCACGCGGTGGTGGACCGCGTGCTTGAAGCCGGTTTGTTGGGTAAAGGCGCTGGTCACGTGGTGTTGAGGGTTTCGCGCAAGCACCACGTGGATATACCGACCGCCGCCCGTAGCATTCTTGAGGACAAGGCTGTCCTCAACGATTTATTCTGATCCATTACACGAGAACAAACAATGAAACGACCTGAAAAACTGGACCCTAACAAGAAACTGGATATCGAAAACATACTCGAGGACTTAGAACATTACCACCCGCCGCGCAAGGGCTGGACATGGCGCGAATGCCCTCCCAACGGGGTGGACATCGGTCCCTTCCATTATCACGACATGTCCGAACCGCTAAAAAACAGCCTCGGTCTGCCAGCTTCAAAGTATTTCGACCACATTGACCCACAGCCTAAATGTGTGGTTACCACCGAGATCGCCTCCGGGCGCTTCGAGGACGACATCCGGCGCATGCGTATGGCAGCCTGGCACGGCGCAGACCACCTGATGGTGATTCGCACCACTGGTCAGAGCCACATCGACGGTCTAATGGAAGGCACCCCCGAAGGCGTGGGCGGCGTGCCTATCACCCGCAAACAGATCCGCGCCAGTCGTAAAGCCTGCGACCAGATAGAGGAGGAGGTCGGCCGCCCACTAAACTTCCACAGCTACGTCTCCGGCGTAGCCGGCCCCGAGGTGGCGGTGCTGTTCGCCGAGGAAGGCATCAACGGCGCGCACCAGGACCCTCAGTACAATGTGCTTTACCGCAACGTGAACATGTACCGTTCTTTTGTCGACGCAGCGGAAGCCAAGAAGGTGATGAACGGCGCGCGCATCTTCCAGATCGACGGCGCGCACAATGCCAACGCTACAGCCAAAGCCGGGTGGTTGGTGATGCCCGAACTAATGGTGCAGCACGGCATTAACTGTGCGTTTTCAGTTGCTGTGGGGATGGACAAGGAACTCATCGGGCTGTCCACCGTTCCACCCAATGCGCCGCCTGCACCAAAGTTGTGGTACGACTTGCCTTATGCAGTCGCTCTGCGCGAATTATTCTCCGATTTTAAGATGCGTGCCCAGCAGAACACACGCTACATTGAGGCAGATATCGAAGAAGCCATACGCACACACACGATCGATACGCTCATTTCCATGCTCACCAGCGCGGATATACAGAGCACCATCACGCCCGATGAAGGACGCAACGTTCCCTGGCATTACAACAATATCCGCGGCGTGCAGACTGTCAAACAAACCTGGGCTGCACTGGATGGCATTAAACAGCTGGCCGAACTCAAGCGCGAAGGACCGCTCGGCGAGATGGTGCGCGATCTTAAGGTTCGCGCTGTGGCATTTTTAGAGGAAGTGATCGAAAGCGGGGGCTACTTTGCCGCGGTTGAAAAAGGCTTCTTTGTCGATTCAGCCAAATACCCTGAGCGCAACGGCGATGGCATTGCGCGCGATGGCAAAGGCGGCGTGGGAGCCGGTACCATCGTGGAGCGCGACGCAGATTACTTCGCTCCTGTATGTGACCACTTCGGTTACAACAACGTCCCTTCAGGTCTGCAACATGTCTGCGATGTGATCGACGGTTGCACCCTGTGCAAGCCCGAGAAGATCGTTTACATCGATGAACTAGACCCTGAAGACAGCGCCGAGAAACGCCTTGAACAGACCTTCGCCTATCGCAAGGGCGGCATGGTTAAACCAGAAGCCGAATGGGCTGGGGACGGGACGATCCTCACCCAGTTTTTTGTACCGTTGCCGGAGGATTACGCTCGCGCGTATGGCATAGAAATGGCGAAGAAGCTTGGCCTCATCGACCCCGAGGTCGTGAACTTACAGGTGATGCACCCAGCAGAAGGCTGCTTCATTGAAGTAAAGGGCAAGGTCGGGTTCGACGTAGAGCTGGCTTCCTTAAAGATCCCCGAAAAAGAGGTCATCCTTGAGGAAGACGTGCTGCGTGATGCGGTGAAAAAGGTGGGGCTCACCGTAGTGGCTGGTACAGTCGGTGAGGATGAGCACAGCGTCGGGTTGCGCGAGATTCTGGACATTAAGCATGGCGGTATCGAAAAATACGGCGTGAAATACCATTACCTCGGCACCTCGGTGCCGGTGAGCAAGCTGGTCGACGCCGCCATCGAGACCGGGTCGCACGCCATACTCATTTCCACGATCATCAGTCACAATGATATTCACCGCGCCCAAATGAAAAAACTTGCCGACCTTTGCGTGGAGCGCGGCATCCGCGACCACATTATTCTTATAGCAGGCGGTACTCAAGTGAGCACGGATATGGCAGCGGAAACCGGACTGGATGCCACTTTCGGTCGCGGTACCAAGGGCATCCATGTGGTCAACGCCATGGTGAAAACGCTCATCAAGCGCGGTGTTTATTAAACAGGGGTTCACTTGCCTGAGAAAATTGGTATCTTGACAGTTGAAGTCGGCTCGACCATCACTAAGGTGAATGGTTTTGCTCATCAGCCCGGTGGCCGACTCGTACACATAGGGCAAGGGTTCGCACCAACCAGCATCAGCCAGGGTGATGTACGTATCGGCGTCGACCAGGCCATGGCGCAGTTGCGTGGAGGCAAGCCCGTATTTGAGGAAAACGTCGAAACCTTCGTCAACAGCTCGGCAGCCGGTGGGTTGCGTATGACTGTACACGGGCTCACCTACAACATGACCGCCAGGGCTGCCCGCGAAGCGGCACTCGGTGCAGGAGCCATCGTCAAAAAAGTCACCGCCGGTCTCCTTGATCAATACGAACTTGAAGAGATTCGCGAGATTCGCCCCAATATCATTCTGCTTGCGGGCGGGGTTGATTTTGGCGAAAGGGCGACCGTGCTCGAAAACGCCAGGCAGATCGCCAGCCTCGGGCTGCCCGTGCCGGTGGTGTACGCCGGTAACAGCGCGCTGCGTAAACCGATCGCCCAGCTTTTCCAGGCTGCCGCAATAGAGTGCCTGCTTGCGGAGAACGTCTTCCCTGAAGTGGATGTGTTAAATATCCAGCCGCTGCGCCGGGTTATTCACGAGGTTTTCAACCGTCACATCATTCACGCGCCAGGGATGAACCGCCTTGCAGAGATCACCTCAAAGGAAATCCTCCCTACCCCAGGGGCGGTGCTGCGCGCGAGTGAGCTCCTGGCTGATGTGTACGGTGATTGCCTGGTATTCGATGTCGGCGGCGCAACCACCGACGTACACAGCGTCACAGACGGCAGCCCTGAGTGGACGCACAAACTGGTTGAGCCCGAACCACGCGCCAAGCGCACCGTGGAAGGCGACCTGGGTGTGTTTATCAATGCCCGTAATATCATTGAAATCACCGGAAACTGGGAACAGGAAGATCAATTGGTTTTCCTGCAATCGCTCCCGATAACTGATGACGAAATTGAATTGACTCATTGGCTTTGCGGAAAAGCCGTTGAATTAAGTGTTCGCCGTCACGCGGGTGTAATTTCAGAACTTTACACTCCCACCGGTAAAAAACAGATTGTTAAAGGCAAAGACCTGACTGCGGTTAAATGGGTCATCGGCACTGGTGGCGCGCTTACCCGCGTGCAGGGCGGCAAGGAGATACTGGCGAAGATCTGCACCGGTCCAGGACGGCACCTGCTCCCTCAACCGGGTACCCCCATCCGTCTGGATAGCAACTATCTCTTTTCCGCGCTGGGTACGGTGGCACAATCCTATCCCGATGAAGTGAAGTTGACGTTTGAACACTGGCTGGAGAATGAAACATGAGCCAACCTTTTAGCCCGCGCCTTGAAATCCATCCCCAGCGTATTGCAGAAAACGCGCGCCAGGTCGTCAATCTGTGCCATGCCAACAACATCCAGGTGGCTGGCGTTGGTAAAGTGGTCTGCGCCCATCCTAAGGTGATACGCACGTTGGAACAAAGCGGCGTGGATGTGCTGGCGGATTCCAGGCTCGAAAACCTGGCGCTAATACGCCAGAATGATACTCATTTACCATTGATGCTCTTACGCGGTCCTACTCCCAGCCGCGCGGTTGAAACCGTTCAACTTGCTGACATCTCCCTGTCTTCAGATGCCGCCACCGCTAAACGCCTTTCTGAAGCGGCTTTAGCGCTCGATAAAACCCACAAAGTGATCCTGATGATCGATCTCGGTGACCTGCGCGAGGGGGTCTGGCCTGACCAGGCTGAAGCTGTGCTGCGGGGCATGCTTTCACTCCCCAATCTTGAGGTACTCGGGCTTGGCGCTAACCTCGCCTGTTATGGTGGGGTAATCCCCACTGCTGAGAATATGCAGCGGTTGGTAAACTTACGTAATGAGTTGGAAAAGAACCTCGCAGTCCCGCTGCCTGTCCTGTGCGGCGGCAACAGCGCTAACCTGCCGCTGATGTTGGCAGGTGGAATGCCGCCTGAAATCAACCTGCTGCGGATCGGTGAAACCATTCTGCTTGGGCGTAATGTGCTCGATCGCTCGCCCTTCCCCGGCACCCGGCAGGACACGTTCCACATTGCAGCTGAGATCATTGAGCTGGAGCGCAAGCCATCCGTTCCCATCGGACTGCGCGGGCAGGACGCATTCGGTGGTGAGCCGGAGTTCCTCGACCGCGGTACACGCAGGCGCGCCATTTGCAACATCGGCCGCCAGGATGTGATGATCAGCAACCTCACACCGGTCGACCCCGGGATTATCATCCTGGGCGGCAGCAGCGACCATCTGCTGCTCGATGTGCAGGATGCGGGAAAGCGCTACAATACGGGTGATGTGGTGCACTTTCTTCCCGGCTACGCCGCCCTGCTGGCTGCCAGCACCTCACCGTATGTTAAAAAAGTAGTGGTGAACGAATGAGTCCTCAGGAAAATGAGCCCTTGCTCTACCAAACTCACGCGCGCGTGCATTTGCAGAATATCTACGCGAATATTGCGAGAGTCCGACAAGCGGTCGGCAGCCAACGTAAAATATTGATCGCAGTTAAAGCCAATGCCTACGGTCACGGTGCGGTGGAGGTTTCCCGCATGGCTCAGGCAATTGGGGTTGACTGGTTAGGTGTTGCCACCGTGCCTGAAGCCATCGAACTGCGCGAGGCTGGCATCACCCTCCCAATTCTCAAGTTCAGCCCGGCTTTTCCTGAAGAGATGCAGGCAGCGGTGGAAAATGATCTTACTCTCACCGTTTGCGAAGCCGGGAACTGCTTGCTTCTCAATGAAGTGGCAGGTCAACACAACCGCACTCTCAATGTCCACCTCAAGGTGGATACAGGGATGGGACGCATCGGTGTCACCCCTGAAGCCGCGCCCACGCTGGCAGTCACCATCGAGAAAGATTGTCCCAATTTGCACCTTCAAGGTGTCTTTACCCACCTGCCAGTGAGTGATGACAGCAACTTCAACTACACTCAATACCAGGTCGAATACTTCAGGTCAACGGTCGAGCGCATCGAATCCACGATCGGCAGGAAAATCTCGCTCGTACACTGTGCAAATTCCGGCGGCGTGCTCGCCCACCCTGCCAGCTGGTTTGACATGGTGCGCCCAGGCATCATGATCTACGGTTTTTACCCGGGCAAAAACACCCCGCGCACGATCGACCTGAAACCCGGTCTCAGCTTTCTCACCCGTGTTGCATTTATCAAGCAAATAGAAAAAGGAACCACTATCGGCTATGGGCGCACATGGAGCGCGCCGGAGGATACTTATATCGCCACCATCCCCGCCGGGTACGCCGACGGTTTCAATCGCCTTTTCTCCAATCGCGGGCGCGTATTGATCAACGACCGCTCGTACCCCATCGTAGGACGCGTATGCATGGATCAAAGCATGGTCAACCTCGGACCGAAAACTGAGGTTAAAGTTGGCAATGAGGTAGTGTTAATCGGTCGCAGCGGCGGGCTGGAGATTACCGCTGACGAGTGGGCAGAGCAGCTCGACACCATCACCTACGAGGTCACCTGCCAGATCAACCAGCGCGTCCAGCGAATTTTTGACCGTTACGACTGAGCTTCTTACCCCTTGAAATAGATCGGATTCGACAGCAGTGCGGGCAACATCGGCAGCCCGGGCAGGAACGAACGCGCCACTTCCACCCTGGCAAACCCAGGGCGGGGAACTTTGTAAGTTATGTTAATCAAGCCGTCTGTTTCAGCTTTGTGCAGCGCTTCGCTGCCTGCATGCGTGATCACCCTCACCTCGTCACCTGCCAACAGCCCGCGCACCTTGATCTCGACTTCGCGGCAGGTCTCCCAATCCACCTCGTCTCCCATCATGCTTTCTCCGGCAGTCATCTCGAGCTGCGGGCCAAATGGTGCGAAACTGAGATACCCATGCCCCTGGCGCAGCGCCGCGAGAATATCGCTCGTTCCATTGCTCATCGCATATAGGCACATGGTTGGCCCCCCCAGGAAGATGAAGGGCGTATCGCGATGATAATCACTCCCGCCGCAGATCGGAATGCGCAGTCCGCTCATCAACATCTGCTGCCACAAACCAACTGCCCGCAAGTTCGATTCGCGCATCGGTCCGTTCCACACCTCCAGACAGTCGAAGGGCAGCGATTTCAGATCAAACTGGAAACTACTGCTGCCTTCGTATGGGTGATTAACTATAGCCAGCGCTCCCCTCTGGCGGGCGGTGATGAACTTCTGCAACGCAACTTCTTCAGCGTCGGCAAAAAATGGATCGTCATAAGGCTTATCCACTCCCAGGAAGTTGGCGTGCCCGCGGTAATGCGTCCACTCCACCCCCGGTATAAGGGTTACCCCGGTATTGTGCGGGAGTGCATCAGCGGAGATGGTTTGGTTATGATCGGTGAAAGCTAGAAAATCCAACCCATTGGCTTTGGCTTTGAGGATGAGTTCCTCCATGGTGTGAACGCCGTCTGAGGCGACTGTATGCACGTGCAGGTCGCCTTTGAGCAGGCGCAGCGACTTTTCAACCATATTGATCGCATAATGCACATCTACGCCTTCCGGCGCGACCTTGTAAGCCCCAACGATGATCTGCCAATCACCCTCATTGATCGATCGCGCCTTATAACCTGGCGTGGCGGCTGACTCACTGACATAGAACCTGGTCTTGTCTGAACCGGACGCCCCCACCTGTGATCCATCTGGGGCGATCAGTCCAATGTCGATGATATTGATTTCGGGAGTCGGAGAGAAATGATCACGCAAATTGGAACTTTGCTGCTCCAGCCTGCGAGTGTAAGAATACTCGATCTCAAGCCGCTCAATGTTTTCAGACACCTGGAAGGGAATCACAAAATAAGTTCCTGCTTGGGCAGGTTCAATATGAATATCTTTATAAATAGTAGCGTCCATCCAACTCACTCCTCATCATACAGCCAAAAGTATAGGGTGCGCAAAAAAGTGTTTGTACCTGGTGCATAGACTTCATCACACAATTGGTACAACATTACTTTCAAATGAGCTTAACCACTCAGATTCTAGTAAAATTCATTATACGATGCAACTGAATTTCATCTTTATGCCATAAAGTACCAGACCGGCACAAGTTGAGGATAATCAATCATGTCATTTTCCACCGCCACTGCTGAAGCACACCCGAACATCGCTTTCGTTAAATACTGGGGAAATCGCGATGAAGATCTCCGCCTACCGCAGAACGGCTCGATCTCGATGAACTTGGGCGACCTCGTGACCCGCACCATGGTCACGTTCGATAGCTCATTGCCGCGGGATACCTTCGACCTCAATGGCATTCGGCAGAGCGGCGCAGGCTTGGATCGTGTGAGCCGCCATTTGAATCTCATTCGCGGCATCCGTGGTTTCGCCAGTTCGGCTCATATCTTCAGCGAGTCCAACTTCCCCGCTGGCGCAGGTCTGGCATCCTCCGCAGCTGCCTTTGCCGCGCTTACCGTGGCTGCCGTGCGGGCTGCCGGTATGGAAATGGATGAGAAAGCACTCAGCCGCCTTGCCCGACGCGGCTCAGGGTCGGCTGCCCGCTCGATACCAGGCGGTTTTGTCGAGTGGTACCGAGGTGAAAAAGACGAGGACTCCTACGCAGCATCAATTGCTCCGGCCAATCACTGGGAGCTAGTCGATTGCATCGCCATCATCGACAGCGGTGAAAAGAAAACTGGTTCCTCTGAAGGACATCGTCTTGCTCACACCAGTCCGCTTCAATCTGCCCGCGTGGCTGATGCCGAGCGCAGGCTGGCACTCTGCCGTAATGCGCTCCTCGAGCGGGATTTCGACGCCCTGGCCAGTGTCATTGAACTGGATAGCAATCTCTTGCACAGCATCGCCATGACCTCGAACCCGGCAGTGTATTACTGGAAACCCGCGACCATCGACCTCATGAAGACCATCATCAACTGGCGGCAAACAGGTTTACCGGTTGCCTTCACTCTCGATGCAGGACCGAATGTGCATGTGATCTGCGAAAAAGCGGACGCCTCCGATATTAAAGACAAAATCTCTGATCATCCGGGAGTGCTGACTGTAATGTTTTCAACTCCCGGTGAAGGGACCTTCCTCATATAACCATCACACATATTCCACATACCTTTCATGTGAACTAATGCTAATTGACCAAATGCGCCATTCTGTCAGCCATTCTGTCAGCCATTCTGTTAGTCATTCTTGACTTTTTAGGCTTAATACAATAAAGTTAAGCAACTCGTCTGTTACCGACTCGTTTATGTTTTAACAGGAGGTGCGTATCGACCCGTTGTTGAAGTTGTCTTAAATGCAACATTCTCACAAAATCCAAAGGAGGAGTAATAAATGCGTAAACTATATGCAATTCTCGGTGTGATCATGGTTGCGGCTTTGGTTTTAAGCGCTTGCGCCACCCCAACTGCTGCACCCACTGCTGCACCAGAAGTTCCTACAGCCACTGAGGCCCCCGAAGTACCGGAACCTGTTTCGATCCCGTTGGTAGTTGCCTATGAGGATTTCTCTCAGAAATTCAGCCCGTTCTTTGGTGACACAGGATACGATATTGATGTCGCGAACATGACTCAGATCGGCATCCTGACCACCGATCGCGTGGGCGGCATCGTGCACAACGCCATCGAGGGAGAAACCCGCAATTACAATGGCACTGACTACTTGTACACCGGTCCAGCCAACACGTCTGTAGTCTATGACGAAGCTACCGATACCACCAAGTACACTGCAACCATCCGTGAAGACCTGATGTTCTCCGATGGAACTCCTGTTACCGCCGATGACATCATCTTCACTTACTACACCTACCTCGATCCTTCCTACGTGGGTTCTACCTCACTTGGCTCATATGGCATCGTCGGTCTGAAGGATTACCAGACACAGACCACCAGCGAAGTCTATGAAAAGTACTCTACGTTGGCCGATGAGATCCTGGCTGCCGGTATGGACCATGTTTGGACTGACGCCGATGGTTGGACCGAAGAGCAGCACACTGATTTCTGGACCCGTATCACCGATGGCTGGAAAGCTGAAGTCCAGGGCATCATTGACTACGTTGCCGCCAACTACACCGTCGACGACTACACCACCGCTTACTTTGGCGGCAAGACTGCTGAAGAAGTGAAAGCCAACGAAGGACTTGGTATCGGTTATGCTATGGCCATGTGGGGCTTCGGTGAAGTCAACGAAGCTGGCGAACTGGTTGCCCCCTCCGGCGCGACCTGGAACCTGGTCGATGCATTCCCCACCGCTGAAGATTACTACAATGAGACCGTCCTCGCCTACGAAGGCGATGTGACCGCCGCGTTCCCATATGAATCCGCCAATGGGGTTGATGTCTACTCCAATGTGAAGACTGCTTTCGTTGGATACTGGGGTCCCCTCGATGAGGCGATGGGCGGAACTGGCGTTCCCAATATCGCTGGTATCAAGAAACTCGACCAGTACACCGTGGAAGTGACTACCAATGGTTATGAAGCTCCCGCCGTGTACTCCATCCTTGGCATTCAGATCACCCCCTTGCATTACTACGGTGATGCTGCCTTGTACGATTACGACAACAACAAGTTCGGTTTTGAGTTTGGCGACCTTTCCAAACAACTGAGCCTCACCGCGACCCCCATGGGCGCTGGCGCTTACAAATTTGTCAAATATGACAACAAGGTTGTTTACTTTGAAGCTAACCCCTACTACTTCAAGGGTGAGCCGAAGATCAAGGAAATCCAATTCAAGACCACCACTTCAGCTGAAGTTCCTTCCGCTATTCAAACCGGTACCGTCGATGCTGGTGAGCTTTCCGGTACTCGCGCCCGCTTCCAGGAAGTTGCCTCCTACAACTCCAATGGCGAGATCACTGGTGATGTGATCACCACCAATAAAGTTGACAACCTGGGTTACGGTTACGCTGGTATCAATGCCGCCACCGTCAACGTCGCTGGTGAGCCCAGCTCTGAAGCCTCCAAGAACCTGCGCAAGGGTCTTGCCACTATCCTGGCTGCCTACCGTGACGTCGCCATCGACAGCTACTACGGTGAAGCCGCTGTCGTCATCAATTACCCGATCTCCAACACCTCCTGGGCGGCTCCTCAGCCTACCGATGAGGATTACAAGATCGCGTTCTCAACCGATGTCAACGGCGAAGACATCTACACGGCTGAAATGACTCCGGAAGAAAAGTATATTGCTGCCGAACAGGCTGCCCTGGGCTTCTTCGAAGCCGCTGGCTACACTGTTGTTGACGGCAAGGTAACTGCTGCTCCTGACGGCGCTAAGCTGGACTACGAAGTTATCGTCCCCGGTGGCGGTACTGGTGATCACCCCGCGTTCGCAATTCTGACCGGCGCGAAAGAATCCCTTGCCAACATCGGTATCGAGCTCAAGATCAACGATCCTGCTGATTCCAACATCCTATGGGATGCCCTGGATTCAGCTACTCAGGAACTCTGGACGGCTGCCTGGGGTGCTACAATCGATCCTGATATGTACCAGGTCTATCACAGCTCCAGTGTTGTGGGTGCGGGTGGATCCGAATCCAACCACTACCACATCACCTCCCCTGAACTGGATCAACTGATTATTGATGCCCGCAAGAGCGATGACCAGAACTTCCGCAAAGCCATTTACAAGCAGGCTCTCGATATCATCATCGACTGGGCTGTTGAGATTCCCACCTATCAGCGCCAGAACTCCACCGTCTTCAGCACTCAGCGTGTCAATATCGACACCATCACCCCCGATATCACCACCTTCTGGGGCTGGCAGAATGATATTGAACTTCTCGAGATGCGATAGACAATATCGAAGTGTTTGTAATGCTTTGAGCAAGAAAATCGTGAGCCCACCTAAGGGTGGGCTCACGCCTCGCAGTGGTATGTTCATTCATACAAACAAAACACGCAAGGATTAAAAAAGGAACAACATGCGCAATTTTATCTTGAGGAGATTATTCCTAGGAATTTTCATCACCTTCTTTGGCGCGATGGTGGTCTACGCGGTGATCCGCAGTTTACCAGCTTCGTACGTCGAAACGATAGCTAGACAGCGCGCTAGTAATCCCTTAAGTACAAAAACTTACCAGGAATGGCTGGATCAGCTCAACGCGGTTTACAAATTGGACGTAGGGATCATCCCGGGGTTCATTGGTTGGATCGGCAACGCCGTCCGGGGAGATTTCGGCGACTCCTGGCACTGGGGCGTTCCAGTCACCAAGAAGTTCGGTGAAGTGATCTGGTATTCATTGATCATCAACATCATCACCTTCTTTGTGGAATTGGTGATTTCGATTCCACTAGGTATTTTGGCAGCGCGAAAGCAATACAGTAAAACAGATTACGCCATCACTGTATTTGCACTCGCGGGGATCTCGCTGCCAACATTCTTCCTCGCGACAATCTTAAAATACATTTTTTCTATCCAGTTAGGCTGGTTCGACCTTTACGGGTTGACAGGCCGGTTCTTCAATTCAATGACGCCGTTCCAACAGGTCGTGGATATCGGGTATCACATGGTGCTGCCGATCGTAACCTTAATGATGCTGTCTGTCGGCGGTCTTATGCGGTATACCCGTACCAACATGCTCGAAGTGCTTAATTCCGACTATATCCGGACTGCGCGCGCTAAAGGTCTTTCTGAAAAAGTTGTGATCAATAAACACGCCTTCCGTAACACTTTGATTCCATTGGTTTCCTACATGAGCTACCTCATCCCTTCGATGTTTGGAGGCGCACTCATCACAGAAACCCTCTTCCAAATTCCAGGGATTGGCTACGTCTCTTTTGAGGCGATCACCCGTGGGGATATACCGTTTGCCATGTTCTACACCACATTTCTCATCCTACTTACACAGGTGAGCTTGATCATCGCGGACATTATGTACGCTGTGGTCGATCCTCGTGTCAGGGCAAATTAACAGAGGTGAAATGACTGATTTTGAGCCCACCTCCCAAAGCTTTAACCCCCAACCCATCTCGCCTGTCCCACCAGAGGAAATGCATCTGGATGACGCGAGGCGTATCAAGGTCATGTCGCCTGGTATGCTGGTCTTCAAACGCTTCATCCGCAACAAACTCGCCGTTGTCGGACTGGCGATCCTCGTGGTGATGTTCGTGTTCTCCTTCCTTGGTCCGTTGCTCTCTCCCTTCACCCAGACACAGGTATTCAAGGGCGTCGGTACAATGGTCAAGGATTATGCTGGAGCCATTTATAACCAGGAATTGCGCTATACGACTGTACAAGGCAAAACCTTCAGCACCGCAGATCGCGCCCAATTCCTGCTCGCGCTAGGCAAGAAAACTGAAACCTTTTCCTCAGGTGGAACCAGTTATTCCTACGTGGAGGAAGGTGAAGATACCTATCGCATTCTCGAATTGAACCCCGTGGCTGAAATTCTGATGGGTAAAATGCAGCCTAAGAATGGCTTCGTGATCACCCCGGAATTTACTGAAGCATATCAGGCTGCGATCGATGAAGGGCTTACAATTTTTGAACTGGGCGATCTTACATACCACATTATCTCAGAGCGTAAATCAACCATGATTTCTACTGATGAAGATGTCGCGCTGGCAATGTTGAATGTCTACGACCCATATTCCCAGTCAGACGCCTCCATGGTTGATTCCTATGACTTCAAGTTGGCAAGCACTCAGGCGATCGCTGAAGGTAAAACATTCTTTTTTGTTGGTGACCAGCGATTTTCTATTCGCTCTGAGGAAGGGCTGACTACGATATTGAGCTCATCTGGAGAGGAATTCGCAGAAGTCTCGGATATTATTGTCAATCCTATTGACAAATCGATCTTCCTCAATGTGGATTTCAAAGGTGTGGTACGTGAAGCGATCAACAATCGAGACCTCGAATTTACCTATACGGATGAAAGTGGAAATACGGTCGAGTACACAATTGTGCGGGTTAACATGACCTACAACATCAAGCGTGAAACACCGACTGAACTGATCCGCATGTATGAAAACCCATCAGGAGAACATTGGCTGGGTCTCGATAACAACGGCATGGATCTGCTGACCAGGTTGATGTATGGTGGTCGCGTCTCGCTCTTGGTAGGTTTTGTGGTCATCCTCATTGAGGTATTTATCGGCATCATTATCGGAGGTATTTCAGGTTTCTTCGGTGGTTGGGTTGATACGGCGCTGATGCGTTTTGTTGACCTCTTCAACAGCATCCCCTTCTACCCGATGGTGCTCATCTTCGGCTCGGTCATGGATGCACTCGAAGTCGAACCGATGGTAAGAATTTTCCTGCTCATGGCAATTTTGGGTCTCCTCGGTTGGACGGGTGTCGCGCGTATCGTCCGCGGTCAAATCCTCAGCTTGCGTGAACAGGATTTCATGGTCGCGACAGAAGCGACTGGCATTCGCACCAGTCGCAGGATATTCAGACACCTTGTGCCAAACGTCATGCCTCTACTGATCGTTCAGGCCACAGCAGGGTTAGGTGGAATTATCATCACCGAAGCCACACTGGGCTTCCTCGGGCTCGGCATCAAGTATCCGTTGGCCTCCTGGGGCAGCATCATCAACGTGGCGTCAGATGCATTTGTCATGACCAATTACTGGTTCATGTGGATTCCGGCTGGTATGCTGATTTTACTCACCGTACTCGGTTTCAACTTTGTCGGTGATGGTCTGCGTGATGCATTTGATCCAAAGATGAAAAGGTAGGTGATTGAATGGATGTAGAAAAAAGATCCTTACTCGACAGGATCACGAAGAAATCGAATAACAGAAATATCAACCGCATTTCAGCGCGAGAACTGGCTAGAATCTCGCGTGAGAACAGGCGGATAACAGACAAGATCGAAAAGAAACGTAATCGCACGAATGTGCCTGAAAGTGAATACCTCACCAAGATGAAGAATCCCGCTAACGTGGTGGAGTTCGACAACTTGCACACTTACTTTTTCACGGATATTGGTACTGTAAAAGCGGTTGACGGGGTGACGTTTGAGATTCCCAAGGGCAAATCGGTTGGCGTGGTCGGTGAATCCGGCTGCGGCAAATCCGTAACTGCTCTATCACTGATGCAACTGGTGCAAAGACCTCAGGGTCAGATCGTCAATGGTGCGATTCGCTTCGACACAGGTAACAAAGTCTACGATATCGCGCAAACCCCAACCTCGGTGATGGAAACTATTCGCGGCAGCAAAGCTTCAATGATCTTCCAGGAACCAATGACCAGCCTTAACCCGGTATTCCGCATTGGTGACCAGATCGACGAGGTGATCAAGCTCCACAATCCCCACATGAACGAAGCTGAAGTAAAGAAACTTTCACTCGA
This sequence comes from Anaerolineaceae bacterium, assembly GCA_038562455.1. Lineage (GTDB taxonomy): Bacteria > Chloroflexota > Anaerolineae > Anaerolineales > Anaerolineaceae > UBA6107. Next base: position 36,535 of record JBCFBD010000008.1, on the reverse strand, counting down.
AATGATCGATACTGTAGGCATCGCCAATAACACCGGAGTGTACCAAATGTACCCGCACGAGCTTTCAGGCGGCATGCGTCAGCGCGTCATGATTGCCATGGCGCTCGCATGCAATCCAAAATTGATCATCGCGGATGAACCCACCACTGCCCTCGACGTGACCATCCAGGCGCAGATCCTTGATCTGTTGCGCAACCTCAAAGAAAAGATCAATTCCAGCATCATGTTGATCACTCACGACCTCGGTGTAATCGCCGAAATGGCAGATTATGTGGTAGTAATGTACGCTGGACGCATTGTCGAAAAAGGCACCGCAACTGAAGTGTTCCAGAATCCGTTACATCCTTATACCGTGGGATTGATGAGATCAAAACCCGTGATCAACCGGAGCGTTGACCGTTTGTACAGCATTCCCGGCAGCGTTCCGAACCCAATCAACATGCCCAATTACTGCTACTTCAGGGACCGTTGCGAGAGACGTTTTTCCACTTGCGATGGCGAATATCCCCCTGAGCTTTACGTGACCAGTACGCACATGGCAGCGTGTTATCATTACTTACCTGATAAGGCAAAGGCGTAACAAATGGAAGAAAATGGCCTCGATAAAAGGATAAAAACATACGACAAGGTGCTTGAGGTTGTAGACCTTAAGCAATACTTCCCGATCAAAGCTGGTTTGATGCAAAGCGTGGTCGGGCACGTGAAGGCTGTGGACGGTGTCAGTTTCACTATCAAGCGCGGCCGCACCATGGGACTTGTGGGAGAATCCGGGTGTGGCAAGACCACAGTCGGAAAGACTATCCTGCGTTTAAACCAAAAGACCAGCGGAGATGTGTTCTTCTACGGATTCGATATTTTCGCGCTGGATCGGAATCAGATGCGCTCCATGCGCCCGAAGATGCAGATCATCTTCCAGGACCCCTACTCAAGCCTTTCCCCCAGGCTGCCGGTCAGTGAGATCATCGGTGAAGCAGTCAAGGAACATAAAATCGTTCCCGAAAAGGAATACGATGATTACCTTGATACGATCATGAAGAACTGTGGTCTTGAACCGCATCACAAAGATCGCTATCCACATGAGTTCTCTGGCGGTCAACGCCAGCGTATCTGCATCGCGAGGGCGCTCGCCTTGAGCCCGGAATTTGTAGTTTGTGATGAGCCTGTTTCAGCTCTGGATGTATCCATCCAGGCGCAGATCATCAACTTGCTCAAAGACCTGCAGAATCAATACCAGTTGACCTATCTTTTTATCTCCCACGATCTTTCAGTGGTTGAGCATATTTCTGATGACGTGGGTGTGATGTACCTTGGCAACCTGGTCGAGTACGGCACCAAGCGGATGATCTTCAGCAACCCGCTGCACCCGTACACCCAGGCACTGCTGAGCGCTGCGCCTGTCCCCGATCCGACGGCGAAGTTGAACCGTATCATCCTTGAGGGGAGCATCCCCTCACCTGCAAACCCGCCAGCAGGGTGTAAATTCCACACCAGGTGTCCGAGGGTTATGGAAAAGTGCAAGACAGTTGTACCTGTTCAGAAAGAAATCGAACCTGGTCATATGGTGGTTTGCCACCTTTATTGATAAGGAAGTGTAAAAATGGCACATGAACTCAAGAAATACGAAGACGATGACGGTCGGGTGATCTGCAACATGGATGTCGAAGGCATGCGTTGGCACGATAAACACGTTCGTCACCCAATGTTCACCTTGCCTGAGGACAGTCATTCCAGCAATTCTGCAGACCCCCTGACTCAAAGAGAAGCCAGGCGCTATACCTGGTACGCGGTTCTCGCCGGGTTGCTCATCGTAGCCGTATTTTCAACAGTCTGGATCTTGCTCGTCTTATTCATGACCAAAGTCTGGTTCGCTTAATAATCTTCACCGTTAAACCTCTATGGTCTGTAAATGGGTGCTGTGCACCCATTTATTTTACCGGCCTCGCTTACGTTTTTCTTATATTTATGCGTTTATAATTATGAAAACTTGTAACACATAGGATATTTATGAATACATTCGGTAGTACCGCCCTAACCATCCTCGAATTCGTGCTCTTCTTTGGTGCGTTGATCCTGCTGCATGAGTTCGGACATTTTATCTTTGCGCGCATGAGCAGGATCAAGGTGGAAGAATTCGGCATCGGATACCCACCAAAAATGGTACGTCTTTTCCGAGCAGGTGGAACGGATTTCACTCTAAACTGGATTCCATTCGGCGGTTTTTGCCGCATGAAGGGTGAGGACAATACCGATACCGAGGAAGGTAGTTTCCTCGCGGCGAAACCGATCAATCGATTTATCACGCTTTTGGGAGGATCAGCCTTCAATTTACTGCTAGGGTTCATCCTCATCACAGTTTTATTCACCCGCCTGGGTTCTCCGGATCCCACAAGGGTGCAAATTTCTGACGTTACTGAAGGCACTCCGGCTGCTGCCAGCGGCATAGTTGCCGGCGACATTTTCAAATCTGTGAATGCGGTACCCATCGACAGCATGGAGAAACTCTCAGCCGAGATATCCGCTCATCTTGGTGAACCGATTGAGATCGTTTTAGTCCGCGATAATGAAGAGATTACAATCATCTCCACCCCGCGCGAAACCTGGCCTGAAAACCAGGGTCCTCTGGGGATCACTATCACCAATCCAGCGCAAAAAGTCTCCTTCTTTCAGGCTATCCCAAATGCATTCATCACCACGCTGGACCAGGGGTACCAGTTGATCATGCTGCCGGTGCGCCTGATCAGTGGGCAGATCGCGCCATCAGATGCGCGCATGGTGAGCGTCAAGGGCATCTATGATATTTACGCCCAGGTGCAGACAGTTGACCAACAGGAAGCCGCAGAAAACCCTGCTATGGCAGGGTTGAACACCCTATATTTCTTCGCAGTGATCTCCATCGCTCTTGGCTACACGAATCTCCTCCCCATCCCTGCCCTTGACGGTGGACGCATCCTTTTCCTCTTGCCGGAGCTTCTCTTCAAGAAAAAGATTCCTGCAGCCTTTGAAGGCAGGGTGCACATGGTCTTTTATGCGCTATTACTAATGCTGATGGTCATTCTGGTGATCAACGATATTGTTAATCCCATCGTGTTGCCAAGATAGGTCTTAAGAAATGGTCGAAACGACAGAACCTATCGATTTCAAGCTCGTCCTGGATTCACTTCAGGATATGAGTACGCCTTTCCCTGCCCGTTATTTGCGCAGCTTCTCAGACCTCTCTCGTAAGCACCTGAAAGACCTGATGGGCATCTGGCAGGCATTGCCCGAAATGCGCAAAGTGAACCTGCTGGAAGATCTTGAAACCGTGATGGAATCGGATACACTGGTAAATTTTGATACAATCGCCCGCGAGTTATTGTCGGATCCGCACCCGTCGGTACGTATTTACGCCCTGCGCTTATTGTGGGAAAGCGAAGACCCGGGTCTCATCCCGAAACTCCTTGACCTCGCCGATCGAGATGCCGATATCGACGCTCGTGCCACCGCCGCCTCACTACTAGGGAAATACGTCCTGCTGGGTGAACTTGACGCACTGCGTCCTGAAATGAAGGATAAGGTCGTTGACCACCTGCTTTCCATCATGCAAAGCGGCGACCATGTGCAAGTGAAGCGGCGCGCACTTGAATCCCTCGGCTACTCCAGTCACCCCTCTGTACCAGGTATGATCCAAAACGCTTATCTCTCTGAAGACAACGCCTGGGTCACCAGCGCGCTATGCGCTATGGGACGCTCTGCGGATGAAGCCTGGGCAGCGCAAGTGGATGGCATGCTCGCATCGGATATTCCTGAGGTTCAGTTCGAAGCTGTTCGTGCGGCCGGTGAGTTGGAACTTTCCTCCTCCCGCGGGAAAATGCTCTCGCTGTTGGACGCGGATGTCGATGACCAGGAGCTCAAACTTGCGCTGATCTGGTCGCTTTCGCAGATCGGCGGCGATGAAGTAAAAGAAAAACTGGATGAACTGCTGGAGAGCGCTGTGGACGAGGATGAAGCCGATTGGATTGAAAAGGCTCTCGAAAACTTAGAACTTTCCACCGCCAGTGGTTTGGAGCCACTCGCTTTCGAGCGTGATCAGGGTGAGGAGTACGACCTGGACGAAGATGATTTCAGCGATTTTGAAGACGAGCTTGACGATTTCGAAGACGAATTCGAAGAAACTGACCAATTCTAAAACTTAATCTGCAAGAAAATACGACTGTACGTAAAATCATGACCGATCAAGTAAGTGCACACATGCTGGTGCAAGGCAGGGTTCAAGGGGTAGGTTTTCGATACTTCGTGAAAAATATTGCTGACCAAACCGGCGTCACCGGCTGGGTGCGTAACCTTTATGACGAGCGCGTGGAAATCTTTGCTCAGGGGAATCAGGAAAACATGGAGAAATTCATCGCTATGATTCGCATAGGACCTTCTGCAGCGTTGGTCACAGAATTGAGCGTCGATTGGTTTGAATCTGACAATGCCTTTACAAAGTTTTCGATCGCCCCAACTGCTTAAGACACACTAGTTACTCGATCTCTCCCGCCATCAGGCGGGCTTTATTCCATGGCGGCAGGTTTGACTCTTCAGACAGCAGCATCTTGAGGTCAATGATCCGGTCGCGGATTACCGCAGCTTGCTCAAATTGTAATTCGCTCGCGGCCTGTCGCATTTCCTTTTCTAATTCCACGATTAGTCGTTTCATATCGTTCAACGGCATGCGCGGTGCACTCTCACCTGCTCTATATTCACCTCGGGCTTCTGCTATCGCCACAGGTGACGCCAATCGCTCCGTGATATCATGCACGGCTTTCACCACCGTGAACGGCTCGATGCCATGAGCGGTATTGTAATCCATCTGTTTCTTGCGCCGCCGGTCGGTCTCTTCGATCGCCGTCTTCATCGCGTCCGTCACCTGGTCTGCGTACATAATCACTTTGCCATTCACGTTACGCGCCGCCCGCCCGATCGTCTGGATCAGCGCGGTGGCAGAGCGGAGAAACCCTTGCTTGTCAGCATCGAGAATGGCGACCAATGATACCTCCGGCAAATCCAATCCTTCACGCAGCAGGTTGATGCCCACGATCACGTCGAACACACCCATACGCAGGTCGCGCAGGATCCCCACCCTTTCAAGCGTTTCGACTTCAGAGTGCAGGTAGTTCACTTTCAATCCCAATTCAAGCAGGTAATCCGAAAGGTCCTCTGCCATGCGTTTAGTCAACGTCGTCACAAGTACACGCTCGCCAATTTCGACTCGCTTCTTGATCTCGGCGTAAAGGTCATCGACCTGGCCTTTGGTAGGTCTCACCTCCACCTGTGGGTCCACCAACCCGGTTGGTCGAATGATCTGTTCCACGATCTGGTTGGCGCGTTTCATCTCAAACTCCGCCGGGGTCGCAGAAGTGTAAATGGTGTATCCCATCACCTTCTCAAATTCCTGGAAGGTCAGCGGCCGGTTGTCGAGCGCTGAAGGCAGCCTGAATCCATATTCCACCAGCGTGGACTTACGCGACTGATCTCCGTTGTACATACCCCGAATCTGCGGTACTGTCATGTGAGATTCATCCAGCACAAGCAGGTATTCGCTCGGCAGGTAATCCATTAACGTCCACGGCGCAGAGCCTTTAGGCCGCTGGTCGAGGTGCCGCGAGTAATTTTCGATGCCAGAGCAGTACCCCACCTCGCGTAACATCTCCAAGTCATAGCGGCAACGCTGCTCGATGCGCTGTGCTTCGAGAAGCCGGTCATTGGATTTAAAGTAATTCACCTGGTCTTCCAATTCCTTTTCGATATCCGTGATTGCTTGTTTCAGCCTGGCTTCACTGGCGATGTAATGCTTGGCCGGGTAGATTTCAATGCGCTGCGGCTCAGAAAAGATTTCTCCGGTCAGCGGCGAAAACTCAACGATCTTTTCCACTTCGTCGCCAAAAAACGCCACGCGGTAGGCACGTTTTTCTTCGTAAGCAGGGAACACTTCCATTGTGTCGCCCCGCACCCTGAACACACCAGGGCGCAGCTCCAAGTCATTGCGTTGGTACTGGCTTTCAATCAGGCGACGCAGCAACGCATTACGTCGGAAGATCTCCCCGACGACCAGCTCCACAACCACGTTGCCGTATTCTTCCGGGTTGCCCAAGCCGTAAATGCACGAGACTGAGGCGACAATGACCACATCTTTTCTTGACATGAGCGCGGTGGTGGCTGCCAGGCGCATACGGTCGATCTCTTCGTTGATCTCGGTTTCTTTCTCGATATACAGGTCATGCCTTGGGACATACGCCTCAGGCTGGTAATAGTCGTAGTACGAGACGAAATATTCCACCGCGTTTTCGGGGAAAAACTCACGAAATTCTGAGTACAACTGGGCTGCCAGGGTCTTATTATGCGCCATCACTAACGCTGGCATCTGTAATTGTTGAATAACGTTGGCGATGGTAAATGTTTTGCCCGTGCCTGTTGCCCCCAGCAGCACCTGGTCGCGCTGACCATTACGCACGCCTGCGATGAGTTGTTGGATCGCCTCAGGCTGATCACCGGTTGGTTGATATGGCGCTTGAAGTTTGAATTCCATCCTCAATCCTTGTTAACAGGTAATAGCAACATGATTATAGCACTTTTGTTCTGTATTAGGGATTATTTCGATGGGCCGGCAATTTCAAAGTGAAAACTGCCCCGCCATCCGGATGATTGCCCGCGCTGAGCTCGCCGCCCATTAGTAGGGCGAGTTTGCGCGAAATAGCCAATCCCAAGCCGGTGCCACCAGTGTCCCGGCTGCGGGCTTTCTCGTGCCTGTAAAATCGCTCAAAAAGATGGGGTAGGGCAGTCTCAGGCAGACCCGTTCCATCATCCTTGACCATGATCGTAATAGTGGAAGGATCAAGGCTTACAGTCAGGTGGATCTCGCCTCCCCTTGTGCCATAGCGCTGGGCATTGGAAAGTAAATTATGTAGGATCTGGGTCAGTCGGTCCGGGTCAACCATGACCATTTCACCACTCCGATAACCCAAATAATTCGTTATGATCCGCGTGCCATCGGCATTCATCGGCGCCGCAAATTGGACTGCCAACTGCTCGATCAATCGCTGTAGATCTGTTTCGCGCACCTCGAAATGGATCTCGCCAGCATCCGCCATCGCAAGCAGGCGCAGGTCGTCCACCAGCCGGGAGAGAAAGTCGGTTTGCTGTAGCGCGATTTCCAGGTTCTCACTGTTTGCTGGGATCACGCCATCCAGCATACCTTCAAGCTGCGCCTTTTGCACCGCAAGCGGTGTGCGTAGTTCATGCGCTACATCGGCAGTCAAGGCCTTCTTCCTCTCCTCGGCAATCTCAAGGTTGGTTGCCATGTGATTGAAAGTGGCTGCCAGTTCAGCCAGTTCATCCTTCCCATTCACTTTCACGCGCGTCGAAAGGTCGCCGGATGACATTTGATTGGAGGCTTTCGTTAGCGCTTTGACAGGTTTCAGCAAGTAATTTGAAAGCAGTACAGCTAACAGCACGGCCAGCAGCGCAGCGGCGATCCCTGAATACAAGACAACGGTCTTCAACCTGGTGACGAATGGGCTTATCTCATCTACCTGGATCAGGAAAGAGCCATCAACCAGCAGGTATCCGATGATGGCTTGCTTGTCATTCACTAGGTGGATCGCCTCGCTAACTGCATTCTCATCAAGTATCGCTCCGACCGCGGCAGAGTTGTTTGACCACACGATTACCCTCTGAGCATTTAGCAGCTGCATGCCCATGTTTTCCCCGCGTTGATTATTACGCCCGCTGCGAAAATTAGAGTTGGCGAACACACTGTCAACGCCATCCCACGAACCTTGGTTTTCAAAATGTTGTTCAAGGTTTTCCACCAACGAAGTTAACCCGTACCGACCACCTCTTGCCATGTAGGTACGTACCTGCCGCTCGCTTTCCAGGTTGGCGAAAAGCACGATTCCTAGTACCGCTGCGATCGCCACGATCGAAAATGCCAGAATCAGTTTGACGCGTAATGAAAGTCTCATGAGTTACTCATTATCCGCAGCAAGTTTATATCCCACACCAAAGACGGTCTTGATGATCACCGGATTGCGCGGATGCTCTTCGATTTTGGCGCGCAGGTTCTTGATGTGTGCGTCAACTGTGCGCTCATAACCCTCATAAGCCTGTCCCTGCATGGCGTCAAGCAGTTGCAAGCGCGTGAAGACCCTGCCCGGGTTGCGGGCGAGCAGAAGTAGGATTTCAAACTCAGATGGTGTCAGGTCAACCATCTGGTCTGCTTTATGAACAGAATGCGCGATTTCGTCGATTTCAAGTTTGGCGGAAGAAAGTTTAACGGTCTCTCCTTTTCCTTTGTTGACCCTGCGAAGCACCGATTTAATACGTGCGACGACCTCGCGTGGTGAGAAAGGCTTGGTGATGTAATCGTCCGCGCCAATGTCCAGCCCCTTGAGTTTGTCCACCTCTTCCACCCTCGCGGTGACCATAATGATTGGTATGTCTTTTTGCTTCACCACTTCAGCTGCGATATCCAACCCATCCATGCCGGGCAGGTTTAGGTCGAGCAGGATCAGGTCAACCTTCTTTGTCATGCTGAGGTCGTAGCCAGTATCCCCCCGGTTTGCTACCAGTACCGAGTAACCCTCCCTTTCCAGGTAGGATTGCAACACCCTGGCCAGTGCTTGCTCATCCTCAATGATTAAGATCGTGGTCATGCCGAAATTATAACATCCAGCACGTTCAGCAGTTTGATGCGCCAGGTGTCATCATCAGTTGAGAACTTCATCCAATAGGCATTGCGCCCCGAACGCGTCTGCAACCCAATCGGTGGAAGTTCCCTGGCACTCACCCCATTGGGCAGCGGTGGAAACCGCAGCACGATCTGATCACCCTCCGCGCTCACTGAAACCAGCCCGGCTTTTCCCGCCTGCAGTTTTACCCGCAGCTGAAAAAAAAGGTCCTTTACCTGCTCAACAGGTGGACCAAAGCGGTCGGTGAATTCCTCCTGCAGCTGGTCAAGCTCCGCCAGATCTTCAATATTCGCCATTCGCCGGTAAAGCTGCAGCCTGAGCGACTGGTCTGGGATGTAATCGACCGGAATTCCAACCGAAAGCGGTAGGTCAACACTGACCGGCAGGTAACCCGATGTTTTGATTCCGTCCTCTTCGTTTTCAACTTTCTCGCCAGCCGCCCGCCTCAACTGTCTGACCGCCTGCGTGAGCATCCGGGTGTAGAGATGGAAGCCTACGGAGGCAATGTATCCTGATTGGCGAGTGCCCAACATTTCGCCCGCGCCGCGCATCTCGAGGTCACGCATGGCGATGGAGTACCCCGCCCCCAGCTGCATATTCTCCGCGATCGTGTCGAGCCGTTCCTGCCCCTCGGGTGTGGGAGCTTTTTTACGGTGTTTGAAGAAATACGCAAACGCGCGCTGCCCGCCTCTGCCCACACGTCCGCGCAGCTGGTACAACTGTGCCAGACCAAAGGCATCACCCCGGTCGACAATGAGCGTGTTGGCGTTAGGAATATCCAACCCCGATTCGATGATGGAAGTGCAGAGCAGCACGTCCACTTCGCCTTTAGTGAAGCGCGTCATCACCTGCGAGAGTTCATCCTCGCGCATCTGCCCGTGCCCGATCGCCACCCGCGCTTCTGGTACCAGGTTGTTCAAGTGCTGGCGCATCGCCTCGATCGTCTGCACGCGGTTGTGCACGAAGAATACCTGCCCGCCTCGGTCAAGCTCGCGCAGGATGGCTTGTCGTACGATCTTGGGGGAATACGGCCCGATGTGCGTGATGATAGGCAGTCTTTCAGCAGGGGGCGTATTGATCATGGAAATATCCCGCGCCCCGGTCAACGCCATGTACAATGTCCTCGGTATGGGCGTAGCGGTGAGTGTCAACACATCCACCTCTGTGCGCAGCTTCTTAAAATGTTCCTTGTGTGTCACGCCAAAGCGCTGCTCCTCATCAATGATCACTAATCCCAGGTCTTTGAAAGCCACATCGCCCGTCAACAGCCTGTGCGTACCTATGACGATGTCCACCTCTCCCAGCAGGGTGCGCAGTACGATATCATCCTGTTCCTTTGGGGTTTTAAACCGAGAAAGCATTTCCACCTTGACTGGGAAGGGCAACAGGCGTTGTCTGAAGGTTTCGTAATGTTGCTGCGCCAAAACGGTAGTCGGTACCAACACCGCCACTTGTTTCCCGTCCATCACCGCCTTGAACGCCGCACGCAGCGCCACTTCTGTCTTGCCATAGCCCACATCCCCGCACAGCAGCCGATCCATCGGTTTGTTGTCTTCCATATCCAGCTTGACATCGCGAATCGCCTTCAACTGATCGTCAGTTTCTACATACGGGAAACTCGCCTCAAGGTCCTGCTGCCACGCGGTGTCCGGTCCAAAAGCGTAACCCACTGCTGTCTGGCGCTTCGCGTATAACTCCAACAGGTCTTGCGCCACCTGAATGATCGCTTCGCGTACAGATTGCTTGGTCTGGCTCCACTCGTTGCTGCCCAGGCGTGAAGGCTGCGGCGGCTCGCCGCCGGTGCCGATGTAGCGGTTTAATCGATCCGCCTGGTGGATCGGCACGAAAACCTGGTCGCCGCCCTCATATTCGACCAACAGGAATTCCTTCTCCATTCCATCGAGAAAGCGCCGCACCAAACCGGAAAACCTGCCGATGCCGTAATCGACGTGCACTACCCAATCACCGATCTTTAGATCTGCGAAATCGGATTCGGGAGGGATATGTTTCACCTGCAGTCTCGCGCGCGGCGCGGGTCTCTCCCAACCAAAAATCTCGCCATCAGTGATGCAATGCAACACCTGGTCGTTTTCGAGCAGCAGATCCCAACCTTCACCGAGTGTGGCTTCGACAAACCTGGGTTGATTATTGGGATCGCACGTGGCTTTCATTTCGCCCCAGATCTCTTTCAACCGCGGGACCTGGCGCGAGACGATTACCGTCTTGTCACCAGCCTTACAGCAATTTTCCAGGTAGGTGACGAAATGCTTGATCTGCCCCGCAAATCGCATGCCGGGCAGGAACTTTGAACCCAGGTTCTCGCCTTCCTCACCAAAAGGCCGCACCATTTCCATCCAGCGCCGATTGGTGACCGTCTCAACCAGGTCCGACCATGAAAGGTAGGGGTTCGGGAATTCCTCTGGCAGGATACCCTCCCGCACATTGTCAGCCCGGTTCTTCAATGCCTGCTCTTCGATCTCTTCCCCAAATTCTTGGATATTAGAAAAGCTGTCAACCAGGATTAACGCATTGGCAGGCAGGTAATCCAGAATAGTGGCGGCATTTGGATGAAATACCGGAATGAGAAATTCGTCCGGTTCCTTCCCATCAACCGACTCGCCTGGCTTATCAGGCAGGATGAATTCCCTTGCTGGTGTCACCTCGATCAATTCCAATGCTCGCACCGTGCGCTGGGAAGCCGGGTCGAAGTAGCGCAATGTATCCAGTTCATCCCCAAAGAACTCCAGTCGTGCCGGGAAGGGTTCAGCTGGTGGCCAGACATCCAGGATGCCCCCGCGACGCGAAAATTGCCCGTGCTCAACCACCACATCTGTGTTTTCATATCCCAGACGTACAAATTCCCGCCGAAGTAGCTCAGGGTTCTGTTGACTACCCAGGCGCAGCGTTTTGCTGGCTAGAATGAATTCCCGTCGCGGCAAGGTGCGGGTCATTACCGCACGCAGCGGTGCAACCACCACACATGGCGTGTCCGGTTTCTTACTGCCAGGTTTGAAATATTGCACCAGCGTGCTGAATGCCTGCAGGCGGTCGCGCCGGGTCAGGCTGCCCCAGGCTGCGTTTTCGTAGAACATCGGCGTTGGTTCCGGGAAGTACACTCGTGGAACGTCAGGCAGCCAGAAGCTTAATTCATCAAACATTAACGCGGCGCGATCCGACCGGTCAGTTAGCAGCAGGATCGGCACATTGAGGTCCGTACACAGGGCAGCCAGCACCGGCAGGCGAGCAGAACGGATCAAACCAAGCGTCGCCGGCTGGCGGCCAAGTTTGATCGCGTCCAGACATTCCTGGTACTCGGGCAACTTCCTGAGTGTGTCGAGCATACTAACCCGGATCAGCTTGATTAAAACGGTTCATCGCCGTTTCCAGTCCATTCTCTACATAACAGTTAAGTGCATCAACCGCTTTGTTGAGAAAATTCTGCAGCATTTCTTGCTCAGAGAGAGAGAATGTCTGTAGCACGTAGGCAGCAGCGTCCATTCGACCAGGTGGACGCCCCACGCCCATCCTCATCCGGGGAAAATCTTGCGTGCCCAACAAGTTGATGATCGAGGCAATACCCTTTTGCCCCGCCGAACCCCCTCCGGGGCGCATACGGATGGTGCCAAATGGAAGGTCCACGTCGTCATGCGCAATGATCAGCTCCGTCTGCTGAATTTTGTAGAAGCGCACCAGCGCTGTGACCGCCTGCCCGGATAGATTCATGAAGGTTTGTGGTTTAACAAGTATCACCTTCATCCCCGCCACTATCCCGCTGCCGATGATAGCCTTGTTCTGCACACGCGAGAGCTTGATGCCATGCTTCTCAGCCATGCGGTCCACCACCATGAAACCGATGTTGTGACGGGTCTCGCGGTACTCCCGGCCGGGGTTGCCCAATCCCACGATCATGATCGTTTTGAGGGTTTGCTCTTCTACAGGCTGCGTTTTCTTGTGTAGGAATTCAAATATCGGCATAATTCTCTCTCCTCAACGATTGAGGTGGTTTCTTAATATTTTCCACAACACAAACACAATCACAGTGCCGACGCCCGATAGACCACCGATAAGGATGGAGCGATTGAACAAGTTGTCATCAATAGCCGCCGGATTGGCTGGCAGTGCTGTTGGCATTACGCTCGTCAAGTTGTGTACCGGAGTCGACTGAATCTTTATAACTTCACCATCCGATTCTGGCTGCAACACCAGGTGGGAGTCATTAGCCACACGCAAGTCCTTAACGATGTTTTCGATTTTACTGCCGTCAGTAGTTTTAACAGTAAGCCTGATTTGATAGATCCCATCTGTGATTGTGGTCGTGTCCCAGCTAGCCAGGAGCCTGTCTTCCACAGGCTGCTCGATACGCGCAATGAGAAACCAGTCGTCCGCGTCAGCCATGTAAGAATACGCTACCTTGGCAGACGCAAAATCCTGAGATGGGACAGTGCCCCGGATTCCCACCAGCCCATCCACCACCTCGCCAGCTTCTGGGTATGAAATAAGAACATCCCCGCTTGCGGAAACGGAATGGATTAGCAAGTGCAATCCAAGTAACAGACCAGATAGAAAAGTAAGCGGCGTCATGGCAATTTTTAAGTTTAACATGAAGATGCATAACTTTCAATTAATTATCAAGTTTTTTCGCTGAACGGAAGCATGGAATTTACTCAATTAATAGTGACTTTATGCCATTGAAACTCAACAATGCGGCTTATCTGCTGCATCTCCCTACTGGCTGAAGGTTGAAACAGTTTTACAGCCGCATCCCAAGCAAAACTGGTTCCTCTTAGTAACCGGTTTTCGAATCGGACGAATTGAGTATGCTATAATAGTTTGTATGATAAATGACGAATATAAGGAACTCTTAGACGCACCTGATACCGTGGATACTGCGAACACTCGTAAGAGTAAGACTTGGGTATTCGTACTCGTTGCAGTGCTGGTCCTCGGCATCATCGTCACCGGTATTGTGCTGCTGGCGGGAGCTGGCAACGAAACCACTTCGCAGGTGCGTGATATTTTCATCATTTTGATGGCACTGGTCTCACTGGTGATTGGCACTGCCCTTGTCGTACTCATAATTCAAATGGCTGCCTTGATCAACCTATTGCAAAACGAGATCAAGCCAATCCTAAAATCCAGCAGTGACACTGTGAACACTTTAAAGGGTACCACGACCTTTTTGAGTGACAACCTGGCCTCCCCTGTGATCAAGATCAATAGTTCGGTTGCCGGGTTGCGAAAATTGATTGACCTGATCGGTCTGTTTAAGAAATAACCATCTTACATATAAAGGAGATATGACATGTCAGACAAAGATAGTTTTGGCGCTTTCCTCGTAGGGTTTTTTGTCGGTGGTATCACCGGTGCCGTTGTCAGCCTGCTGCTCGCACCCCAGTCTGGTGAAGAAACCCGCACTGTACTTAAGGAAAAGGCAATCGAGTTGAAAGACAAAACCACCGTGACCGCCGAGGAGACTGTTCAAAAAGCCGAAAAATTAGCCACCGATGCGACAGGAAAGACCAAATCCTTCATCAAGACCACTGCAGACAAAGCCGCAACCACCATCAAAAAGAAACCCGTAGTGCTTGAAGAAGAATAGTCCGCACGCATAATTTCCAAAAGACAAAATTCGACCTCCCTTTCACGGGAGGTCGATTGTTTTCAGAGACCTGTATACACGTGGAATTGCACGGATCACATCACTGGCCTGCACACTCTCACTGCAGCCAACCATTTCCGCCGCAGCCAAACCCGCCCGGGCATGCAGGTATGCACCAACTGAAGCTGCCTGCCATGGTTCCAAAGATTGCGCCAGTAGACCGCCAATCATGCCAGCCAGCACATCGCCCGTACCTGCCTTGGCCAGACTGGAACTCGCGATCGGTACAATTGCTGCCCTGCCCCCCGGTTCCACGACCACGGTCAACGCGCCTTTCAGCACCACCACTTGGTTCCACATGCGCGCAAATTCCTTCGCCACGCGCAAGCGATCTGCTTGGATCTCCTCCACGCTCCTGCCGGTCAGCAGGGCCATTTCTCCCGGATGGGGGGTCAACACCAGGCGCGCATTACATTTGTCCTGCCATGCACCTTCCCTCGAAAGATGATACAACCCATCAGCATCGACGACTAAAGGTGGAAGTACACGGTTTACACGTTGGTTTGCATTTCCAGACGTCATACCGGGGAAACCGGTCCGCACCTGCTGGGGTATCGCAGCCTCCAGCAGCAGCCTGGCGATGAATTTTTGCGTCGTGGCTTCCCGTCCCATCCCCGGACCGATCACAAGGCTATGCGCAGAGGCAATATTCTCCTTCAATGTGTCTGCTGCTAGTTCGGAGATGACCCCACCCCCGTCCTCCAGGATGAGCCAGGTCAATTCAGGGCTGCCCGCCGGCGCTACCTGCCCGATCGACTCAGGTACAGCCACCTGCACAAGTCCAGTGCCCACGGCATAAGCCGCCCTACCCGCCAGCACAGGCGCGCCCGAGTAATTCACACTTCCGCCCACCACCATTGTCTTGCCGTAACTCCCTTTATGAGTAAACGTCTTGCGAACCGGCAACGTATCTCGCAAGAGTTGGTCATCCAAGACAATGTCGTCGATTGTTTCTTTTGACGCATCATAGCGCGCCAGACCCAGCTCAACCACCGCGAGCTCACCGCAGTACGGAAAACCCGTTTCGGTCATCAAGCCCGTCTTGACGGCTTCCAGGCAGATCGTCCACCTGGCCTTTTGCGTACCAGCGCTGACCTCACCAGTCTCGCAATCCACCCCTGACGGGCAATCCACTGCGATCCAGTCAAAATTCGGTAAAGCAAGGCGTACAGACTTGAGAGCGTCAATAACTGCACCCGGCAGGGGTGGATGAAACCCCGTGCCGTACACACCGTCGAGAATGAAACCCTCACCAATTGCTTCACGTTGGAAATCTTTCATTACGGGCATCTCAACGATCACCCCACCACTTGAAGTATAAGCCGCCAGCAGCTGGTCATGCTTGCCTCGTTCGCCCACCAACAGAGCGAGTGTGGTCCAGCCTGCTTTCTGCAGGGTGGTAATCGCGATGAGCGTATCGCCGCCGTTGTTACCCTTACCGATCAAGCCTACGGCGTTATTTTTCGATTCATTCCCAATCCGTTGCATAATGAATTCTGCGATGCCTTCCCCGGCAATGTGCATCATTTCTGCATAGGTAAAACCGGCGCTGTCGGCTTGCTTTTCAAGTTCCTTCATTTTGCCTACATTGAGCAGACGCATGTTTTCCTCCATCTGATTTTTATTATACCTGCGGGGCATCAAGTATAATCACTCCAATGCGAAAATATACGTTCGTCATCGTGTTTGTCTCCGGTATGGTCTCCCTGGCTGTAGAGATGGCCGCCTCCAGGCTGTTGGGTAATTATTTTGGCACCAGCAACCTGGTGTGGGCAAGCATTATCGGGTTAATCCTCATCTACTTAACCGCAGGGTACTTTATCGGCGGCCGCTGGGCTGACCGTTCACCCTCCTATAAGACATTCTTCAGCATCCTTGCCTGGTCTTCTCTGGCAATCGGGTTGGTTCCCCTCATTTCGAGGCCTATCCTACGCCTGGCAGCGGAGGCTTTCGACAACCTCCAATTGGGTGTGCTGATGGGTTCATTCGCGTCAGTGATGATCCTGTTCATCGTCCCGGTGACGTTGCTGGGTATGGCGTCTCCCTTCGCTATCCGTCTCTCCATCGAGGACAAGGAAAGCGCGGGCAGGGTCTCTGGCCAGATCTACGCCGTATCAACCCTCGGTTCATTCATTGGGACATTCCTGCCAGTTCTCGTCCTCGTCCCACTGTTAGGTACTTACCGCAGTTTCCTCGTTCTATCTGCCATCCTGATGCTCTTCGCTTTGCTGGGATTATACCTAATCAATAAATGGCGAGGGCTGCTGCCATATTCCTGGATGCCGATCGTGCTTATCGTATTGTTCATATTCGGTGTTACTGGCAGCGACAAGAAAACCACCGGAATGGTCTTCGAGGGCGAGTCCACTTACAACTACATACAGGTTCTGCAGGAAGGCGAGTTCACTTTGTTGCGTCTGAACGAAGGACAGGGCATTCACTCGATTTACAGCCCAAACACGCTGAACTACAATGGTCCTTGGGAGCAGGTCATCTCCGCGCCGTTCTTCAATCCCGCACCGGTGACCACGGATGCCATCACCAATGCAGCCATCGTCGGATTGGCTGCCGGCACCACCAGCCGCGAATTGTTGGCAGTTTTTCCGAATATCAAAGTGGACGGCATCGAGATCGACCCTCTCATCGTCGATGTCGGCAACCAGTACTTTGCGATGCAAAACGACCGCCTCAACGTTATCATTCAGGATGGGCGCTGGGCGCTGGAAAACAGCCCCCAGCAGTATGACATTATCAGTGTAGATGCCTACCGCCCGCCTTACATCCCCTGGCACATGACGACCGTCGAGTTCTTCCAGATCGTGTTCGACCATCTCGATGCAGACGGCGTGATGGTCATCAACGTCGGCCGCGCTCCAACCGACCGCCGCCTGGTGGATACCCTAGCCGCCACGATCCAAACCGTTTTTCCGACCATCTACATTTCTGATCTGTCAGGTTCCTTTAACACGTTGATCTTCGCCTCTAAGCAGCAAACCAGCATCGAGAACTTCCGCGCCAACTTCGTTTATCTCTTGCAGGACGAAACCACGCCCCCTCTTCTGCTCGAGGTGATGGCAGCCACATACGAGGGCTTGCAACCAATCCCTGCTGCATCCGGCCTCGTGTTCACCGATGACCGTGCGCCGGTCGAACATGTGACCAATTCGATCATTCTGAGTTTTATCTTTTCTGGAGAATCGGAGAGCCTTGAATGAAATTGATCGTTAAGATTCTGTCGATCCTGGTAACTCTCGTCGTACCGTTCATACTTATCATGATGGCTATCCGCCTTTTGATCAACCCTCTTTTCCTCACGGTGGAGTACAATCTGCCCAAGTTCCCTTCTGACCCCTACGGATTCACCACCGCTGAACGACTCAAATGGGGTGAGCCTTCTATGGATTACCTGATCAACTCTGAACCGGACGATTACCTGGCAACCCTGAAATTTGAAGACGGCACCCCGCTCTACAACGAGCGCGAACTCAGCCACATGTTGGATGTGCGCGTATTGGTGCAGTCAGCTTTAACTGCCTGGTATATCCTGTTGGGCGTAACGCTGCTCCTCGGTCTCACTGCCTGGAAATTCGGCTATCTCAAAGAGCTTTGGAAATCCATCACGTTGGGGGGCTGGCTTACCCTGGGGGTGATCTTCCTCGTTATCCTATCCACATTCATAGATTTCAGTGCATTGTTCACTGCTTTTCACGGCCTGTTTTTCCAGGGGGACACATGGTTATTTTACGAGTCTGATACTCTCATCCGACTTTACCCGTTGAAGTTCTGGTCTGATGCCTTTATCTATGTCGGGGTCATGACAATCATCGGAGCTCTGCTGTGTATATTCGTACCTACCAAGTTCATTCGTAAATAACAAAAAACCGGCAGAAAAATCTGCCGGTTGTGTTCTACTTCGCTTTGCCTTGGTTGGCGACCGCTTCAGCTTTCCGCTTCGCTTCCTCGGGGTCGCCCAGGTAATAACTTCTGATGGGCTTGAGTTCGTCGTTCAGTTCATAAACCAATGGCACACCGGTTGGAATATTCAATCCCACGATTTCCTCTTCGGAAATATTATCCAGGTATTTCACCAGCGCGCGCAGACTGTTGCCGTGCGCCGCGATGAGAACACGCTTGCCTGACTTGATGGCTGGCGCGATGGTACCGTGCCAATAGGGTAGAAACCTGGCCACGGTATCCTTCAAACATTCAGTTAATGGGAGCTCTTCCCTGGTCATATCTGAGTAGCGCCGGTCGTTGCCGGGGTAACGTGGATCGTCATCAGTCAGCGCGGGCGGCTGTGTGTCATAACTGCGCCGCCAGATCAACACCTGTTCATCACCGTACTTCCGAGCAGTTTCCGCCTTGTTCAATCCCTGCAGCGCGCCGTAATGTCGTTCGTTCAAACGCCATGAATTGATGATCGGGATCCATACCATATTCATTTCAGTGAGCGCAATCCACAAAGTACGCACGGCGCGGGTTAAAACCGAAGTGTAGGCGACATCAAACTCGAAGCATTCCTGTCTCATCAAAACACCGGCTTGCCTGGCTTCCTCTTCGCCTTTCTCTGTCAGGTCCACATCGGTCCAGCCGGTAAAGCGATTTTCCAGGTTCCATTGGCTTTCGCCGTGGCGCAGTAATACAACCTTATACATGATTACTCCTTCTCTTAGCACAAATGTAGCGCAAGAAGACTCTCGCGCTACATTATAAAGCAAATTTACAGATGTCTAGCGAATAGCGACCGGGTTCTCCGGGTTTTCACTCGGATCGAAGATGTGACAGTTATCCATATTGAAGATCACTTCCGATGTCTCCCCAATGACATATTTCGAGCGCGGATCAACACGGCCAACAAAGTTATTGCCATTGTTGTTTACCAGGTACACCAGGATCTCGTTGCCCATTAATTCAACCACATCCACCTTCGCCTTAACATGCTCACCGTGAATATTGGAAGGCGAGTAATCCGGGTTGTGAATATCATCCGGGCGGATGCCGAAGACAACATCTTTTCCGATCAAGTGCATCACTTTCGCTGCCTTGTCCGCGGGCAACTTGATCTTGTATTCACCGTTGTCAACGAACACAACGTCACCATCTTTAACCAGTTTCATCGTGAAGAAGTTCATCGCGGGAGTGCCAATAAAACCGGCAACGAAAAGATTTGCGGGTCTGTCATACAGCTCCTGGGGGGTATCCAACTGTTGCAGAATGCCCTTGTTCATCACAGCGATGCGATCGGCCATTGTCATGGCTTCGGTCTGGTCATGGGTCACGTATACAAAGGTGGTACCCAGCTTGTTGTGGATCTTGCTGATCTCAGCGCGGGTCTGCACCCTCAACTTGGCATCCAGGTTGGAGAGCGGCTCGTCGAGTAGGAAAACCTTCGGTTCACGCACGATCGCGCGTCCCAGGGCCACACGCTGGCGCTGCCCGCCTGATAACTCGCGTGGCTTGCGCTTGAGCAACCCCTCGATACCCAGGATCTTGGCGGAATTTTCGACCCGCTGCAGGATCTGTTCCTTGGGCAGTTTGCGCAACTTGAGCCCGAAAGCCATGTTATCGAACACCGACATATGAGGATAAAGCGCATAGGACTGAAAGACCATCGCAATATCGCGATCTTTTGGCGGAACATCATTCACCAGACGATCGCCGATGAAGATCTTTCCTGACGTGACCTCTTCCAATCCAGCAAGGCAGCGCAACGCTGTCGTCTTGCCACAACCTGAGGGACCGACCAGCACCAAAAACTCCTCATCTTTAATTTCCAGGCTCAGGTCCTGGATGGCGGTAAAATCGCCGAACTTCTTCACAACATAATCGAACGTTACACTTGCCATGCTTTCCTCCAATCTTGAACGAGTATAGTGATTTGATTATATAACATTTCTTTCAGATGCAAATAAAATCGACTGGATCGGCTGGATTGGGCTTATACTATTCAGTTGATGCCTGCAATAAAAGGTGATGGAAATGCCCGAACTACCTGAAATTCTCTCCCGTGCCTATGAAATGAACCAGGCGCTGCCCAGTAAGAAAATCAGATCCATCGAAGTGCTGCAACCGAAATGCCTTAACCTGTCGCCGGAGGAATTTACAGCCGCACTTACCGGAGCAGCCATAGAGGAAGTCTCCTGCCATGGCAAATGGATCAAGACCCGCACCTCGCTCGGTTGGCTGCTTCTCAACCTTGGTATGGGCGGTGAAATCCTGCTTACCACCAGGCAGCAGATGCCCGCAAAATTTCGTCTGGTCTTAGATTTCGCTGACGACACCTGCCTTACAGTCAATTTCTGGTGGTTCGGTTATGCGTACTTCGCCGCTTTAAATTCCCTCAACTCGGTCCCGATGATCGCCAGGCTGGGACCGAACGCGCTTGACCTCTCCCGTGAGGAATTCCACACCTTGGCACGCTCTCTAACCCGATCATCGCGTGTGAAGCCTTTTATTCTCGACCAGTCCAGGATCGCTGGCATTGGTAACGCTTACATTCACGACATTCTATTCCTCGCCGGCCTGCATCCAATGCGCTATTTGCGCTCCATGACAGATGCTGAGGTTGATCGGCTGTTCGACGCCATTCACGCTGGTTTGGAACCCAGCATCAGTAAAGGCGGTGCTTTTTATGAAAGCAACCTCCATGGCGAAAAAGGTGGTTTCAGCATGCAGGATATTCTCATCGGCTACAAGGCTGGCTCACCTTGCCCGACATGTGGAACCACCATCGAAAAGATCCGCACCGGCAGCACAAGTTCATTCATTTGTCCAGATTGCCAACGGATCGATGAAACCTTTCAGCCCTGAGTATCGTATATACGTTGCGGATTTTCCGATCTTCCCTTATTAATGCTGGTTTTGTATTTAAGAGGATTTTTTTATGGATCAAAAAACTACGGTAGTCAATCTTAACCTTCAATCTACCATCTCGAAGAATCGTTTCATAGGAATTTGGAAGATGATGCTCGGTTTCCGTTGGCGTTACCTCGGTGCTGTCACCAGCCTGGGTGTATCAGCCGCGGCAAAAACCTTCACCTACCTGTTGCTGCGCTATTTTATCGACACTTATTTTGTCTCACAGGGAGCAGGCATCGGTCTGCCATATATCGCACTGGGATTCGTAGGTCTCGCCTTGGTTGAAGGCGGTTTTGCCTTCCTGAGCAGCGTTCTTGCCAGCCAGACCGCTGAAGGCATCACACGCCGCTTGCGCAATTATCTTTACGACCACATCCAGCATCTCAGCTTTACGTACCACTCTAATACCAAGACCGGTGAGTTGATCGAACGCTCGACTTCGGATGTGGACGCCTTACGGCGTTTCTTTTCCGACCAGGCGATCAGCGTTGGGCGCATCCTTTTGCTATTCGTGATCAACTTTGTAACGCTGCTCAACCTGAATACCAAGCTCGCGCTGATCTCCATCATCGTGATTCCATTTGTGCTGGCGGTATCGATCTACCTGTTTAAAAAGGTCACCAAGGCATACGAATCCTACCAGGAGCAGGAAGCTATTTTATCAACTACCCTTCAGGAAAACCTTTCTGGCGTACGCGTGGTGAAAGCTTTCTCGCGCCAATATTACGAAATTGAGAAGTTTGAAAAGGATAATTGGGAAAAATTCGTACGCGGTAAGAAGCTTTTGCTTATGCACTCCCTTTTCTGGCCTGTATCCGATATCCTGTGCGGTATTCAGATTCTCGCCGGTTATCTGATCGGTGCGCTCATGGCGATCAACGGTGAGATCAGCGTCGGCACATACGTCGCTTACGCCGGATTGGTAGTCTACATCATCTACCCGCTGCGCAACCTGGGCAGGGTCATCGTGCAAACCTCGACCGGGCTGGTCTCCTATGGTAGAGTGATGGACATCATCAAGGAAAACCGCGAACCACTCGACCTCGGAGATTACCAGCCTGAAGGCAGTCTCAAAGGTCAGTTCGAATTCCAGGATGTCACTTTCGAGTACGAACCGGGCGACCACACGCTTGAGCAGATCAGCTTCCAGGTCAAACCAGGCCAGGTGATCGCCCTGCTTGGTTCCACCGGGTCGGGTAAGTCAACACTGGTGAACCTGCTGCCCAGGTTCTACGAATACACCTCGGGCAGGATCATGCTTGACGACGTCGAGTTGAACCGCTACCCGCGCAAGTACCTGCGCCAGCAGATCGGCATTGTCGAGCAGGAACCATTCCTGTTCTCGCGCACGATCCGCGAAAACATCACCTACGGTGTCGGACGTGAAGTAGATGACAAAGAGGTCGAGCAGGCAGCGCGCGCTGCTGCCATTCACGACGTCATCCTAAAGTTCCAGGAAGGCTACCAGACCCTGGTCGGGGAACGCGGTGTTACCCTTTCCGGCGGGCAAAAGCAACGTGTGACCATCGCGCGCACGATTCTCAAGAACCCCCGTATATTGATCCTGGATGACTCGACCTCTTCAGTTGACACGGAAACCGAGGTAGAGATCCGTGAAGCCCTGCAGAACCTGATGAAGGAACGTACCACTTTCATTATCGCCCACCGCATCCAGAGTGTCGCGAACGCAGACCTGATCCTGGTGATGGACCAGGGACATGTCATCCAGCAGGGTATACATTCCGACCTGATCCAACAGGAAGGCGTGTACCAGCAAATTTTCAACATTCAAACACGCATCGAAGATGAGCTGGAGAAGGAGCTGGCCAGTGCCTGACACATATTTTGAGGAAGAAGAATTCGAGAGCAAGTTTAACGGGAAAGTCTTTTCCCGCATTCTGCAATTAACCACGCCGCATAAGAAATGGGTGATCGGATTTATGATCACCATCGCTCTTGTCGCCGGCATCGACGCGGTGACCACTTATTTGAGCAAACTGATCATCGATAATGGCATACTGGCAGGCAACAAGCAAGCGCTGATCAGTATCCTGGTCATGTATGCTATCGTCATTCTGGTTCAAAGCGGCAGCGTGTTTTTGTTCATTTACCTCGCTGGTATTCTTGGTGAGCGCATCCGTTATGACCTGCGCAAAAAGATGTTCAATCACCTGCAGGCGCTCTCCTTGAATTACTACAGTAAAACCCCGGTCGGCTGGATTATGGCACGAGTCACCTCGGACTCTGAAAAAGTTGCCGACCTGGTCACGTGGGGATTCGTGGATAGCACCTGGGGCTTGATGAGCATCTTGACCTCGATGATCTTCATGTTCATCATCAACTGGAAGCTCACCCTCATTGTCATCGCCCTGCTGCCCGTGCTGCTGTTGATCGCAGTGCAATTCCAGAAGCGCATCCTAGTCTCATATCGTGAGGTGCGTAAAACCAATTCCAAGATCGTTGGCGCGTACAACGAGAACATTACCGGTGTGCGTGTGATCAAGGCGCTCGGACGTGAACGTGAGAACCTCGGCGAGTTTTCTGTGCTAACGAACAATATGTATCACTCTGCCTTCCGGGCCGCCTGGTTGAGTGCGCTCTTCCTGCCTACCGTGCAGATGGTTTCTGCACTGGCGGTCGCCGCTGTCGTCTGGTTCGGCGGTCATCAGGCGCAGACCGGCGGCATGTCAGCCGGCGGCATCCAGGCATTCGTAGCCTACATCACATTTATGATGTGGCCAATCCAGGATATCGCGCGGGTGTTCGCCGAAATGCAGCAGGCGATCGCATCGGCTGAGCGGATGTTCTCACTTATTGACTCAGAACCGCAGATCACCGACCGCCCCCACGCCATTGACCCCGGTACGATCAAAGGCGACATTATCTTCGATCATGTCACCTTCCACTATGAAGAAGAAGAAAAGCCCGTGCTGAGCGACTTTAGCCTGCATGTCAAACGAGGCGAAACCATCGCGTTAGTCGGTCCCACCGGCGGAGGCAAGTCCACCATCGTCAACCTGCTTTGCCGCTTCTACGAACCGCAGACAGGCCGCATCTACATCGGCGGTCGTGATTACACCAACCTGTCGCTGCAAGCTATCCAGTCGCGTATTGGTGTGGTGCTGCAAACCCCGCACCTCTTTTCCGGTACCATCACTGAGAATCTGCGTTACGGCCGCCTGGACGCGACTGATGAGGAAATAGTCGAAGCGACCAAAGTCATCGGTGCTTACGATTTCATTATACGTTTTGAAAAGGGATTTGACACTCAGGTGGGAGAAGGCGGCAATCTCCTCTCCGTCGGGCAAAAGCAACTGCTCAGCCTCGCGCGGGCTGTGCTCGCCAAACCCGAGATCTTCGTGATGGACGAAGCCACCAGTTCTGTTGACACGCTTACTGAGGCGTTGATCCAGAAAGGCATGCAGCATCTGCTTGACACAGCGACTAGTTTCGTGATCGCGCATCGTCTCTCGACCATCAAGAAAGCCAATCGCATCCTGGTGATCGAAGAAGGTAAGATCGCAGAAATGGGCACGCATAGTGACCTGCTGCGGTTGCAGGGCAAGTACCATCAACTGTACACCAGGCAATTCCGCTCACAGCTTGAAGCTGCTTACAACCCCTTCAGCCAACCGGCAACCGTGCAGGAATAAAAAGCAAAATACGGGTAAAATCAAACCATCCATGAACACAAGACTATCCGACTTCCTCGCGCGTACCCAAACGATGCTGAAGCGCTTTTTCACCCTGCTCTCCAGGGTGTTGCGCGGTTCTTTCCTTACCTTCACATTAAAAAAGGGCTCTGAAGCCGCCGCTAGCGTTTCTTACTATACACTGTTCTCGATGTTCCCCCTGGTGTTGAGTTTTGTAGCAGTCGGTTCGTTTTTCGTTGACCAGGCAACTGTCGAAAATGAACTGATCAACTTCCTGCCAACTATCATCCCGGTCTCGCAGGATTTCATCATCAGCAACATTGAACAGATCTTCAAGGTGCGCGGAGCGGTCTCCGCAATTTCTGTGCTGGGATTGCTCTGGTCTTCCACTTCGGTGTTCTCGGTCATCATCCGCAACATTAACGCAGCTTGGCCGGCCGCCGCGCCACACAGCTTCATCCGTATGCGTCTCTGGTCGCTGGCGATCATCGCCGCCCTCGCTCTGGTTTTGATTCTATCCTCGTTTTCACTAACATTCAGGCACCTGGTGAGTAGTCTGGGTATCAACCTCGATTATTCCTTGATCAGTGCTTTTCTCTCGTCTTACTTCTATACGCAGATCTTCCCCGTTTTGATCAGAGTGTTCGTGCTTTTCGCGCTATATTTCTGGGTGCCCCAGATCAAGGTCAACAAGATGGGCGCTCTCACCGGAGCAGTCGTGGTGACCTTCCTTTGGCAGATCATCACAATATTCTTCAGCGCCTATCTTTCCAGCGGGTTGGCCAGGTATGAAATCATCTATGGTTCACTGGGTAAGATGATCGCGCTGCTGGCATGGATTTACTTCATCAGCTGGATCGTCCTTTTTGGCGCCCACCTGACCTCGTCGATCGATCGACACGTGTAATATTATTTTTGCGCCCGTTTGTAAAGAGAAACCGCGTCGGTGACAGAAAATTCTGTGCGCGTGATTTTGATTAATCCCTCATCTGAAAACTTATAAAGCAGACGGCAGACCATTTCACGCGTGCTGCCGATGCGCGCTGCCATATCGTCAAGTGTCAGGTTGCGCTCGATCGGAGCGCCGCCCGCGCCATCTGCAATGCCCACCAGCAGCCTGGCCAGCCTGACCGCGATTGGGTGAAACGTCATCGATTCAATGATCTCACTAACAAATTGCATCCGGCTCACGACCAACTTACTGATCTCCCAGGAGAGCTCCCCGTTGGACTCGATGATCGGTTTTAGATCCCGTTGCGTCCAGAGATATAACGAGGAATCCTCCAAGGCTTTGAGGTTGGCAGGCATCGCTAAATCGTCAATAAAGAAACTGACTCCCCAAAATACCTCACCAGGTCTGAATGAGGCTGCGATAAAGGTTCGCCCATCAAATGAATCCTTCTCTGCCACAAGTTGCCCGCGTGTGAGTAGGAACAGGTAAGGCCATACCTCTCCCTGGTTGACCAGGAAAGCTCCTTTTTTGAGCTCCTTTTCTATCGCCAAACCCGCTATATGTTCGCGGGTATCAGAAGTAATTCGGCTGAAAACCGGGTTTCCGATGATTTCTTGGGGATATTCCATTTCTCCTCCTAATTGGGAGTTTGGATAATTGTATATCACGTAGGATTTTTTCGCCTATTTAACCTTTGTCAAAGAATCATTTCGCCTGGCGGAGCATAATATTTAAAAATCTGAGCGGAGAAAATCCATGAAAGTTACCGGTTTTATTTGCCAGCTTCTGGCTTGTTTCCTGTTAGCGGCTTGCTCCTCTCAAAGCACTTGCCCTGACGGCAGTATCACCTACCTTGAAGATCCTAGCCTGTTTCCCCCTGATACCTCTGCCGGGCAATCATTCTCAAAGGTGGAGATGGAAATTCGCAATAAGATCCTCATGTTTGACCGGGTCGTCAGCGGTCCAGTCTGCAACGACACATGGGAGGACACCGTCTACATAACCTGTGAGGTTCAACTATTACAATGGGAAGGGAAACCTGACTTTTTGAGCAACGGTTGCAACTTGGAGGTCAAGCCTGATGCCATCATCTACGTTGCGGCTCATAACAACGCTACGTATTACAAAGGCTGTAATTCCTGCCATTAATAATTCTCATTCCAAAATCCAAAAGGAGAGAGTACATGAAAACAAAATTTCAATTGGGGGGTATTGTGGCTGCAATCGCTGCAATCATCGGAATTGTGGGGCAATTTGTATTGTTCTTCCAGTGGTACCAGGTCGGCATGCATGCTGAAAGTGCCGAACCGGGATGCGAAATCTTATTGAAGACCATCCATCCGTTGCTGGCAAATCTCGGTTTGCTTGGCGCAGTAATGTTTGGTGTGAGTGCTTACGGCTACTTCACGCGCCGCCGTTGGGCGTTCCCGCTTTCAGTCATCGGTATCATCCTGGCATTGCTGGCAAGCTTCTTTATCAACATCCCGTTCCTGGCCGCGAGCCTGCCACCGGTTTATTTCACCCTATTCTTCCCGTACCTGGTGATTTATTTCCTGTTAATGCGCACGGTGGAAGGGATTTCCTGGAGCCGCACACTGCTCGCGCTGCTCACAGGCATCGCCTACATCGTGTGCTGGATGAACGGCGTCTCCAGCACGAGCCGCATCATAACCGTGGGCGCTGATATCTTCGTGCTTGTGCAGAAGCTGCACTGGGTTGCCATGCTCGGCTGGGGTGTTGTCACCGCGGGTATCCTGCTCAAACCACGCGAATGGCTGCGGGTGGTCGGGCTGGTCGCTGGCATCACCGAGATTGTCGTAGGTCTTCCTTTGGCGCTTGTAACCGCCCAGGATCTGGGTCGTTTCTCGCTTTTCGCCCTCGCGCCGATCGTCTCGCTCATCCTTGTGGTGATGCTTGTCATCCCAGGTTTGTGGAAGAAATTGACCCGCTATCCCGAAACGACCGAATAAATCTTTCTTTCCTTAATCCGAGGTTAACACAAAAATTGGTGTCGCCTGACACCAATTTTTGTAATTAAATTAGTTTTAGTTACTGATCGGATGAACGGATCTCTTTTAGTTCACCGGTCACGGTGAAGATCGTCCGTTCGCAGATGTTGGTAACGCGGTCTGCCACACGCTCTAGGTTATGCGCCACCCACAGGATCCAGCTAATACGCTCGATGCTGTTTTCATCTTTTGCCACGAGTTGCAACAGCGTTAGATAGACCTCGTTATACAGCCTGTCCACCTCGTCATCCTCAACAGGGATGGCCTTGGCTATTTCGAGGTCCTCATTGATAAACGCATTGATGGATTCATGCAACATTCTGGCACATTTTTCCGCCATCAAAGGGATCTTGATCAACGGCACGATCAATTCTTGCTCGCCCATGCGGATATTGATCGTCCCAATCCCCTTGGCATAATCACCGATACGTTCAAGTTCGCCCGCGATTTCAAGGATGGATGCCAGCAGCCTGAGGTCGTGTGCCATGGGTTGCTGCGTGGCGATGGTGATCAACACCTGTTCTTCAATGGCGAAGCGCTTGGCATTGACCTTCAGATCCCTCTCAATGATTTCTTTAGACGCATTGACATCCCGCTTCTTGAACGCGTCTACTGAATCGATGATCTGCTGTTCCACCAGGTTTCCCAGCAGCAGTAGCTCATCTCTCAAGAAGTTCAGTTCCGCTTCAAATGTTGCCCTCATTCTAACCTCACCTAATAGAGTTTAACCAAACCTGCCTGTCACATAATCCTCGGTGCGCTTGTCACTGGGTCGGGTAAAAATCTTGTTGGTATCGTCGAACTCGATGACTGTTCCAGACCTTGTCCCATCCTCAAGCATCATCATTGCTGTGTAGTCCGATGCACGCGCCGCCTGTTGCATATTGTGCGTGACGATCACGATCGTGTAATTCTCCTTCAAGCTCTGCATCAGCTCTTCAATTTTCAACGTCGCGATCGGGTCAAGCGCTGAAGCCGGCTCATCCATGAGAATCACATCCGGCTGGATCGCCAGCGCCCGCGCCACGCACAAGCGCTGTTGTTGCCCACCGGATAATGATAGCGCTGACTGCTTAAGTATATCCTTAACTTCTTCCCACAGAGCAGCTTTTTTTAAGGTGGTTTCAACCAGTTCATCCAGGCTGCCTTTGTACCCGTGGATCCTGGCAGCCCAGGCAACATTTTCATAGATCGATTTTGGAAATGGGTTGGGGCGTTGAAATACCATCCCAATCCGATAGCGCACTTCCACCGGGTCGACGTCCCGGTCATACAGGTTCTTGTCGTTATAAATGATCTCACCTTCGATATGCGATCCCGGGATCAACTCGTTCATACGGTTGAATGCGCGCAACAAGGTCGATTTACCGCAGCCGGACGGGCCGATGATGGCAGTGATCTTTTTCTCAGGGATCAATATATTCACATCGGTTACGGCTTTAAAGCTGCCGTAAAAGATGTTGAGATGGCGTGTTTCGATTATAGTGTCATTCTCGATCATGTAATACTCCAAAAAAATATTAATACTTGCGCGAAAGTTTATTGCGCATCACAATGGCGATTGCGTTCAAGCTTAATAATAATACCAGTAAAACTAATATTGCTGCACCAGCAAGGTGCTGCCACTCTGCTTGAGGTCGTGCTGTCCACTGGTAGATTTGAATGGGCAAGGTTGTGAATTTGGAAAACGGCGAGGATGGATCAAAAGAAATGGCAGTCGATGCGCCTACCACCACCAGCGGAGCAGTCTCACCGATCGCCCTGGAAACTGCCAGGATGGTGCCAGTGAGAATTCCGGGCAGTGCGTTGGGCAGCACATGCGACCAGGTAATCTGCCATTTGGTAGCCCCCAGTCCGTAACCAGCATTACGCAGTGATTGCGGCACAGCGCGGATCGCCTCCTGTGAATTGATGATGATCAATGGCAAAACCAACAGACCAAGTGTCAACCCGGCCGAAAGCACCGTTCGGCCATTGGCGGTGGTGGGGTCAACAAAACCAAACAAAGAACCGCTCGATAAAGGTTCGAGTGTACGTACAAAAATCGCCAACCCGAGAATCCCATAGATGATCGAAGGCACGCCGGCCAAATTGTTGATGTTAGTTTGAATCACGCGATTGAACCAGTTTTTACCCGCGTACTCCTCCAGGTAAATCGCCGCCCCCACACCGATCGGAAACGCGAACAGGATAGTGATTACGATCGTCCACAGTGAGCCTAGTATGGCAGTGCGGATGCCGGCGGTCAGCGCTTCGCTGGATTGAGGTCTCACGACCCGCTGCCAGGTCAACCAGGAAACAAATTTCAATTGCGCATTGGGTTTTTCCGCTAGCACCGCGGCATATTGATTGTTCACGTCCGCTTTGTTAAAGAGGGAGTCCCTCAAACTCCAGGTTTCGATCACGTCGTATTTCAATAACCTTTCCTCGATAAGCGCAAGCACCTCAGCGCGGGAGCGGTTATCAAAAGATTTTTCGCTCTCCAGCTTGTTGAATGCCCCCTTGGATAGGTTCGTGCGCAACAGTTCGATCAACTGCTCCTTCGTCTGTTCCTCAATGGGGATGCCATTCACTGTGAACGTCGCCGCATCGACCTTACTATCCACGATAACATATCCGAAAACGCTATCGATAATGTTGACCATCAGCAGCGTTAGGGTGATGATGGCAAACACAGTCGCCAACAGGAACAATACCTGCCAGGATTTTCCTGCGCGGGTACGTACAGCCAGATTATCAGTAAAGATATCCCGTGAATTTGTTTGGGAAGGATTCATTCGTACACCTCGCGGAAGCGGCGCACGATCCATTGACTGATGATGTTCAAAATCAACGTCGACAGGAAAAGAACCAGTCCAATGGCAAAAATGCTGTCATAATCAATCGAATCGTAGCTGAGGTCACCGCTCGAGATGCGCACGATATGACCGGTAAGCGTTTCGGCCCCTTTGAAGGGGTTGAGTGTCAGGTTCGGCCCTGCCCCGGCTGCCACCGCCACGATCATTGTTTCACCAATGGCTCGCGAAATGCCCAGGATGATCGCTGCACTGATGCCAGAAAGGGCGGCTGGCACCACAACCTTGAACACGACTTCGTTTTTCGTTGCCCCCAACCCATACGCCGCCTCGCGCAATGCTCTCGGCACAGACGCCAGCGCGTCTTCACTGATCGAGGCGATCAGCGGGAGGATGAGAATCCCCATTACCAACCCGGCAGAGCCGGTATTGTAAATGTTCACGACATCCTTGCCCAAAATATCACGTAAGATGGGTGTTACAAACGTCAGCGCAAAATACCCGTATACAATCGTGGGGATGCCAGCCAGCAATTCCAGGATGGGTTTGAGCGAGTTGCGTACTTTCCGCGAGGCGTATTCAGATAGAAAAATGGCAACTGTCAGTCCCAGGGGGATGGCAATTGACATGGCAATGGCTGTGGTCAACAAGGTCGCCGTCGCCAGCGGTAGGATGCCAAACTCCCCGATATGAGGTTGCCAATGCGTGCCAGTAAGGAATTCGATCAAATTTACTTCTGGGCGATTAAAGAACAATAATGCTTCCTTACCTAAGGTGTAGACGATCCCGAGCGTGGTAAAAATTGAAAATACTCCTGCTAAAAACAAGGATTTTTGGATGAGAGTTTCTGACCAACGCCGCCTCTTATGGAAACCCTCTATTCGCTCTGGATAACCGCTTGCATTCTTCTCAGTGATTAATTTATCCATCGTTATTTTCTTCCAAGGGCATTCCTTCCCCCGGAATGCCGGGGGAAGGATTAAGAAGGAGTGAAACCGTAAACAATCAGTCAGTTACTGCGACAATCCAGGCATCGATCGCAGATTGCAGCGCATCTTCAGAGGCTGGGAAGTAACCGACATCGAGGATCTCGTTATTGACATTGGTGAGATAGAAGTACACGAAGGCAGCCACTTGCGGTTTTTCGCGCAGGATCGTGGCGGTCGAGTAGATGAACAACGGGCGGGAAATGGGATAGCTATTGTTTTCCGCTGTTTCAGCGGTCGGAGCCACACCATCGACCGAAAGTACATTCAGCGCTTCTTTGTTCTCTTGATAATACGCAAACCCGAAGAATCCGATCGCGTAAGGCGACCCTTCGACGCCGTGCACCAGGACGTTGTCATCCTCCGACATTTGTAAATTTCCAGCTGCCAGGATGGCCGCTTCACCATTCTCTACACTGGCTTTCCCATCTGCATCCTTGTAGGCAGGTGCCATGATGGCTTCGACGAAATAATCGAAAGTTCCGCTGTCGGTGCCGGGGATGAAGCGTAGGATATCTTCATTCGGCCACTCGGTACGCACATCCGACCACTTCACGGCTGACGAAAAAATCATCGCCAGTTCATCAGATGTCACATCACTAACAAAGGTGTTTTCGCTGCTCACGACTACTGCCAGTGCATCCGTACCGACGCGAAATTCCAGAGGCTCGCGGCCGATCGCATTGCAGGACTCCGCTTCGCTGGATTTAATGGCGCGAGAAGCGTTAGCGACATCGGTCTCGCCGGTCACGCAAAAACGCTCAAAACCTCCGCCAGATCCAATGCTGTCGATGGTTATCTGGCCTGTAAAGCCTTCTTCTTCAAACCGCTGTTTCATCCGCTCCGACAGAGGGAAAACCGTCGAGGAGCCAGCAGTGACAATCGCGCCGCTCACCGCGTTAGGAGCATACATCGCGAATTCATCAGGTTCATCTATTGTGGCAGGTTCTTCCACCGCAGCGCTGGTGGCGGTAGGCTCAACTACAGGGGTGGCGGTCGGTGTCACTGAAGGACCACATGCCGCCAGGGCGAGCGCAA